>CAYXWM010000053.1:0-16525 GCA_964468805.1 uncultured Defluviitaleaceae bacterium
TTATGAGACGGAAGTAATTCCGGCCATGATGAAAAAATTCGCATATAAAAATAAATTGGCAGTTCCGAAAATCGAAAAAGTTGTTATTAACATGGGTCTGGGCGAAGCCAAAGACAATTCCAAAGTTTTGGAACATGCTACAGGCGACCTTGCCATCATCGCGGGTCAAAAACCTGTTGTTACCAAAGCCAAAAAATCAGTCGCAGCTTTCAAGCTCCGTGCAGGTATGCCCATCGGTTGCATGGTAACCCTTCGCGGCAAAAAGATGTACAGCTTCGTTGACCGTCTTATCAACATCGCTCTGCCTCGTGTACGTGACTTTAGAGGCGTAAGCCCCGATTCCTTCGACGGACGCGGCAATTACACCATGGGCGTTAAAGAACAACTTATTTTCCCCGAAATTCAATACGATAAAATCGACAAAATCCGCGGCATGGACATCTGCTTTGTTACAACAGCACAAACAGACGAAGAAGCCAGAGAATTGTTTAGATTGTTCGGAATGCCTTTCAGAAAAGCAGACCAAGCACAATAATACCGAATACACAATTCAACCGACCGAACAAATACTCCTCTGTTAGGGAAAACATCCCTTTCGAGCTTTGTAAAAACTTAAATGTTACTTATTTGCAGAACCGGTTGTTTATTCGGTTTCGATTTTACAAGGAGGTTAGTTTGTGGCAAAAAAATCAATGATTGTCAGGCAGCAAAAGCAACCCAAGTTTTCCACTAGGTTCCACAACCGCTGCAAAATATGCGGACGTCCACATGCAACATTACGCAAATTCGGTATATGCCGCATATGTTTCAGAGAGATGGCCTATAAAGGACAAATCCCGGGCGTAAGGAAAGCAAGCTGGTAAAACCGGGGAAAGGAGGTTTTTTCTATGTCAATGAGCGATCCTATTGCAGATATGCTTACAAGAATCAGAAACGCCAACACGGCTAAACATAAAACAGTTGATATACCTTCCTCTCGTGTAAAGGTAGCTATCGCTGATATATTGAAAAAAGAAGGTTATGTTCTCGGATACGAAATCATAGAGGACGGCCCCAAAAAGACTATGCGTATCAGATTAAAATACGGTAAAGACAAAAACGAAAAAGTTATCGGTGGTCTCAAACGTATTTCCAAACCCGGTCTGAGAGTTTACGCAAACTGTGAAGAAATGCCCCGCGTTTTGGGCGGCCTTGGCACAGCCATCGTTTCCACTAACAAAGGCATCGTAACAGACAAAGAAGCTCGTCAATTAGGCGTAGGCGGCGAAGTTTTAGCCTTCGTTTGGTAAAATAATAAACCTTTGAAAAGATTTATTATTTTATAATGCTTAAGTAATTAATGTTAAAAGTTTTGTCCACTTTTCAAAAGTGGCGGGGTTTTGGGGTCTATCCCCAAGGTCTTGACTTTGACTTTGACCCATACAGCAATTTAGGAGGTGCAGACCATGTCACGTATCGGACGCTTACCCATTTCCATTCCGGACGGTGTTCAAGTTACCCTTGCAGAAGGCAACAACATCACCGTAAAAGGAACAAAGGGCACGCTTACCCGTAAACTTGTTGATGACATGAACATCGCAATCGAAGACGGACAAATTACAGTAACTCGTCCCAGCGACTTAAAACGCCACAAAGCTCTTCACGGCTTAACCCGTACTCTCATTTTCAACATGGTAGTCGGCGTTACCGAAGGCTATTCCAAAACCTTGGAAATCAACGGCGTAGGTTACAGAGCAGCAAAATCCGGCAATAAATTAACCTTAACTTTAGGCTACTCTCATCCCGTAGAAATGATAGACCCCGACGGAATCACCACTACCGTTGAGGCCAACAAAATCATCGTCTCCGGTATCGATAAAGAAGCCGTCGGCCAATTCGCCGCTGAAATCAGAGACAAACGCAGACCTGAACCGTACAAAGGCAAAGGTATTAAATACAGCACAGAAACTATTCGCCGTAAAGTGGGTAAAGCAGGTAAGAAGTAATAAGCTACTTTTTCCCTAAAAGTCCACTCAGACGAATGACTACTGTAGGAAAGGAGTGCCGGAAATGATTAAGAAAAAATCACGCAAGCTTGCCCGTGAAAAGCGTCACTACAGATTGAGAAGATACATCAAAGGAACAGCGGAAAGACCAAGATTGGCTGTTTTCCGTTCCAATAAACATATCTACGCTCAAATTATAGACGACACCAAAGGTCATACCCTTGTTGCCGCCTCTACCGTTGAAAAAGCAATTGCTACCCAATTGCAAAACACTTCCGACATGGAAGCAGCCAAAATCGTAGGCGAAGCTATCGGCAAAAAAGCTGTAGCTCAAGGTATCACATCTGTGGTATTCGACCGTGGCGGTTATGTTTACCACGGAAAAGTTGCCGCTTTGGCTGACGGTGCAAGAAGTGCAGGTTTACAATTCTAATTGTTAATAATATTGCTGCCGAAATTAAGGTTGGCTTAATATTCTGTCCTTAATTAGCATTAAACATAGAGTAAGGAGGAAAACGCTTGAAGAAAATTGACGCAAACGCACTTGAACTTAAAGACAAGGTTGTTACTATCAACCGTGTTACAAAAGTTGTTAAAGGCGGGCGTACATTTCGTTTTGCGGCACTGGTAGTTGTCGGCGATGAGAACGGTCATGTAGGCGTAGGTCTTGGCAAGTCTACAGAAATCCCCGATGCTATCCGCAAAGGCAGAGAGGACGCAAAGAAAAACTTAATCCGTATCGAACGTAACGAACAAGACAGCTTGTACCATGAAACCATCGGTAAATTTGGTGCAGCTTCCGTTCTTTTAAAACCGGCCGGTGAAGGTACCGGTATCATAGCCGGCGGCTCTGTTCGTGCAGTTATGGAACTTGCAGGTATCCGTAACATCAGAACAAAATCCCTCGGCTCAAACAACAAACGCAACGTTGTAAACGCTGCCATCGAAGGTTTGAAACAACTCAAAACCCCCGAACAAGTTGCTCGTTTACGCGGCAAAAGCGTAGAAGAAATCTTGAAATAATTATTTCGGGATATATCGCAACCTGTAATATCGGAAGGAGGTCAAACGTGGCGAATTTAAAAATAACGCTTGTAAGGTCTACAATTAAAGCAATCCCTAAACATAAAAAGACCATCCAAGCTTTAGGCTTACGCAAGTTGAATTCTCAGGTTATCAAAAACGACGACCCCGCTATCAGGGGCATGGTAAAACAAGTATGTCACTTAGTTAAGGTGGAAGAAGTTTAAAGGAGGTGTGCAGTCTTGAACTTAGGTGATTTAAAACCCGCAGAAGGTTCTAAATTTAAGAACTGGCGTAAAGGACGCGGCCACGGTTCAGGTAACGGCAAAACCGCCGGTCGCGGTCATAAAGGACAAAAAGCTCGTTCCGGCGGTGGCGTTCGTCCCGGCTTCGAAGGCGGACAAATGCCTCTCTACAGACGTCTGCCCAAACGTGGCTTCAAATGCAGAAGCACAAAAGAAATCATTGCTATCAACGTTGCTTTGCTCAACGTTTTTGAAGACGGTGCTGTTGTAGACATTGCAGCTTTAAAATCCAAGGGCCTTGTAAGCAACCCAAAAGACGGCGTGAAAATCTTGGGTGAAGGAAATCTTGACCGTAAATTAACGGTACAAGTAAATTACTTCAGCAAATCAGCCGCTGAAAAAATTCTATCGGCAGGCGGTAAAGCAGAGGTGATTTAATGTTCAGCATCTTCTCGAACGCTTGGAAGGTAAAAGATATACGTAAAAAGATTTTTTATGTACTGTTGGTACTTCTTATATATCGTCTCGGAACCTTCATCCCTCTTCCCGGTCTGGACTTAAACGCACTGGCTTCTCTCAGGTCTGACTCGGCAGGCAACCTTAATATGTTTGCTGTCATAGCCGGTGGCGGTGTGGGAACGCTGTTTGTTCTCGGTATAGGACCGTATATTACCGCATCCATCATAATGCAACTTTTAACAGTAGCTATTCCCAAACTGGAGCAAATCCAGAAGGAAGGCGAAGAAGGCAGAAAGAAAATTAACCAGTATACTCGTGTTCTGGCAGTTGCTCTTGCCTTGCTTCAAGGTATAACAACAGTAATTTCTTTGCAAAATCTGTTCTATCACAGAAACCTGTTCGTCTATATTATGGCTACTGTCGCTATCGTAACCGGTACTATCCTTATCATGTGGATAAGCGAACTCTTAACCGAAAAGGGTATCGGAAACGGTGCTTCGTTTATAATCTTTGCAAACATTCTTTCAGGTTTGTTTAAAGGTGTATTCAACTTCTCTCAAGAGATGGTTGGTGCAGATGCTTGGAGATTTGTTGCAGCTGCTATATTGCTTGTGTTTTTTGTGGGTCTTGTGGCCTTTGTTGTTTATATACAAGAAGGCGAACGCCGTATCCCCGTACAATACGCCAAGAAAATGGTTGGCAGACAAATGTACGGCGGACAAAGCTCTCATATTCCCATTAAAGTAAATATAGCCGGTGTAATGTCCATCATCTTTGCAATCTCTCTGCTTCAATTCCCGGGTGTAATTTTGAATTTCTGGCCAAAAGGTCAAGGTCCCGAATGGTTAACAAGCGTTGTTAATGTACTTTCCATCAGCAACATGACTTACATTCCCTTGCCTTTTATGGACAGAGGTATTTATATTCCCATTGGTGCTTTAGTTTATATATTGTTGATATTCTGCTTTACTTTCTTCTATACATCTTTTGCAATAAACCCCGTAGAAATGGCTGAAAACATGAAAAAATCCGGCGGTTTCGTTCCGGGTATCCGTCCCGGCAAACCTACCGGCGACTATATCCAAAATACAATTAATCGTATGTCTTGGATTGGTGCCGCATTCTACTCTTTGATAGCTATTGCTCCCATAATTTTAGAATGGGTTTTCGGTTTCAACCTGTACTTTGGAGGAACAACTCTCCTTATCGTATCCGGTGTTGCCATCGAAATCGTAAAACAGTTGGAATCCCAGCTGCTTATGCGTCACTATAAGGGTTTCTTGTCCTAAGATATGGCAGAATCGATTGGAGTTATCCATGGCAATTTTAATTAAAAATGCTGAACAAATCCAACATATGCGTCACGTTGGAAATATAGTGCTAAAGACCCACGAGCTTCTCGAAAGTAACGTGCGTCCCGGCATTACCACAAAAGAATTAAATGACTTGGCCGAAAGTTATATAGTAAACGCAGGAGCCTATCCTTCTTCAAAAGGATACAAGGGTTATCCCGCAGCCATATGTATTTCGGTAAACAATGAAGTAATTCACGGTATACCGGGTATGAAAAAGCTAAAAGAAGGCGATATTGTCAGTATCGACATCGTTGCAAACAAGAACGGATACCATGCTGACGCCGCCCGCACTCTTGCCGTCGGAACCGTTTCCGAAGAGACTAAGCGATTAATAGCCGTTACAAGAGAGAGCTTTTTTAAAGGAATAGAGTACGCCCGAGCAAAAATGCATTTGCATGAAATATCAGCCGCTGTTCAAGAATACGTGGAATCTTTCGGATTCACGGTAGTACGTGAATTTGTAGGTCACGGCGTGGGTAAGCATATGCATGAGGATCCTCAAATCCCCAATTATCGTATGCCTAACCGCGGACCCCGTCTGGCTCCCGGAATGACCTTGGCTATAGAGCCTATGGTTAACGCCGGCACAGCCGATGTGGATATCTTGGACGACGGTTGGACAGTGGTTACTTCCGACGGAAAATATTCGGCTCATTACGAAAACACCGTTTTGATAACCGACTCCGACCCGGAAATTTTAACAGTCTAAGGTGTATCGACCTGAATATCAGTCGACTTTTCGGCTATAACTACTAATTTTATATAATTTTGCCGGATTTTCTATAAAATTATATAAAATTAGTAAACGGTTCATGTTGAAACAACCTTGCGGATATGTTAAACTGATTCGCTGTATAAATCTATTTGTTTATTTGATAAACTTTATAAATAAACTTGTATTCGCAGTGGTCGGTTACGGCTGTGCGAATTGTATATAAGAGTAAGGAGACCGGAATGCTTAGTGTTGGTCAAGTAGTTTATTCAAAACGAGGACGGGATAAAGGCCTAGCCTTTGTAGTAATATCCGTTGATGCTGAATATGCCTTTCTTGCGGACGGTTCCTTACGCAAATTTTCCGGACCAAAGAAGAAAAAATTTAAACATATCCAACCTACCAATAATGTTCTTTTGGATATTCAACAGAAAATCCATGCAAGACAAATTTTGGACTCGGACCTTAGAAAAGCTTTAGCGCCGTTTAACAACAAAGATTAATTCTTTGTTCATCCAAAAACCGAAACGATAACATCCCTATCCTATCGTTTGGGTATGTTTGGGAACGGATTTAGCTGTGGGTTTTCTAAGTATCTGCCGTGGTTTCGTAACTCCTTGTTTGAATGCTGCCGGAAGAGGAGGTTAGAAGCATGTCTAAAGACGATGTAATAGAGGTTGAAGGAACAGTTTTGGAGAAACTCCCTAACGCAATGTTTCAAGTTCAATTAGAAAACGGCCATAAAATTCTTGCCCATATTTCAGGTAAATTGCGTATGAATTTTATCCGTATAATTCCCGGTGACAAGGTTCGAATTGAAATGTCACCATATGACTTAACCAAAGGCAGAATTATTTGGCGGGATAAATAATATCCCCAAAGGAGTGATTATCATGAAGGTTAGACCGTCAGTCAAACCTATTTGCGAAAAATGTAGGATAATCAGACGTAAAGGCTCCATCAGAGTTATATGCGTTAATCCTAAACATAAACAAAGACAAGGTTAATTATTTGGAGGTGTATGCATTAAATGGCACGTATATCAGGCGTTGACCTACCGAGAGAAAAGCGTGTTGAAATAGGGCTTACCTATATATACGGTATCGGCAGACCAAGCTCCAACAGAATTTTAAAGGAAGCAGGCGTCAACCCCGACACCAGAATCCGCGACCTTACCGAAGACGAAATTTCCAAAATTCGTGAAGTTATCGATACTACCCAAAAGGTAGAAGGTGACTTGCGTCGTGAAATTGCTTTGAATATCAAACGTCTTGTGGAAATCGGTTGCTATCGCGGTATCCGTCACCGTAAAGGCTTACCCGTTCGCGGACAACGTACAAAAACAAATTCCAGAACCCGTAAAGGCCCAAGACGTACCGTTGCCAATAAGAAGAAATAGGAGGTCCATTGAATGGCTAAGAAAGCTGTTAAAAAAACTACCACAAGACGTCGCCGTGACAAAAAGTTCGTCGACCGTGGTCAGGCTCACATCCAGTCTACCTTCAACAATACCATCGTTACCATTACCGATATGGGCGGTAACGCATTGTCATGGGCTTCTGCCGGTCAGTTGGGTTTCCGCGGTTCAAGAAAATCTACCCCTTACGCAGCTCAAATGGCAGCAGATACCGCTGCAGGTATTGCAAAAGAATTTGGCCTGAAAACCATCGAAGTTTTCGTTAAAGGCCCCGGTTCAGGCAGAGAAGCCGCTATCCGTGCTCTTCAAGCCGCCGGTCTTGACGTAACAATGATTAAAGACGTAACTCCGGTTCCTCATAATGGTTGTAGACCGCCCAAGCGTCGTAGAGTATAATATAATTTCGGCTTATTAATAATTCGCCGAAGAAAATGCTTTTATGCCGGCCGGCTGCATCGCATAAAAAGCATTTTGGGCTTTGCCGTATATGTTGCTTAATATGATTTTCAGAGCTTTGCTCACGGTATTCCGTAATACCTAAAATCTACAAGTTAAGCAACACAGCAAGCACTGCCCAAATACTTGGGTACCGTCATTTTACCCACTCTCGAGCGTTCAAGTGTTTATATAAATTTATAACCCCGGGATTTTTTAATCTTAAGTGATTAAAAGTCCGTTTGAAAGACAATCATTATAAAAAGAATCAGTCACGAAACCAATTTACCAAAGGTTTAAAATCAGGAGGTGCAAGGATTGGCTAGATATATCGGCCCTGTGTGCAGATTATGCCGCAGAGAAGGCACAAAGCTGTTTTTAAAGGGCGAGCGTTGTAATAAAAAGACTTGTCCTATAGTAATAGATAAACGCAATACCGCACCCGGTCAACACGGTACATCCAGAAAGAAATTATCCGAGTTCGGTTTGCAATTACGCGAAAAACAAAAAGCAAAACGTATTTACGGTGTTTTGGAATCCCAATTCAGAGGATACTTCGCAAAAGCTGACCGTCAACCGGGCATCACAGGCGAAAACCTGTTAAGATTGCTTGAATTACGTTTAGACAACGTTGTTTATCGTTTGGGTTATGGTCGTTCCAGAACCGAAGCAAGACAAATCGTTCGTCATAATCTTATCGAAGTTAACGGCAAAAAAGTAAATATTCCTTCATATCAAGTAAAAGTCGGCGATAAAATTGCGGTTAAAGATTCCGCTCGTTCTTTCCAACGTTTCAAAGACGTTCTTGAAGTAACTTCTCACAGAATCGTTCCCGAATGGCTTACAGCAGACCACGAAAACCTTACCGGTTCCGTAAACGCTGTTCCCAACCGTGATCAAATCGACATCCCGGTTCACGAAACGCTTATCATCGAGTTGTACTCAAAATAATAAAGCTATGATTAGCTTCTCTGTTATAACTGAGATACAGAAATCAATTGCAAAAAGTTTTAACCGCTTTCCCAAAGGCGGCAAGCTTTTATGGGCAGGGGTAGCCCCATGGGTTGCCCGAGTTTCGGTTCTACATAGTAAAACCGCCAAGCCCTTAAGGACTTATAAAGCTTTTATGAAAGCGATTTTTTTAAAAAAGGAGGTAACTGCATATGTTTGAATTTGAAAGACCTCGTATTGACATTGCAGAAATTTCAGAAGACGGAACCTATGGGCGTTTTGTACTGGAACCACTGGAACGAGGCTATGGCACAACGTTGGGGAATTCATTGAGACGAATATTGCTTTCCTCCTTGCCGGGTGCCGCAGTAAGCAATGTGAAAATTGAAGGTGTTTTGCATGAATTTTCTGTTGTACCGGGTGTTAAAGAAGATGTAGCAGAAATTATTCTCAACTTAAAGGAATTGGCTATCAAAAACTCCGCTTCAGGCAATGAACCCAAAACAGCCTACATCAACGCAACAGCAGGCGGTGAAATTCGTGCCGGAGATATTCAGGTAGACGCCGATGTGGAAATTATGAATCCCAATCTCCATATAGCAACCTTAAACGACGGCCCCGATGCCAAGTTAAACTTGGAGATTACCATAACCAAAGGTCGCGGTTATGTCAGTTCGGAAAAAAACAAAAGACCCGACCAAGCCATCGGAATTATACCTGTCGATTCCTTATATACACCTGTTCGTAGGGTAAACTTCGTTGTGGAAGATACCCGTGTTGGACAAATCACCGATTATGACAAACTTACTCTGGAAGTATGGACAAACGGCACCATTACTCCGGACGATGCAGTCAGCCTCGGTGCAAAAATCTTAACCGAACATCTTAATCTTTTCGTAGACCTTTCGGATAATGCTCGCAATACCGAAATTTTGGTTGAAAAAGAAGAAAGCAAAAAAGAAAAAGTTCGTGAATTAAGTATCGAGGAGTTGGACCTCTCCGTTCGTTCTTACAACTGTTTGAAACGTGCCGGAATTAACTCCGTAGAAGACTTGGCAAACAAAACCGAAGAAGACATGATGAAAGTTCGCAACCTGGGCCGCAAGTCCTTGGAAGAAGTCCTTAACAAAATGGCTGAATTGGGTCTTGCTTTACAACCCAGCGACGATTAATCAAATTCTCAGTTTAAAGAGCCGGGGTGCTTCATTGCAGGTTCGCCTCCTTTTTGGGTAACCGGGATTTAATACTATTTTCAATGCATTTATCACCCCTATCCGATTAATGCTTTGAAAATTGCTATTACTTAATCACCATACCTGTTTGAAATTGCAATGATACCCTTTACTATATACACTATTCTCGAACAGACCATAAAAGTAAGGAGGTACAAAATGGCAATACAACGCAAATTGGGCCGTACTACTACTCAACGTAAAGCTATGTTACGCAGCCTTGCCACTCACTTGCTTTACCACGGAAAAATCAAAACAACCATTACCCGTGCAAAAGAAGTACGCCGCATCGTAGAACCCTTAATTACTTTAGCCGTTAAAGAAAAAGATAATTATTCAGAGGTAACTGTTACCCAAAAAGTACCGAAAAAAGACAGCGAAGGCAAGCGTGTCAAAGAAGTGGTTGACGGTAAACGCGTAACCGTTTTTGAAGAAGTTCAAAAGCAAATCAAAAAAGACAATCCTTCTCGTCTTAACGCAAGACGTAAAATATTAAGCTCTCTCTACGCGGTAACCGAAGTTCCGGCAGACGGACGTAAAAAACGTGCCAACACTAAAGTTATCGATATGGCAGCCAAAATGTTTGACGAAATCGCTCCCAAATACGCTGACCGCAACGGCGGTTATACCCGTATTATCAGAGTTGGTCAACGTAAAGGCGACGCCGCTGAGATTGTACTTATAGAACTTGTTTAATGTAATTAACACAGGATACAAAACGTATTCTGTGTTATTTTTTTTGGATTTTTTGTTACAGAAAAGTACTTCCGGTAAGGATCAAGGCTTGAGAAAGAGAAACTTCCGTTTTTTTAAAGACAAATATAAACCGGCTATTCCGTATATATACATCGTTGCTAATGTTTTAAGAAGAGATTCGGGTGATTATAGCATATCTGTGCTTTTCTTATTTTTTTGTAAGATTTATATATAAACTATTTTTTACGAAAAATACTTTTAAATTTTTACAATATATTATATAATTAAATTTGTTTAATTATCTTGCTTGTAATCAACATAATACCGACATATAAAATTTTACGGCATAAATAATATACCCGGGGGTGTTGTCATATAACCCCTACCTGAGAAACAACTCCAATCATCACGTATTTGATTCGGAGAAATTTCCGAATTTAAGTACATACTTTTAATTTTGGTTTTTTTTCATACTATTGCTAATAATATTAAAGGAGAATGTGGGTTTATGATTGGAGCAGATATCGGAATAGACTTGGGTACGGCAAGCGTACTTGTTTATATTAAGGGACAGGGCATAGTCTTGGAGGAACCCTCCGTTGTGGCAATCGATAACACCAATCATACCGTTTTGGCAGTGGGAGAAGAAGCTCGAAATATGATTGGTCGAACGCCGGGTAATATCGTAGCTATACGACCCTTGCGTGAAGGCGTTATATCCGATTTTGAAATAACCGAAAAGATGTTGAGATTCTTTGTAACAAAATCAGTGGGAAAGTATTTCTTCCTTAAAATGCGTCCCAGAGTATGCATTTGCGTTCCCAGCTCCGTTACGGAAGTTGAACGCCGTGCCGTAGAGGATGCAACAAAACAAATCGGTGCAAGAGCCGTCCATATAATAGAAGAACCCATTGCCGCCGCCATAGGTGCCGGTATAGATATATCAAGAGCTTGCGGCTCCATGATAGTAGACATAGGCGGCGGTACAACAGACGTTGCCGTTATTTCCCTTGGCGGAATGGTAATCAATACTTCTTTGAAAGTGGCCGGGGATAACTTTGACGAAGCAATTATTCGTTATATGCGTAAAAAACACAACGTACTCATAGGCGAACGAACTGCAGAAGCATTGAAAAAGCACGTGGGAACGGCTTATGAGCGTGTTTTGCCGGTGGAAATGGAAGTAAGGGGTCGTTGCTTACTGTCCGGGCTTCCCAAAAACATAAATGTTACTTCTGCCGAAATGTTCGAGGCTCTTCAAGAGCCGGTGGAAAGCATAATCGAAGCAGTACATTCTGTATTCGAACGAACTCCTCCGGAACTGGTTTCGGACATTTCCGACAGGGGCTTGGTTATGACCGGCGGCGGAAGCCTGCTTTACGGTCTTGATAAAGCCATAAGCAAACGTACAGGAATTAATTCCATTATTGCTGAAGATCCTATCTCCTGTGTTGCTATAGGAACAGGAAGATATATAGAATTTATTACTTCAGGTGAAAACATCAATTTAAGAAAGCTTAGAAACATAACATAGGAGGTAAAGCATGATTAAAGGTTTATACACCTCTGCTGTGGGCATGATTACCCAAATGAATACTATGGACGTGGTTTCAAATAACATCGCAAACGTAAACACTACCGGTTTTAAGAGAGACATGGTGGTTTCACGTGCCTTTACCGATGAACTAACAACCCGTTTAAACGATATAGTTCCTCCAAAACAAATAGGCAAAATATCTCAAGGTGTGTTTGTGGACGACATTTATACAGACTTTCATACCGGTTCCATTACTAAAACCGACGGTCCCTTGGATATTGCTTTAGTAGGCGAAGGTTTCTTTGCCATATCAGTCACAGACAAAGAAGGCAATGAAACCACAAAATATACTCGTGACGGCAGCTTTACCCTTGATCAAGAAGGTACTCTTCGTACCAAAGAAGGCAATCGTGTTCTGGGGCAAAACGGACCTATCCAAATTCCCAACGGCATTGTCACCATAGACCAAAACGGCAGAGTTTTGGTGGGAGACGAGGAAATCGATACCCTTCGTATCACTGATTTTCAAGACAGACACAGCCTCAGAAAATTCGGCGACAATCTTTACGATACCACGGAAGAATCCCAAGAAACAGCTTTTTTGGGCACTGTTATTCAAGGCAGTTTGGAAAACTCCAACATTAATTCCGTTAAAGAGATTATTAACGTAATTAATGTATCAAAGATTTACGAAGCCAACCAAAAAATGGTGACCATCCACGACCAGATTTTAGGTCGTTCCGTAAGTGATATAGGAAGAAAGTAGTTTAGATAACTCTTGAAATTAAACTAATTATTCTTTTCTGCCGATATGCTCCTAGGAGGTAATTTATATGATGAGATCTTTATGGACGGCGGCGTCCGGTATGACTACTCAACAAATGAATGTGGACACCATTTCCAATAACTTGGCAAATGTAAACACCTTCGGTTACAAAAAAGAACGCTTGGAGTTTAAATCTCTTTTATATGATACATTACAACGTGCTACCCTTGACCCTGCCAACCAAACCGGACGACCGGTAAACTTACAAGTGGGTCACGGCGTCAGACCGGTAGCCACAGCTCGTACATTTACCAGAGGAAACACGCAAAAAACTGATAACCAACTGGACTTTGCCATACAGGGCGACGGTTTCTTTGTTGTCCGATTGGATGACGAGACTGTAGCCTATACAAAAGACGGTTCTTTTAAAATGAATGTTATTGAGGACGGAAGCTTTACCATAGTAACCTCCGAAGGCTATCAAGTATTGGGCATAGATGAAGAACCCATAACTGTTCCTGCCGGTGTAAGTATTGCGGATATTTCCGTTTCTTCTATAGGTGAAGTAGGTTACACCAATACAGACAATGAATTTATTGAACTGGGTACGCAATTCGATATAGTGCAATTTACTAACCAACAAGGTTTGGAAGCCATAGGCAAGAACCTTTTTGCCTCCACAATTACATCCGGCGAACCCATTAGGGAAAGCGATGGTGATGTGGCTCATATCAGTACTATTACTCAAGGAGAAATAGAACTTGCCAACGTTTCCGTTGCGGAAGAAATGGTTAACCTTATTGTTGCCCAAAGGGCTTACGAACTTAATTCCAAAGCCATACAAACCTCAGACGATATGTTGGGATTGGCGAATAACTTAAAACGAGGTTAATTTTTTAAGTTTCCTCGTATTTATTAATTACTTCAAATAATGTCAGACCGGAATACAACGTTAAACTACGGTACTGACTATAGGGGTGATAATTGTGGAAATATCAGCTATAAGTAATGCAGATATAGTAAAACAAGGTATGAATATCCGTATTGAAGAGGGTCAAACCGAATCATTTCAACAAATGCTTGAAAATGCTTCCAAACAAGATAACCCCGAGCAATTAAAGTCTGCCTGTAAGGCATTTGAAAGCTACTATCTTCATATGATGTTGAAATCCATGCGAGCTACTGTTCCCGATTCCGGTTTAGTTCCTAAAAGCCAAGCAGAACAGATTTTTCAGGATATGCTGGATGAAGAAACCGCCAAAAACGCCTCGGATGCAGGTGGCATAGGTCTTGCGGATATGCTATACAAACAACTTTCCCGTCAGGGTTACAAGATGTGACTTTAGCGGAAACATTCCGTTTCACCACATTAAACTTGACAACAATTTTATACAAGGGTATATTTTTAAGGGAAAGATTATCTTTCCCTATTATTATAGCTTTTTGGTTATTACTCAAGAAACTGTAATAATTTTAAATAACACTGTATTTAAAGGACCCATATTGAATACAAGCAATTTTTAGGAGGAAGTATGTATAAAAGATTATTTACATCGGAATCTGTCACAGAAGGACATCCCGACAAAATGTGCGACCAAATTTCCGATGCTATCTTAGATAAGATACTTGAACAGGACCCCATGGCTCGCGTGGCTTGTGAAACTTTGACTACCACAGGTTTGGTTTTCGTTGCGGGAGAAATAACCACCGATTGTTATGTGGATATAGAAAAAACAGTGCGTAAAACAGTTGAAGAAATCGGTTATAAAAACGCCGGTTCCGGCTTTGATTGCGAATCTTGTGCTGTTGTCACAGCCTTAAAAGGGCAGTCTCCCGATATAGCTATGGGCGTAGACATGGCCTTGGAAGCAAAAGAAGGTAAAGAGGAACAAACCGTAGGAGCCGGAGATCAAGGCATGATGATAGGATTTGCCTGCGACGAGACGGAAAATTATATGCCTATGGCTATATATCTGGCACACGGGCTTACAAGACGTCTTGCTCAAGTACGTAAAGAAGACATTCTTCCTTATTTAAGACCGGACGGAAAAGCACAAGTCACCGTGGAATACGAAGGCAATACACCCAAACGAGTGGACTGCGTAGTTGTCTCAACTCAGCACGCCGATAATATAGACCACGACAGCATTAAAGCAGACATCATAGAGCAGGTTATTAAGCCCATTATTCCCTCGGAAATGTTGGATGAAAATACGAAATACTATGTTAATCCCACAGGTCGCTTTGTTGTAGGCGGTCCTCAGGGAGATTGCGGCTTAACCGGACGCAAAATTATCGTTGATACTTATGGCGGATATGCCAGCCACGGCGGCGGAGCTTTTTCGGGCAAAGACCCCACAAAAGTAGACCGTTCGGCTGCCTATATGGCTAGATACATAGCCAAAAACATAGTTGCGGCCGGTCTTGCCAATCGCTGTGAAATTGAAGTAGCCTATGCTATAGGCGTGGCACAACCCATGTCTGTATATGTGAATACCTTTGGTACAGGAAAAATCTCAGACACCGAAATAACTGAAATTATATTGAAGCACTTTGACTTACGCCCGGAATCCATCATTAAATACTTGGATTTAAGAAGACCTATTTACAGACAAACCGCTGCATATGGTCATTTCGGCAGAAGTGATATAGATTTGTCTTGGGAAAGAACCGATATGGTGCCTACGTTGAAGAACTACTTAAAGTAATTAGACTCTTGGACGGTAGTGTCTAAAGGGTATTCTATGAGGTTAGATACTTAATCTAACCTCATTTTTCATATATTAATAAGTATGATTTCTATTTCGACACAAAAATTGCAAAAAAAATTAAAATTTGTATTGACATTATAATATACTCATGGTATTATAACATTCGTCCCAAGGACAGAACAAAAATCTAACAAACGGGACGCAACAAGCTTCAAAAAAAGTAAAAAAAATTAAAAAAGTGTTGACAACGAAAACAAGATGTGCTAAAATAAATTTCGTTGTCGCAGCAAAAGACAACAAATAATACCACAAAGCTTGAACATTGAAAACCGAATAATTGTGAAAAAACAACTACCATAACCAAGTAACACCAGTTGTTACAAAATAGCAATAAAAAGCAACAAAAAAGATTTAAGTCAGTATTAACTGACCAAATCAAACCCAATTAAATTATACAGCTTAGGCTGTACGATAAATTAAATTGAGAGTTTGATCCTGGCTCAGGATGAACGCTGGCGGCGTGCCTAACACATGCAAGTCGAGCGGATGAAGGGAGCTTGCTCCCGGATTTAGCGGCGGACGGGTGAGTAACACGTGGATAATCTGCCTTATACTCGGGAATAACAATCAGAAATGGTTGCTAATGCCCGATAAGCTCACGGTAATGCATGTTACAGTGAGAAAAGATTTATCGGTATAAGATGAGTCCGCGTCCGATTAGCTAGTTGGCGGGGTAACAGCCCACCAAGGCGACGATCGGTAGCCGACCTGAGAGGGTGATCGGCCACATTGGGACTGAGACACGGCCCAAACTCCTACGGGAGGCAGCAGTGGGGAATATTGCACAATGGGCGCAAGCCTGATGCAGCAACGCCGCGTGAAGGATGAAGGGTTTCGGCTCGTAAACTTCTTTAGGCAGGGACGATAATGACGGTACCTGCAGAATAAGCCCCGGCTAACTACGTGCCAGCAGCCGCGGTAATACGTAGGGGGCAAGCGTT
>CAYXWM010000054.1:0-16221 GCA_964468805.1 uncultured Defluviitaleaceae bacterium
GCTATTTTCATGTTCCAAAACCTCGTTAAGTGCCGCAATAGCCACTTCTATTTGTTGGGAGTCCGGCTCTGCGGTGGTAAGACGTTGCAGGCATATTCCCGGATAGCTTACTGCGTTTACAAAGGCAGAATCGGAATTACCTGCCCATTTGATAACCTCGTAAGAAATCCCCGCAATAAAGGGTACCAGTAATATTCTCAGTGCAAATCTGAGCCAAATAATGTCTGTTTTAATAAACATAAAAACTACCATACTAATTAGCATTACAAATATTAAAAAGCTTGTACCGCAACGTTTGTGCAAACGGCTGTGTTTATGGACGTTTTCCACTGTAAGTTCGCTTTTGCTTTCGTAGCAGTTTATGGTTTTGTGTTCAGCACCGTGATATTGAAAAACTCGCTTAACGTCTTTTAAGGAAGCTATCAGCAGTATATATCCCACAAAAATGGCTATGCGCAACAATCCCTCAACTATACCCAAAGCCCAAGTATTCTCTTTAAGCAGGGCACCGGAGAAATTTGCAAGTACGGTTGGCAGCAGTATAAACAGTCCTATGGATATGGCAATAGCAACGGCTACGGAAGAATAAATCATAAGGTTGCTTAAAGAGCCGCCTTTTTCTTTGTCACCCTCAGGTTCCAAGCCTGCCAATTCTGCCGAGCGAGCTATAATTTTCAGACCCAGCACCAATGAATCCACAAAGGCAAAAATTCCTCTTATAATAGGTAACTTAAATAATTTTATTCTCTTGCTTGCGGAGGATATAGGGGTTTTCTCAACTTCTATATTATCTTGGGGTGTTCTTACCGCCAGGGCATAAATATCCTTGCCACGCATCATAACCCCTTCGATAACAGCCTGTCCTCCGTAATTATAAGGTTTT
Source organism: uncultured Defluviitaleaceae bacterium (assembly GCA_964468805.1). Taxonomy (GTDB): domain Bacteria; phylum Bacillota; class Clostridia; order Lachnospirales; family WRBF01; genus CAYXWM01. The sequence goes on from CAYXWM010000054.1 coordinate 884, forward strand.
TCTTTCATAAAAACTCCTTTTATCGGTGAGTATGTCAAATCGGTTAAGGTCCGATTGTTTGATAAACATAAGAAATCCAATGTATACTAATTTCATATTGGATGAAGTATAAAAATAATAGTTTTTTCTTTAATCCGCAGGAAAAAAATCAATTAATTTTGTACTCTGTTTAAAATGGAATCAGTATATATATTATAATAAAGCACCAAATAAAACAAGGAGTATTTTACATTTACCTTATTAATGGGAAAAAATTAAAGTAAAACCTGTGGGTTAACCTGTTTTGGTCATAAAAATAACAGAAAATCGAAAGAGAGTAAAAAATAATGATGTATTTTGTCCGAATTTATAAGAATAATTTATAATAAATAAACAAAGCGTTTAATGAAAAACCCTTACTTAAAAACATGATTGAACACTAAGGGTTTTGTTATATAGTACAATAAAGTTCGAGTCTCGTTGGGTAAAATGCCGGTAAGATGGTAGTGGTTCATTAAAACCCTAGTATAATATTACAACAATCCGATAAAAAAATAACAAATTAAAAAGATATTCTATTCAACTTGACTTAATCCCTAAAACAATATATAATAAACGTGAAATTTTTAGAGTAATTACCGGTTATTGTTAAGTATTTTCGGTAAACCGCAATTTGCATGAAATGAATTGCGTTATATTGTGAAATATGCCGGGCCGGTAACAGCGTAAAGGTGTGGCTTCATGAAACCCTGGCAAAAATTTGACAACGAAGAAAAAAGACGCAGCGTAACCGGCTTGGCTTTGATTACGCAAATAGGTATTTCCTTTGCGGTAACCATAGGCGGATGTATTTTTTTGGGGAAAATTATAGACGATTGGTTGCATACATCACCTTGGTTCCTATTAATATTTATAGTTCTGGGTGTTGGTGCTGCGTTTAGGAATTTGTTTCATATGACTAAATTATAACAGTGATTTTGCCCGGTTTGGCAATTTTTTAACATTTGTCACCGGTTTGACCTATGTATCTTTACCACTAATAACAGAGCCTACGGCTTATGTTATTCTGTATTTTTTTCATTGCAAAAAAGTTGTAATTTCTAAATCCGGGATTTATAATGTAAATATGTGAACAATCAAAAATTGGAATTATTCCGAAAGGACTGTTTAAGTGGTATCGCCTACCTGCAAAAAAATGGTGCTTATTAATTTCGCAATAACGGCGGTAATCTTGGTGGTTGCCCTGTTTTTCTTTACCCAACCGGAACAGCAATTTGACTTTGCCAAGGGCTTGATTTTTGCCTCCGTTTTTTCGGCGCTGAAAACCGTTCTCTTGGAACGGAATTTAAGAAAAGCCGTGAATATGTCATCCGATGCGGCTACAAATTATTCAAGATTGCATTATTTTTTGCGATATATTTTAACCGGCGTAATGCTTTTTGTGGCGGCAAAAATATCTCCCGTCTGTCTCTTCGGGGCTGCCGCAGGGTTGATCCCCATTCAGTTTGCGGCTTATTTTGTAAATTTGTTCTTGAAAAAAGATGAAAAAGTCTGATGGAAAGTAAGACGGAAATTTAAAAAGTACATTATTATTGTTATATGTAGATTTCTTTTGGAAATCTTCTTATAATTTTCAAGTAAACGTTGAATGTAATGAATATTCCAAGATATTTTTCGGCGTTTACCGTATCAACTCAATATAGGTCTGTGCTTTGTTTTTTTCTTCTGATGAAAGTAATATTACCGGCACGGTTGTAGCACAATAAAAACATATCCCGCCGTCAAAGCCCAATTGCGGCAAATGGGTGCTTAACAAACCGTACCGTTTATTGACATAAAAGAAAGGAGTGAGAAAAATGGAGTTTAACAATGCCTTTTATGACAAGTTTAATTTTTTGGGCTTTGAGTTTTGGATAACCAGCACCATTGTGGGCTCTTGGGTAATTATCGGCTTATTGTTGCTGTTTGCCATAATAGTAAGAATAAAGCTGAAAAATTTCAAAGAAGTGCCCACCGGCTTCCAAAACTTTGTGGAAATCCTGGTTGACACCATGGATAAATTCGTTACATCCAACATGACCGAAAAATACGCCTACTTCGGCAATTGGTTCTTCGGTTTGTTTGCCTTTATTCTGCTGTCCAACCTTTCCGGTCTTTTCGGGCTTAGGCCGCCTACGGCGGATATTTCCACCACAGCCGCCTTTGGTATCTCTACATTCTTTTTGATACACTTTATGGGTATCAAAACAGGCAAAGCAGAATATTTTAAGGACTATTTCCGTCCTATGTGGGTTCTTTTTCCCATTAACATCATAGGCGAATTTGCAACGCCCGTTTCTTTGAGTTTCCGTCTTTTCGGTAACCTTCTGGGCGGCGTTATCATTATGGGTATGCTTTATTCCTTATTACCCTTATGGCTGAAGATTATTCCTCTGCCTGCGGTATTGCATATGTACTTTGACTTATTCTCCGGTGCGTTGCAATCCTTTATCTTTGTTATACTCAGCATGACCTTTATTAAGGGAAAAATCCCTTCATAAAATCATAAAGCAAATGTCGGCAGAGAAATCCCGGCGTTTACCAAACAATTAAACATAGGAATCAAGGAGGAGTTAGTTAATGAATATTTCTAATGAAGCTTTTGTTTTGGGTTGTTCTGCCATAGGTGCAGGCCTTGCGGCAATAGCCGGTATCGGCCCCGGTATCGGTCAAGGTTACGCTGCAGGTAAAGGTGCAGAAGCTGTAGGTCGCCAACCGGAAGCTCGTGACGTTATCATGTCTACAATGCTCGTTGGTGCGGCGGTTGCGGAAACCACCGGTATTTACGGTCTTATTATTGCTATGATTCTTCTTTTCGCAAATCCTTTGGTAGGTATGTTGAAATAAATAAAAAACCATTGATTGATTTTAGCGGAAAGGAGGTAAGTCCATGGATAGAATTTTGGCGTTTGACTGGCCAACGGTCAGCAATCTTTTGCTGCAATTGTTTCAAACAGCCATAATGATTGCGTTCTTATCGCGTTTATTATACAAGCCTGTCTTGAAATTCTTAAAAGACCGTTCCGCTCGTATTTCCGACCAAATTAAGTCTGCCAAAGACGGCTTGGAGCAAACCCAAGTTTTAAAGGCGGAATATGAAGAAAAGCTTAAGAATATAGACAAGGAACGTGACGAAATTCTCGAGGCTGCGCGTAAACAAGCAAAAGCACGTGAAGCATCGATTATAGAAGCAGCCAAGGCCGAAGCCGAAGCTATATTAAAGCGTGCCGCTTCCGAGCTTGAGCTGGAACAACAAAAGGCTAAAGACGAAATGAAAGTTCAATTGGTAGAAATTTCATCGTTGATTGCCGGCCGCTTCGTGGCTAAGAACATGGACAAAGCAACCGAAGAAACGTTGCTTAACCAAGTAATTACAGATTTGGGGGATGTTAAATGGCTCAACTAGCTTCCGGGCGTTATGCCACTGCGTTGTTTGAGTTGGCAAAGTCACTAAACACTCTCGAAATATTCGAGCAACAAATTAAGTTTATTAAGGAGATTTTTGAATCAGACAAAAAAATCCTTGAACTTATCATTAACCCTCGTATCACCTTGGACGAGAAAATGAGTGTCATACAAACAATTTTTAAGGGTAACATATATAACGAATTGCTTGGGTTTTTTAATGTGGTTTTCAAGAAAAATCGCGAAAACGAGATTATGCACATTTTAAACAGATTTCTGGATATGTGCCGTAAAGAAAAACGCATTACCGTTGCCAAGGTTACTTCCGCAAGTGCCTTAACCGACGAGCAAAAAAACCGCATAGCTGATGCCCTTAAAGAAAAGCTCAACAAACACGTTGAAATCGAAGCCGAAGTTGACCCTACGCTTATAGGCGGCGTGAGAATTACCGTAGACGGTCATGTTTTGGACAATTCCGTCCGCACTCAAATCTCCGTTCTTAAAAATCAACTTTTGCAGATGCAACTCATATAAATTAAACTTTAATATTTTTCTTTTCATTATAATATGCTTATATTTTACTTGCACCGGGGTTATAGGTAAACCGGATAAATTTACCGTTTTGTCGTCCCCAAAGCATATTTTTTTAAAACAACTACCCGAGACGTTTTTTAACGGTCGGTAAAAGCCTACGGCTGTAGGTGCTTAAAAAATAAATCGGCAACATCCGGTGTGCCGGCTTTTGTTTTTGCAAAGGAGTGTAATTGAATGACTCTCAGACCTGAGGAAATCAGTGCTGTAATAAAAGAGCAGATTAAAGCCTATTCTTCCAAGATGAACGTTTCGGAAGTAGGCACGGTAATTCAGGTTGGAGATGGTATCGCACGTATTTACGGTTTGGATAACGCCATGAGCGGCGAGCTTTTGGAGTTTGAAAACGGTGTATACGGCATGGCTTTGAACCTGGAAGAAGACAACATCGGTTGCGTTTTGCTGGGTTCCGATGCCAATATAAAAGAAGGCGACCCTGTTAAACTCACCGGTCGTATAGTTGAAGTACCTGTAGGTGACGCCCTTATCGGACGTGTTGTTAACGCTTTGGCCCAACCCATAGACTCTAAAGGACCCATCGTTACCCAAAAGTTCAGACCCATCGAAAGGGTTGCTCCCGGCGTAATTACACGCCGCGAGGTTAACGTTCCGCTGCAAACAGGTATCAAAGCTATTGACGCCATGGTTCCCATCGGCCGCGGTCAACGTGAGTTGATTATCGGCGACCGGGGTACAGGAAAATCGGCTATCTGTATAGATACCATCATTAACCAAAAAGGCAAAAACTGCCTCTGTATTTATGTAGCTATTGGGCAAAAGGCTTCTACCGTTGCACGTTTGGTTGCAACTCTCGAGCAAGCCGGAGCCATGGATTATACAACCGTAGTTGTGGCTAACGCCAGCGAAACGGCACCGTTGCAATATATTGCACCTTATGCAGGCTGTGCCATAGGCGAAGAATGGATGGAAGAAGGCAAGGACGTATTAATTATTTACGACGACCTGTCCAAACATGCCGTTGCTTACAGAGCAATGTCCCTGCTTCTCCGCAGACCTCCGGGACGTGAAGCTTACCCCGGTGACGTTTTCTACTTGCATTCTCGCTTGTTGGAACGTTCCGCTCGTCTTAACGACGAATACGGCGGCGGCTCCATTACCGCTTTACCCATTATCGAAACCCAAGCCGGTGACGTTTCTGCGTTTATCCCCACAAACGTTATCTCCATCACCGACGGTCAGATTTATTTGGAAACAGAGTTGTTTAACTCCGGTATCCGCCCGGCTATCAACCCCGGTCTTTCCGTATCCCGTGTTGGCGGCTCCGCTCAGGTTAAGGCTATGCGTAAAATCGCCGGTCCTATCCGTGTTGAGCTGGCTCAATATCGTGAACTTGCGGCTTTCGCCCAATTCGGTTCCGACCTGGATAAAGATACTCTCTACCGCTTGAGACAAGGCGAACGTATCGTTGAAGTTTTAAAACAACCTCAATACAAAACTTTGTCTGTTGAGCAACAGGTATTGATATTGTATGCGGTTACCAATAAATATTTGACGGACGTGGAAGTTGAACACGTTCAACAATTCGAAGCCGAATTATTGGCTTATGTTGAAAGCAAACATTACGACATTATCGATGAATTGCACCAAACTCAAGCTTTGTCTCCTCAATTGGAAGAAAAGATTAAGGGTGCTATCGAGAACTTTAAAAAGGATTTTAAGCCTATTAAAGCTTAGGAGGTGGAATCTATGCCGTCAATGCGTCACATAAAACAGAGGATTCGCTCCGTAAATTCCACCAAGCAAATTACCAACGCCATGAAGTTGGTTGCCGCATCCAAGCTTACCAAGGCAAAACAAAGATTGGAACAAACTCGTCCTTTTTTCGTAGAAACGAAACGTGTTATTTCTGAAATAGTACACAACTCCAAGGGCATCAGCCATAAGTATCTGGACAAACGAGAAGTGAAAAATATACTTTTGGTAGTTATCACTGCGGACAGAGGTTTGGCAGGCGGATATAACTCCAATATCTGCAAAACCGCTTTTTCCGTGGCAACTCAACACGAAAAGCCTTATATTATCACTTTGGGAAACAAAGGCAAGGATTACTTTTCCCGCCGTGGCTTTAAGATTCATGAAAGCTACTCCGGGCTTTCCGAAGACCCTGCCTTTGAAAGTGCTTCCGATTTGGGCAATGTCATACTGGACCTTTACAACAAAGGCGAAGTAGACGAGGTTTACCTTGCCTATACTCAATTTGTTTCCACTATAACTCATAATCCCATAGCCATGAGGATTTTGCCCGTGGAAACACAGGAAGAAGAAGTTTCTAAAAGTTCTGCCCTTATGTCTTACGAACCCTCGGAAGAGGCTGTACTTGACGAAGTAATTCCCAATTATATAAAAACAATAATCTACGGTGCATTAATCGAATCCGCCGCCTGTGAGCAAGGTGCTCGTATGACTGCAATGGATTCGGCTACCGACAACGCAACCGATATGATAGAACGCCTTACCCTGCAATTCAACAGAGCCAGACAAGGTGCTATTACTCAAGAAATTACCGAAATTATTTCCGGTGCAAACGTTGTCTGACACCTTCCGGTTATTGTTGATATGCTATACCCACAAAACCGCAGTTCAACCCGTTTCGTGACCTTTTGTATACAATTTTCAACGCATTCATCTTTTGATTAATGCGATGAAAATTGTATACATAGCTCGGAACCGGCAGCCGGTTGCTTTAAAAATCAATTTTCATCAGCTTTCTTCCCGAACCGTATTGCTTCGGCAAAACGCTCTGTAAGAGCTGATAAATCAAGCCTTACTCAAGCACCTGTAACCCCTTTGCAGTTCTCAAAAGCTATATCGAAACCCCAACAAATCTTTTCGTGGAAAGGCTTTCGGCTTTTCCGGTTTCGGCAATAGGGGTTTAAAAAGGAGTGATAGAATTTGTCTGAAAAGAATGTGGGCAAGGTAATTCAAATTATCGGTGCGGTTTTGGACGTTAAATTTGAAAATAACCACATGCCCGCCTTGTATAACGCAATTGAAATTGAATTTAACGGAAAAACACTGGTCTCCGAAGTTGCACAACATTTGGGCGACGACGTTGTTCGTTGTATAGCTCTTGCTTCCACCGACGGTCTTGTTCGCGGAACTAAAGCTGTTGACACAGGAGCACCCATTTCCGTTCCCGTTGGCGACGTTACTCTTGGACGTTTATTTAACGTTCTCGGTGATGCCATCGACAATAAGCCCATGCCCGAAGTTAAGGAACGCTGGTCCATCCACAGAGAGGCTCCGGAATTTGCTCGTCTTGCAACCTCCACCGAGCTTTTGGAAACCGGTATCAAATCCATCGACTTGCTCTGCCCCTATTCAAAGGGCGGTAAAGTTGGTCTTTTCGGCGGTGCCGGCGTTGGTAAAACAGTTTTGATTATGGAACTTATCCGTAATATTGCTACAGAACACGGCGGTTTCTCCGTTTTCGCCGGCGTAGGCGAACGTACCCGTGAAGGTAACGATCTTTACAACGAAATGACAGAATCCGGCGTTATCAACAAAACTTCCCTGTGTTTCGGTCAGATGAACGAACCTCCGGGAGCCAGAATGCGTATAGCTCTTACCGGTTTGACCATGGCGGAATATTTCCGTGATACCGAAGGTAAGGACGTACTTCTGTTCGTAGATAACATATTCCGTTTTGTACAGGCAGGCTCTGAAGTTTCCGCTCTTTTGGGACGTATGCCCTCGGCGGTTGGTTACCAGCCTACTTTGGCTACAGAGTTGGGCGTTCTCCAAGAACGTATTACCTCTACCAAAAAAGGCTCCATCACCTCCATCCAAGCGATTTTCGTTCCTGCGGACGACTTGACAGACCCCGCTCCGGCAACCACTTTCGCCCACTTGGATGCAAGAACGGTTCTTTCTCGTTCCATTGTTGAGTTGGGTATTTATCCTGCGGTTGACCCTCTTGAGTCCAACTCTCGTATCCTTGACCCCAACATCGTTGGCGAGGAACATTACCGTGTAGCCCGTGGGGTTCAATCCATACTCCAACGCTACAAAGAACTGCAAGATATTATTGCTATCTTGGGTATGGACGAATTGTCCGAAAACGACAAGCTTATTGTTAACCGTGCAAGAAAAATTCAACGTTTCTTATCTCAACCTTTCTTCGTTGCCGAAAAATTTACTTCCTTCGAAGGACGCTACGTGCCTGTTTCCGAAACCGTAAGGGGCTTCGGTGAAATTCTGGACGGTAAACACGACGATATTCCGGAAGGTTTCTTCCTTAACGCCGGAACCATCGACGACGTTCTTGCCAGAGTCAATAAGTAGGTGATATTATGGCAAACAAAATTCGTCTGCGTATAGTTACTCCGGTACGTAGTATGTTCGATGAAGAAACGGAAATGGTCATTATGCGCGGAAAAGAAGGGGATTTAGGTGTTCTTGCCGGGCATATACCCCTGTCTGTGGTTCTCTCTTACGGTCGTTTGAGAATCATGAACGAGGGCAAAGAACGCGTAGCCACCCTTTTCGGAGGCTTCGCCGAAGTAACGCCCAACCAAGTCACCATACTGACCCAAGCTGCCGAGTGGCCGGACGAGATTGATGTTGAACGTGCGACAAAAGCTAAGGAGCGTGCGGAAAATCGCTTAAAACAAAGCGACGGCTCCGTCAATATCGAGCGTGCGGAACTTGCCCTAAGACGTGCTTTGGTACGCATTGAAGTAAGCTCCTATCCCATAACCCACGTTAAATAAGATTTACCGGTAAATCTACTGATAAATTTACTGATAAATAAGCATAAATTTCAATCCCTTATATAATAAAATTTACGGGTTGCCTTAACTGTTTTACAGCTAAGGCAACCCTAATTTGCGGAGGAATAAAAATGGAAGAAATTAAAGTAGGTCTTACTTTCGAAACACAAAAAGTAATAGCAAAGCCCGACCTGGCTGATGCCTTTGGCAGCGGAAACTTACCCGTATTTGCCACGCCCTGCATGATTACTCAAATGGAAAACACCGCAATGCGTGCTGTAGCCCACCTGCTTCCCGAAGGTCAAACCACTGTAGGCACAGCCGTAAACATACAACATACAGCAGCCACCAAAGAAGGCGAAACCGTTATTGTCACTGCAGAATTAATTGAAATTAACGGACGTCTCTTAACCTTTGACTTAAAGGCATCCTGCAACGGCAAATCCATAGGACACGGAACCCACACCAGAGCAATTATCGACTCTAAACGTTTTATGGAGAAATTGGGCTAAGGCGATATTACGGCTTATTGGTATAAAGTTAATTTACTGTACAATGGAATTTGGAACCGGAAATTTTAAAATTTCCGGTTTTTTGTTTTGCCCTAATGGTTAATTTTATGATATACTGTTAATGCTATAAATAACCAAAATTATTTATAGATTTTATTTTATATACAGAAACAAAAAAATTCTGCAAGTATAGGGGTTTAATTTAATACTGTTTCCTCCGGATACGGTATAAGAAGTATAAAAAATTGCAATTACTCCTTAGTTAAACCGCTATATGGCGTAATTTAATTACGCTCACCCATACCGGAATGTAGGTAGGCTCCACGTTTGAAGTAACTTTATTTTCCCGGAACAAAATAAGCGGCTCGGATCGCTTGAGAATTCACGGAGAATATAACGAATTTCCGGTATTTCCGCTTTGCTGTATGACACTTGAAAACTGACAAAACTTGACAGATATTACGCTGAAATCTGAAAGCGATTGGTCGTTAACCGCCTTATGTATCTTCTTTAATGCATATTCAGCGTAAATTTTGCAAAACGGCCGGATAGTAAAATGTGGAGAAAAGGCAGATGATATTTTTCCGACGGCTTATACTTAATTTCGAGTTAAGCAGAAACAAAAGCGTATATTCGTAGTGGTGAGCGACCGGTGTTTTTTTCATAAAAACGCAAGAACGATCCGTTTTCGAAGAATAGCATTTGTTACTATTCCTTATTAAATTAAGTATAAACAGCCGCGATTTGAGGAGTGAAGTTATTGAGCAAAGATAAGAAGGTATTGGTCTGTATTACTCCGCAAACAAACAGTAAAAGATTGATAATAAAAGGAAGCGAATTGGCAAAATCTATAGAGGGATCCTTGCACATTTTGCACGTTGAAAAGGGCGACAGTATTTTTCACAATGAGGAATCTGCGGAACTGTTGCAGGAACTGTTTAATTTTGGGTCGGAATTGGGCGGTATAGTCCATGCCGTTTGCGGCGATAACGTGCCCAAGACTTTAAAAAGGTTCATTAATAATAACAAAATAACCCATATTATATTGGGAGCAACCTTGGAATCAAAAGACGAAGTCAATACCAAGATGCGAAAACTTATGCCAAAATTGTCGGTGACAATACTTGAAAGAGAACAACCTAAAAATACGGAGGACGAAAATGGCTGAATTATACGATTCATGGTTAAAGAAAGCTTATAATAAAGAAGGATATACAAACGAGGAACTTTGGAATGAATTTATGCCTCTGGAGCAAGCGGTTTACGAAGACATTTTGCGTAATAAAACCGAACGCATAGAAGGAACGGTACAATCCTTGGCAGATAAATTCGGAATGAGTACGGAATATACCATAGGTTTCTTGGACGGCATAAACGATTCCTTGGTTAATCCCTTTGATGTGAAAGAACTTTCCGCCGAAGATAATGTGGTGCTGGAAGTGGACTTCGAAAAGCTTTACAAAAAAATGGTGGAATACAAGGCAGAACACCTTTACCTTCTTCCCGAGTGGGATAATGTTTATACTCCCGAAAAGAGAAAAGAACTGTTTTTGGAGCAAAAGAAGTCAAAAACCGTTGTTAATAATAACAAAATAGGCCGCAACAAACCCTGTCCTTGCGGTTCTACCAAAAAATATAAGCAATGCTGTGGTGCACTTTGAGGACCGAATTTATTAAACTTGATGAAAATAACTGTAATTACGCCATGGAAAAAGCCGCTGAAATCCTGATAAACGAGGGATTAGTGGCTTTTCCCACGGAAACCGTTTATGGACTGGGAGCAAACGCTCTCAATCCCGGGGCGGTTAAGAAAATTTATTTGGCAAAGGGTCGCCCCGGTGACAATCCTTTGATTATTCATATAGCCCATGCCCATATGCTTGAAGAATTTACGGCAGAAATACCGCCCCAAGCTGAAATTGCCCTAAAACATTTCTGCCCGGGACCCTTGACTTTGGTTCTCAAAAAAAACAAATCAATTCCCTATGAAGTTACTGCCGGATTGGAAACGGTAGCGGTTCGCTTACCCAAGAACCCGTGGGCACAGCTGCTTTTAAAAACCGCCAAGATGCCCGTTGCGGCACCCTCCGCAAACAGCTCCGGAAAGCCCAGTCCAACTAGGGCTTCTCACGTTTTGTACGACCTGGACGGCAAAATTGATATGATATTGGACGGCGGTGCCTGTGAAGAGGGCTTGGAATCCACAATTGTAGACTTTTCCACGGACAGGCCCTGCATATTAAGACCCGGCACCATAACACCGGAAATGCTTAAATCAGTGGGAATACAGCTTTTTGAAAGCACCCACGACAGCCATATTCCCAAGGCACCGGGCATGAAGTACACCCATTATAAACCCAAGGCACAAATAACCGTTATAAAAGGCAACCCGCAAGCGGTGTCCGAAAAAATACGCCTATTGGTATCCCAAAGCACCAAACCCACCGGCATACTTTGTTCAGCACAAACTCAACACCTCTACAGCGACACCGGCGTTCCGGTAATCGTTGCCGGAGATTTGGACAAACCGCGTACCATTGCTTCAAATCTTTACAAATTATTACGTCGTTTTGACAAAGAGGGCATAGAAACCGTATATTCCGAAAGTTTTCATGATAATCCGTTGGGAATTGCTATAATGAACCGCTTGAACAAGGCGGCGGGCGGTAGTATAATTGAAATTTAGAGAAGGATATAAAGATTTATAGTGAATTATAATGATTTATATTCCGATTTGCATTATATTGCGGACAGTATTTTTAAATTTATGTAATAAAAACGGGTGGTTTATGAAAATATTGTTTGTATGTACAGGGAACACCTGTCGCAGTCCCATGGCTAAGGTTATGGCTCGGGCATTGTTTAAGGAAGCCGGCTTGGATATTGAAACGGATTCTGCCGGAATAGCCGTTTTTGCTCAAACTCCTGCCTCGGGAAATGCAACAAAAGCAATGGAAATGCATAATCTTGACCTTTCCGGGCATATCTCCGGTCAGATTACCGAGGAAATGCTTGACCGGTTTGACCTTGTGTTGACCATGACCAAAGGACATAAAAATCATCTGGCTGCCCACTCGAACAAGGGAAATATATTTACTCTTTCCGAATTTATCGAGACGGATACCGATGTTTGTGACCCTTACGGCGGAGATTTGCAAACTTATTTGGATTGTGCCCTGCAAATCAAAGCCATGCTTGTGTTGCTTTGCAAGAAATTATCAAAGAAAATTTAACTTGTTTACTCAAAAACTGTATTCATTTCAGAAAAACAGGGACAAACCTCTTTTGTCGTAATATAATGTAATAAAGTATTGGGGAATAATATTTCCTGTGATACAACAATCACTACTGCAAAAGAGTGCTTAAAGGAGCGATTAATTTGTCTCAAGAATGGTTGCTTTACATAACGTCATTTGCCTGTGCCTTCGGTATATCGTTATTGGCAACACCCTACGCAAAAAAGTTATCCGTTAAAGTCGGAGCAATAGATTACCCCAGAAGCAGAGGTATGCATAAAGAGCCTATTCCCAGAATGGGCGGTGTAGCCATCGTTTCGGGTTTTTTGGTTGCTATGCTTATTTTGATGCCCTTTGTGCCGGAGCTTAGAACGGTGCAATTTATCGGCTTCATAGTCGGGGCATTGATTATTGCCTTTTTGGGTGTTATGGACGATATTTATACCCTTCGTGCAAGGACAAAATTAATATTTCAGCTTATAGCTGCCATGGTAGTTGTATTTACCGGCACGCAAATTGACTTTGTGGAATGGCCCTTTGCCGCAAATCTTAATGCTTTTTCCGTACCCTTAACCCTTATATGGATTATAGGCGTGACCAACGCCGTAAATCTTATAGACGGCGTGGACGGTTTGGCGGCAGGCGTCTCCAGTATTTGTGCCATATGTCTCATGTTCCTGTGCATACTGTCCGGTTTCCAACTGGCGGTTATCCTCACAGCGGCATTGGCAGGCAGTTGCTTTGGGTTTTTACCTCGTAATTTCAGCCCGGCGGAGGTTATTATGGGCGACACCGGGGCTTTGTTTTTGGGATTTGTGCTATCCACCAGTTCCATAATCGGGGTGTTTAAGGGCTATGCCTTATTGTCCGTTGTCATAGCATTCTTTGCCTTGGCTCTGCCTATCTTCGACACACTTTTTGCCATGATTCGCCGTCTTCTCAGCGGCAAATCCATTATGGAACCCGACAGGCAACATCTCCATCACAGACTGATAGATTCCGGCTATTCCCATTCCCAAGCGGTAATGATTTTATACGGAATAAGTCTGCTCTGCGGTATAGGTGCCATAGTCATAGCCTTAAAAGACATATGGGCTGTACTGATAATGGCGGCTTTTGTTACAATACTTGGATTAATGTTGTTTGTATATAAACGCAGAACACACTAAAAAAAGCGAGCCGGAGGGTTCGCTTTTTTATAATTATAGAAACAGTATAAAGACTAAAATATTCGTGTTGTTTAATAGGTTTTCTCCGCTAGGTCTTATTATTACCTACTCGGTCATAGCCTTTTCAACTTTAGGCATTAATTCGGCAATTTCAATCTTTTGCGGGCATTTGTCTTCACAGGCTTTGCATTGTACACAGTTACGTGCCAAGGCAGGCTCATTCAGTTGAGAGAGCAGGAAGTATTTGCGTTTTACCAATTCCTTGTCGTCACAGGAATAGAGGCTGTTGTAGAACTCGAACATGCCCGGTATATCCACATCATTGGGGCATGGCATACAGTATGCACAGCGAGTACAGGGTATGGATTCGATTTCGGAGAATTTTTGTATTACCTGTCTTATGGTTTGTTTTTCTTTGTCGCTGAAAGCTTTGGCACGAGCGGCATAGGTAACGTTATCGTTAATGTTTTCAAGACTGCTCATACCGCTTAAAACTACGCTGACTTCGGGTAAATCCCACAGGTAGCCCAAAGCCCATTCCACTGCGGTGCGATCCGGGTCGCAGCTTTGGAATACGTCCATAATAGTTTTATTGGCGTTGGCAAGCTTACCGCCCAACATGGGTTCCATTACGCAAATGCCCATGCCTTTGTTGTATGCGTGTCTCATGCCTTCCAAACCTTGTTGATAATCTTCGTTAAGGTAGTTAAGCTGAAGCAAGCAGAATTCCCAATCATAGTGATCGCATATTTTATAGAAGGTTTCCTTGTTGTCATGGAAAGAAAAGCCGATATGACCGATTTTTCCTGCTTTTTTTGCTTTTTCCGCTTTATCGATTAAATCAAATTTTAATACTTTATTTTCCCAAGACCAAGCACTGAGGGCGTGGAGCAAGTAAAAATCAATATGGTCTGTGTTAAGGCGTTTAAGTTGGTCGTCCAAAATTGTATCAAAATCATTGGCGGATTCCATTACAAACACAGGAGCTTTGTCAGCGATTTTAACCTTATTGCGATAGCCGTCTTGAGAAAGAGCCTTTCCCACAACACCTTCACTTTTGCCGCCGTGGTACACATAGGCTGTATCAATGTAATTTACTCCCGAATCTATAGCCGAATGAAGCATTTTGATAGCAACGGGTTCGTCGATTACATTAGAATCGTTACCCACGATAGGCAGTCTCATGCAACCTACACCCAGAACAGAAGCGTTAAAGCCGGTTTTTCCAAATTTTCTGTATTGCATCATTATTCCTCCCTGTGATAATATTTAGAACTCGTCGATTAATTTAAGAAGAAATACCGAATAAGATATGTATTATGCTTCCGGTTACAGATTAAAGGACGACGAGTTTGCAATGATTTTAATGGTTTTTTGCTATAAAATCAGTTTAATTTATAATGAATAATAATGCAACAAAAATTATTAAAAAAAATTCAAAAAAAATATTGACAGACTCTTAAATAAATGTTATTATAGCTTTCGTCGCCAAACGACAGCCGTCAATATAAACAAACTTACGAAAAAAGTTGAAAAAAGTATTGACAAGCTAAAAAACCTGTGATAATATGTTGATTGTTGTCACACGGTAGCAAAACAGTCGGTGACACACAATAATAACAAAGCTTGAACATTGAAAACCGAATAATTGTGAAAAAACAACTACCATAACCA
>CAYXWM010000055.1:0-16033 GCA_964468805.1 uncultured Defluviitaleaceae bacterium
TATACTAAGTATGATTAAAGGTATAATAAGAATATATTTTTTCATATTTATCACCCGGAAGGTTATGCTTAATTGCATGTTACTTATGCAATTAAGCAAAATATTAAATAAATGATTTAAAACTTAGACTTTTCGAGGAAAATAAAAAATTCGCTTTGAAGGCGAATCAATAATAGTTACGAATATATTTTTTCTAAAACAATAAAAAAAATCCTTATGTTTTAGTAGAAACTAAGGTATAGTCTGTCAATTTATCGTGAGTTTTACATTTCGGAGAGATTCTTACGTTGCGAAAACGTTGTATGGTTTTTTTGCAATACTATGGTATATTATGGTAAGTTTTTGCAAAGCTTAAAAAAAATCCCCGATTAATTAAACCGGGGATTTTTAAGTATTTCTTATTTCAATTATAGGTTATTTCAGTCATAATCTTCGTCGTGATCACTATCATCGTGCGCATAACTGTAATCTATGGCATCTTGTGGTTTGATACCGTATTTGTTTAATTTAAACTGACCCACCATAGCTTCCAACAGTTGTGCTTGAGCAGAAAGTTCTTCGCTGGTGGAGGCACTTTCTTCCGCAGTAGCTGTATTGGAAATGGTTACATTGGAAATTTGCTTCATACCGCCTTCGATAAGAACTATATCTTCCGTTTGTTTTGTTGAGGCTTCTGCTATAGTGTCTATGAGTTCTACCGTATCTTTTACGGAAGTAACAATTTTAGTTAATGCCACCTTGGTTTCTGAAGCCATAGCCGCACCATGTTCAATCTTGGCAAGACTGCTGTCTATCATACGTGTAGTGTCTTTAGCCGCCTTAGCACTTCTGGAAGCCAGGCTTCGTACTTCTTCCGCTACTACCGCAAAGCCCTTGCCGTGAGTTCCTGCCCTTGCGGCTTCTACAGCGGCATTAAGAGCAAGGAGATTGGTTTGATAGGCTATATCGTCTATTACCTTAATAACCTTGGCAATATCCTTGGAGGAGTCCTTAATGGCTTCCATAGCATTAACCATCTCGATAATTTGCTTATTGCCCGATTCTGCATTACGTTGAGCATGAGAGGACAGACCTTTTGCCTTAATTGCGTTTTCGGCGTTTTGCTTGGTTTGCTCGGTAATATGGCCTACGGCATCGTTAATCAACTCAACAGAGCTTGCCTGTTCTGTGGCACCTTGAGCAAGAATTTGTCCGTTGTTTGCACTATGATTTGCCGCAGTTGCCACATCCGTTGAAATGTTTACTATTTCGCCGAATACTTCGTTTAAGCTGTCTGAAATACTGTTAATTGAATCTTTTAAAGTAACAAAGTCACCTATGTATAATCTTGATATGGATACGGTAAGGTCTTTTTGGGAAAGACGGCGTAAGTTTGCATCCACTTCATCTATGTAGCTTTTAATGGCACCTGTACTGAATTTAAGATTTTTGCTGATTCTGTGGAAATCTCCGTAAAGGTCTTCCAAGTCGTCATCGGTTCTTGCCGGTATGTATTGCAGGGGTAATTTGCATTTTGAAAGTTGAGCTAACTGACGCATGAGTTTTTTCATTTCTTGACTTTGGTAATCAGCACGCTTTTCCATAAGGTATTGAGCCTTGCTTAGATCTGTGAGGTCTACAATAAACTCCAAAGCGGCTACTACTTCACCGGCTTCGTCTCTTAGAGGAATACCAACGTATTTGATGTACAAGTCATTACCGAAAGGCTTGGCGTTGGCTCTTGCGTGAACGATTTTTCCGGATTCCATACTTTTTTTGACGGCACATTCCCCTGTGCCACAGTGTTCGGTATTAAAATATTGAGAACATTTCATACCGCAAACATCTTTCCACTGTTTGCCGGATAATTTCAACGCCCTTTTGTTCATAAAGTTCATGTTCATATCTTTGTCAATAATAATTATGGGTATGTCTATATTGTCCATATAGCTGACCAATACCTCAACAATATTGTTGACACCCAAAACTATATCGTTGAAACAACCCTTTACAACGTCGGTTTTTCCTCTGTCTTGTACCTTACCTATAACAACGCTGTGGCGTATACGATCAAAGTCGTTTAACAATAGATTAATGGTTTCTGTGAGTTTGTTATAAGAGGCAATAAGCTGACCTGTTTCTGAATTGTCCGGTTTAAAGGTTATGTTATTGTTTAGATTACCGTTGGACAGATTGGAAATTGCCGTATTGATTTGCAAAATGGGTTTGATGATTCTTCGGCTTGTAAATATACTAAGAGTAATCTGAATTATGGGGATAATCAACGCTATGATAACGAAAATAATTCCGAAGAAATTACGCTTTTTGGTTTGTTCGCTTACAATCTTGTCATAACGTGCCTCAATTTCTACCTGGAACTGTAACGCACTTTCCTTTATTATGTTTTTAGACGTGGAATATTCCTCGGAGTTAATTATTTTTTGTGCGGAACTGAAATTGCTTTGGCTTATTTGCTTAATTATTTCTTCTTCCAGGGGTACGAGCTTATCGCTTTCGCTTTTAACTTGGGAAATAAGAGCATTTTCCTTATCCGTAAGACCTACTGCTCGCATAGCCTCCATGGATTTTTCTCTGTTTTTAAGATTGTTGATTTCGTTGTAATAATTGTCTACATGAACTTGGTGACCCGTGTTTATATAATCCTTTATTTGATCCGTTAGATAATCGGAAGTACTTTGCAGTAAAAACAACTGTTTAACCAGTTCATTTTTATTTTCCAGACTTGCAAAGGATTCACCCAACACACCTGTCAAAAGGTACATGATAAAGAAGAAAATTGTTATTGAGACAGTTATAACAACGCTTGAAAGCTTAGTAAATACCGATAATTTCATACAATCGCTACAGAAGTAGCTTTCCTCCTTTAAAATTTGATAAAGGGGTATTTTTCGGCAAACCTAAGGAAATATCTTCGTCGAAATGCTAACGGATTTATACAATATTCTATATTTAAGCCTATACCCTATATTGTAATTATAAAATAAAAAATAACTAAGTCAAGCTAATTTTTTTGTGAACTTTATTTTACTCTTTGGTTATTTTTCTTGCAAAATATACTAAAAAGCAGCTTTTATCCACTCTTATAAAATTATGAATTATTTTAAGTAATCTTCGAAGCAGTGTTTTTTGGATATTTTACACATTTTATTCTATGCAAGTTGTATTATATTCGTTTTTTATGATAATCTTAGTTGTATAAGAAATTGTAACAAAAGCTAAACTGTTCGCTCTTGCGTTTTTTTACGAAAAGCACCCGTGGCTCACAATACCAATACACCCTTTTGTTACTACTTAACCGTTAATTAAGTATAAACTGTTAAAAACCTCTCCGGATCGGGAGAGGTTTTATTTATGTTTACAATAATATTAATACTAACAGTTAAAAATCAATTACAACAGACAGTTCTTAAAACATTCAACCACAAAATCCAATTGCTCTTTGGTATGGTTGGCACAAACTTGGGTACGAATACGTGCCTTTCCTTTGGGAACTACGGGATAAGTAAAGCCGGTAACGTAAATATTGTTTTCATAGAGTTTTGCGGCTGTTTGAGTAGCCTTGATTTCGTCATAAATCATAATGGGTACTATGGGATGAACACCCGGGATTATTTCTATGCCGCTTTCAGTGAGTTTTTGGCGGTAGTATGCGGTGTTTTCCTCGAGTATATCACGTTTATCGGTACATTCCGTAAGAATGTCTATGGCTTTAATACTGCCGCTTACTATTGAGGGAGCCAGGGTATTGGAAAAGAGATAAGGACGGCTTCTTTGTCTTAAAAGTTCCACTATTTCTTTACGTGCGGCTGTATAACCGCCGCTGGCACCGCCAAGAGCCTTTCCGAAAGTACCGGTTAAAATATCGATACGTCCCATAACGTCACAGTATTCATGGGTTCCTCGCCCGGTTTTGCCCACAAAACCCACGGCGTGACTGTCGTCCACCATGACCAGAGCATCGTATTTTTCTGCAAGATCACAGATGGCTTTAAGGTCTGCAATAATGCCGTCCATGGAAAATACGCCGTCTGTTACAATAAGCTTGATTCTTGCTCCGGAAGCGGCTTTAAGTTGTACTTCCAAATCGGCGGGGTTATTGTTTTTATAGCGGTATCTTGCTGCCTTGCAAAGGCGAATTCCGTCTATAATGCTGGCGTGGTTTGATTCGTCGCTGATTATGGCATCTTCTGCGGTGAGCAGGGTTTCAAAAAGCCCTGTGTTTGCGTCAAAACAGGAGGTATATAAAATAGTGTCGTCCATATGCAAAAACTCGCTCATTTTTGCTTCCAGTTGCTTGTGAATATCCTGAGTACCGCAAATAAAGCGAACGGAGGACAATCCGTAACCCCAATTCTCAAAGCTGCTTTTAGCCGCTTCTATTATTCTCGGGTCGTTTGCCAAGCCCAGGTAGTTGTTGGCACACATATTTATGGCGTTGGTTTTTTCGTTGGTGTTAATACGCTCGCCTTGGGCACCTGTTAAGGGTCTTTCTGTTTTGTAAAGCCCTTTTTCTCTTATTTCTTCTAATTCGGCTTGAAATATTTCTATTGCCTTTTTCAAAATACTCCCTCCCAATTAAGCACTACTTTTCCGGAATTGCCTTGTTGCATTGCTTCGAAACCCTTTTCGTATTCCAAGGCGGAAAATCTGTGGGTTATAACTTTGGAAATATCCAGTCCGCTTTCCAACATGGTAGACATTTTATACCAGGTTTCGTACATTTCCCTACCGTAAATCCCGTGAATGGTAAGCCCGTTAAAAACAACTTTGTCCCAGTCTATGTTAACGTTTTCTCCCGGTATACCCAGTAGAGCAATTTTACCGCCGTGATACATCAAGTCTATCATTTGTTTGAAAGCTGACGGATTTCCGCTCATTTCCAGACCTACGTCGAAGCCTTCTTTCATGCCTATATCAAACATTACATCTTCCAAAGATTCCTTTTGAACATTAACCGTTACAGTGGCACCCATTTGTTTTGCAAGGCTCAGACGGTAATCGTTTATATCGCTGACTACTACGTGTCTTGCTCCTACGTGACGGCAAATTGCCGCCGCCATCATACCGATGGGACCGGCACCGGTTATCAAAACGTCTTCACCCACCAAGTCATAACACAGGGCTGTGTGAGTGGCGTTTCCCAGGGGGTCGAAAATTGAATATATTTCTTCGGGAATTTTGGGAGAACATTTCCATACATTGGTATAGGGAATAACCAAATATTCCGCAAAGGCTCCGGGATAATTAACGCCCACGCCTTTGGTATCCTTACATAAATGTCTTCTGCCGGCAAGGCAATTACGACATTTACCGCAGACCAAGTGACCTTCGCCGGAAACGGTTTCTCCGATTTCGAAACCCTCCACGTTTGTTCCCACGTCAACTATCTTGCCCACAAATTCATGACCGATATTTAAGGGAACGGGAATAGTTCTTTGAGACCAAGCATCCCAGTTATAAATATGAAGGTCTGTACCGCAAATTGAGGTTTTCGTTATTTTTATCTTAATGTCGTTTGGGCCGAGTTTGGGAACGGGGATTTTTTCCAGCCATAAACCCTTTTCGGCTTTGCTTTTTACCAAAGCGTACATGGTTTCGCTCATTATATTGTCTCCTTGCAGAAATAGTAAAACTTTTCCCCAATAGTTGAGTGCGGGAAAAGCGAGGTTCAGTTTTTGTATAGTTCAAGAGCCTTTTTTGATAAAGTATCGTAGTTGTTGGAGCAAGGGCTTCTTAATACTTCATCCAGCAAAAGATGCAGAATTTGTCCGACTTTTTGACCTTTGGGTATTCCCAGGTTCATAAGGTCGTTACCGTTGATTGCCAGTTGAGTCAGGGAAGTGCAGTGCTCTTCATCTACTATAAAATTCAGGGTATCCTCCAATGTTCCCATAGGTTCGCTGTAATCCCTAAGGCTTAAAAGAGCGTAAACTTGTTCTTTGCCTATTTGGGAAAGTAATTTACGCAGAACATAAGCATCGTTGGATAAGGTAAAATCAATGTGTTTTAATAAGGTAACCGTATCTTTTATAGTGACATTATCCAACCTTAAAAATTTCAGTATGGATTCCGCCTTTTTTACGGGCATTTTTTTTAATACTATGGTCAGTCTTTGGATTAAATCCTTTTTTGAATTGGGTAGATGGTTGATTATTTCATCTTGGTATTTTATGCAATGATTAAAAAATTCTTCATTTATATGTTTAAGTATTTTTGTTTCGGTTAAAAGAGAGAATTTTTCAGAGTTATCAGACATAATTAACTTTAAAATTTCATCTCTTACACGTTCTATGCTGATTGCAGAAATTGCCTCAAGGTTGTTTAGCAAGGCAGTATAAGTTGCTTTGTGTACGGAAAAATTAAGCTGGGCGGAAAAACGCAGACAGCGTAACATTCTTAAAGCATCCTCATCAAAACGCCTTTCCGGGTCAAGGACACAGCGGATAACCTTGCGTTTAATATCATTCTGTCCGCCGAAGGGGTCTAAGTAGCCTGTTTTCGGATGATAGGCTATGGCATTCATGGTGAAATCCCTACGCATTAAATCCTGTTCTATATCTTGGGTAAAAATGACCCGGTCCGGGTGACGCTTGTCAAGATAATCTCCGTCCAAGCGAAAGGTGGTTACTTGATAATTTTCCTTATTTTTTACCACGGTAACTGTACCGTGCTCTATGCCTGTATCAAAAGTCTTGGGGAAAATAGCCTTAACCCGGTCAGGAGAAGCGGAGGTTGTTATATCCCAGTCATGAGGCTCTATCCCCATAAGACTGTCCCTAACGCAACCGCCAACTACATAGGCTTCGAAGCCTTTTTTGTTTAGGGATTCAATAATTTCCACCACGGGTTTCGGTAAATTCATAATTATTTCCCTTTCTTTGCAGACTCCTTGTTAGACTCTTTTTTTGCCGCCTTTTTGGATTCTTTGTATTCTTTTTCGCTTTTTAAACCCTTCATGTCAACAATATAAATACCTGCCAGGTCTACCTTTATAGTTTTCTTTAGTGGTATAGCTTTGAAAACACGTTTGTCTGCAATGAGCGTCATAATTTGAGGGCCGATTTTTGCCTTTACCAAAGGCAGATTCATCATTTTTGTCATCTTGGGCAATTGCTCCATAACGGCTTTGGGAAAATTTGCGTCCTTGGCTTTACCTTTCTTTTTATCGATAACATAAATAGACATGGTTTGCTTTGTTTTTGCTATCATTTCGTTTTGGGCAGTCATTTTATTGCTTGCCCAACGGTTTAAGAAATATAAACCCGCAACTATTGCAGCTACCAATGCTACAATCAATATTAGCCAATCAGTGGGTTGCATGAGCGTTTTTCCTCCGTATAATTATTCTTATTTCTGCCCTCAAGGGTTGGGTATAGCAGTTTAAAATAATAAAACTGAAATAAATTGAAAATCAACCAAAGTTTCAAGGATTAATTGAAATTTATTTTAGTACATTTTAAATAAACCGCTGTATACTTTTGGGCGGGAATTATTTTTTGCATTTTGTATTTTAGCATGAAAATTTATATTTGAGAATAGTCAACATATAAAAATAGTGATATAATATGCAAAATACTAAAAGCTTACCCAAAAAGTTACAAAATTAAATATTTTTTCTTGTTAAGTGATTGATATAAATATTATTTACCTTTTATGATTACCTTTATAAAAATTCCTTTCGGCGTCTTGTTGAGTTGCTTTCATAAATCTGCCGAAGGCTACTCTCCGGGGTGTGATGAATGCTGATTTACGATATTTTGATAATACTGAATGTCTTTTTCGCCGGCTTTATAGTATTTCATGAGAGAAAGCAACCGGCAGGCACCTGGGCTTGGCTGATGGTGGTACTGATATTGCCTTATGTGGGCTTTTTTCTATATCTTGCCATAGGGCTTGACAGTAAAAAAGACAGAATATTTTACCAAAAATATAAGAGGGATTTCGCTCTTTATGAAGAATGTATCAAACATAACGTAATGCAACTGCATACCTTGGATTTATCGGAAAACAATGTTTTTCATAACTTCAAGGACATGATTTTTATGAACGAAAATGCCGGTAACGGAATCTTGACGGATAATAACCGCATTACTTTATTCAGCGAGGGTAATACTAAGTTCAAATCGCTTTTGGATGACATAAATTCCGCCAAGCATTTTATTTTTCTTCAATATTATATAGTAAGACGGGACAGCTTGGGTAAAAGTTTGGTTGAGGCACTGACCAAAAAAGCCGAAGAAGGCGTGGAAGTTAGGTTTTTGATAGACGGTATAGGCTCCTTTTTCACGTCAAAAAAACTGTTTGCTCCTCTGACAAAAGCCAAGGGCAAATTTGCAATTTTCTTATCGCCCTATTTTTTCAGGCTAAACTTCCGTAACCACAGAAAACTTGCCATCATAGACGGAAAGATAGGTATGATAGGCGGTTTAAACATAGGCAACGAATACCTGGGGTTGGATAAGCGTTTCGGTTTTTGGCGTGATTCTCATATGAGGGTTGTGGGAAATGCAGTAAAGGAAATGACTTTGCGGTTTATTATGGACTGGAATTTTTGTTCCAAGGACAAATTCTCTAATATACGTTCTTATTTTCCCGAATTGAGTTATCCCAAAAACATAAACATGCAAATAGTATCCTCAGGGCCGGATACTAAATGGCAAACCATACATTACGCCTACGTAAAAATGATTAACGAGGCTGAAAAGTCAATCTTTATTCAAACACCCTATTTTGTTCCCGATGACTCTGTCTTTGAGTCTCTGCGTATTGCTGCCTTGTCGGGAATAGACGTTAGAATTATGATACCCGCCAAACCCGATCACCCCTTTGTTTATTGGGCAAGCTTGTCATATTTGGGTCAGCTTTTGGATGCCGGAGTAAAATGTTACAAATACGAAAACGGCTTCCTTCACAGCAAGACCCTTATTATAGATTCCTCTGTAAGTTCCTTGGGAACGGCTAATATGGATATGCGTTCTTTCCGATTAAATTTCGAAATAAACGCCTTTATCTTTAATGAGCAAATAGCCAAGCAACTGGAGGAGCAATTCTTTATAGATATAAATTCAAGCACTCAAATTCTTTTGGAACATTATCAAAAACGTTCCGCCGTAACCAAAATCAAAGAATCTGTTTCAAGGCTGATTTCTCCCTTGCTTTAAGGGCAATTTCTTAAAGGAAAGTATAAAAGAGGTTCAATACAGGGGTAAAATTTTATCTGCATTCAGTCTTTAAATTTTGGCTGAATAGCAATTTTTTAAAGTCTAACCACTATAATATTACATTGACTTTCCTAAACCATTTTCCAAATAAGGAGGCAATTATGGATTTCTTAGAAGGTATAACCAAGGAAGATTTAAAAGTACGTATTACTGAAAACGTAAAAACCATGTTCCGCAAAACCCTGGCAACAGCAACCAGCGAGCAAATTTATCAGGCACTTGCTTTCACAATCAAAGACGTTGTAACCGATAAATGGATTTTAACTCATGACATTTATAAGGAGCAAAACGTTAAGGTTGTTTATTATCTTTCCATGGAATTTTTGATGGGCAGATTTTTGGGTAATATGATTATTAACCTGTCCATGTATAAAGAGGTTAAGGAAGTTCTTGAGGAATTGGGCATTGATTATAACCTGTTGATAGAAGCCGAAAAAGACCCCGGTTTGGGCAACGGCGGTCTGGGCAGACTTGCAGCTTGTTTCCTTGATTCCCTTTCAACTTTGAGCATACCTGCCTATGGCTGCGGTATACGTTACAACTACGGTATTTTTGAGCAACGTATAGAAAACGGCTATCAAATGGAATATCCGGATAACTGGCTGGAAAACGGGGATATTTGGGGCGTTAAACGTCCGGAATATGCTGTTGAAATAAACTTCGGCGGAACTGTTACTCCTGTTAGACAAGAAAACGGCAAATATAAATTTGTACAGGAAAACTGCCAAACCGTAATGGCTGTTCCTTATGATTACCCAATTTTGGGCTACGGAAACAACATGGTTAACACTTTGAGATTATGGGATGCGGAAGCCAAAAATAAATTTGACTTAAAATCCTTTAACCAAGGCAACTATGCAAAATCCGTAGAAGAACAAAATCTTGCTCGTGTTCTTTCGGAGGTATTGTATCCTGCGGATGATTTGATGTCCGGCAAGGAATTGCGTTTGAAACAACAATATTTCTTTATTTCCGCTACTTTGCAACGAGTACTTAAAAGACATCTTGAACTTAACGCTGATTTCAGCAGTCTTCCGGATAAAGTACAGTTCCAGTTAAACGACACTCATCCCAGTATGGCTGTTGCA
This sequence comes from uncultured Defluviitaleaceae bacterium, assembly GCA_964468805.1. GTDB lineage: Bacteria > Bacillota > Clostridia > Lachnospirales > WRBF01 > CAYXWM01. The sequence continues at coordinate 10,310 of CAYXWM010000055.1, forward strand.
GAGCTGATGCGTCTTTTGGTTGACGAATATGATTTGCTCTGGAACGATGCTTGGGAAATTACCAAGGCTACCTGTGCTTATACCAACCATACCATAATGTCGGAAGCTTTGGAAAAATGGCCTATTGAATTGTTCAGCAGATTGCTTCCACGTATTTACATGATAGTTGAGGAAATTAACAAGCGTTTCTGTGCCTTGATTATTACTCGTTACGGTGAGGACCCTGTAAAATTACGCCGTATGGCTATTATAGCCGACGGTCAAATTCGTATGGCTTATCTCGCCATCGTGGGCAGTCATTCTGTAAACGGTGTTGCTCATATTCATACTGAAATACTTAAAAACCAAGAATTAACCGATTTCTACGAAATTTATCCGGAAAAATTCAACAATAAAACCAACGGTATTACACAAAGACGTTGGCTGGCACATGCCAATCCCGGATTGTCTAATTTAATAAACAATACCATAGGCGACAAGTGGGTTACCAACCTTGACGAATTGAAGAAACTTCAGCCCTTGGCAAAGGACAGAGCTTTCCAAGAAAAATTCATGAAGGTTAAACATGACAACAAGATTCATCTGTCTAACTATATAAAGGAAACCAGAGGTATAGACGTAGACCCGTCATCTATTTTTGATATACAGGTTAAACGTCTCCATGAATATAAACGCCAGTTAATGAACATACTCCACGTCTTGGATATGTACAATCAAATTCGTACCAATCCCGGAGTGGATACAGTACCCAGAACCTTTATCTTTGCGGCAAAGGCTGCGGCAAGTTATTGGAGAGCAAAGCTTATTATTAAGCTTATTAACTCCGTTGCCAATTTGGTAAACAACGACCCCTTGATGAAGGGCAGACTCTGCGTTTTGTTCTTGGAAAACTACAGTGTTTCTCTTGCTGAAAAGCTTATACCTGCCTGTGACGTAAGTGAGCAAATTTCTACCGCCGGCAAGGAAGCCTCCGGTACAGGTAACATGAAGTTTATGCTCAACGGTGCCTTGACCATAGGTACTTTGGACGGTGCCAACGTTGAAATTCTTGAAGAAGTCGGCGAAGACAATATCTTTATCTTCGGGTTAAGAGCCGATGAGGTAAGCAAACTTTACCGTGACGGAAACTACGCTCCTTGGGATATTTACAATATGAACCAATCCGTGCGTATGGTAATGACCCAACTTATCAGCGGAATATTAACTCCCGATGAGCCCGATTTGTTCAGAGAACTTTACGAAGCATTGTTAAACGGTTTCAACGGATCACGTGCGGATGAATATTTCATACTGAAAGATTTCGAAGCTTACGCCAAGACCCAAAGCCTAGTGTCCGAGAAATATTTAAGCAAGGCAAAATGGGCCGAATCGGCAATAATCAACACAGCCAAGAGCGGTAAATTCTCCAGCGATCGTACCATTCTTCAATACGCAAAAGAAATTTGGACCACCGAACCGGTTATAATTAAATAAAGTAAGGATTAAGGCATTTTCTCTCTGCGGAGGGAAAGTGCTTTTTTTAAGACCTTGAGGGAGAAAACCGGGTATTTATTTTTAATTGTGATGTGTAATCCCGTTAGATAGAATTTGTGGGTTTGTTTATATATTTTTTAATCCGGCTACGACTTGTTTCTGACAATATTTTTAATGATTATAGGAATAATAAGCAGGTTCTTATGCAACTTTACAGCTTTGTTCAAATAAATGACAATTAACGGAAGGCATAATTTCTATTGACATATTAAAAAATATTTGGTATGCTGATGAAGTAATTAAAACCCATTAACATGGTATGGATTCATGCTCCGAGAGGTGATATTATGAAAATATCCTCAAGAGGACGATACGGCCTGCGTGCCATGGTGGATTTGGCGGCTCATGAAAATGACCGCTGTATAACGCTAAAATCCATTGCCGAAAGGCAAGGTATTTCCGAACATTATCTGGAACAACTTATCGCCGCATTAAAAAAAGCCGGGTTTGTCAGAAGTATACGCGGCTCCCAAGGCGGCTATCACCTCACCCGCGATCCTCTTACCACTACCGTGGGAGATATACTCAGGGCTTTGGAAGGTTCTTTGTATCCGGTGGAGTGTGTTTCGGAAAAGGAACGTACCGCCTGCGGACACGCCTCTTGTCATAACTGTGTTACCAAGCCCGTCTGGGAAAAATTGTACGAAACGCAAAATGATGTTCTCGATTCGATTTCCCTACAGGATTTGGTTAACGATTATAACGCAATGAATAATTTGAATGACAGTAATTCAGATGAAGATTAATTATTTTTTATATAAATAAGCAAAGCCGGCAAGAAATAACCGTGATAAAACGCAACAAGTTTTTGTCCGTGAATCTGCCGGGTGCAAATTATTATTTCATACTTGATAAACCGGAGGAATACTCAATGGAACAGCTGATTTATTTTGACAACGCTGCCACTACACCTATACGTGAGGAAGTTTTGGATGCAATGCTGCCCTATCTAAAAGAGAACTTTGCCAATCCTTCCAGTGTATACGGTGTCGGTAGACAAAACAGAAGCAGCATAGACAAGGCAAGGGAGCAAGTGGCAAATGCTCTGGGTGCGGATGTCAAAGAAATTTATTTTACAGGAAGCGGTACAGAAGCCGATAACTGGGCAATTATGGGCGTAGCCCAAGCCAACGAGAAAAAAGGCAAACATATTATTACAACCAAAATCGAACATCACGCCGTACTGAAAGTCTGCGAATATTTAGAAAAACAAGGTTATGAAGTAACCTATCTTTCCGTAGATAAGCACGGCTTAATAAGCATAGATGAACTGGAAAAGGCTATCAGACCGGATACGGTTTTAATTTCCGTAATGTACGCCAACAACGAAATAGGTACAGTGCAACCCATTAAAGAAATCGGTGAAATTGCCAAGAAACACGGAGTTATCTTCCATACAGATGCTGTACAGGCAGTGGGTCATATTCCCATAAACGTTAAAGAACAAAATATAGACTTATTATCCTTATCCGCACATAAAATTTACGGCCCCAAAGGCGTAGGCGTTTTATACGTTAAAAAAGGCGTTAAAATCAATAAATTAATCCACGGCGGCGCACAGGAAAACAAAAAACGCGGCGGTACTGAAAACGTAGCCGGTATAGTGGCTCTGGGTACGGCTATTGAGTTAGCCTGCAAGGAAATGCCTCACGAAATTCAACAACAAGTATATCTGCGTAATAAATTAATCAACGGACTTTTGGAGAAAATTCCCAACGCAAGATTAAACGGACATCCCGAAAAACGCTTGCCCGGTAACGCCAATATTTCTTTTGATTTCATAGAAGGCGAATCACTTTTACTTCTGCTTGACATGAAAAATATTGCTGCCTCCAGCGGCTCCGCCTGTACTTCCGGTTCTCTTGACCCGTCTCACGTACTTTTGGCTATAGGGTTGCCTCATGAAAAGGCACATGGCTCTTTGCGTATGTCCCTTGGTCGTTATAACACGGAAGCGGAAGTTGATTTTGTAATCAAAGAGTTGCCGGCTATGGTCAACAGATTAAGAGAAATGTCTCCTTTGTACGAAGATTACTGTAAATCATGCAATTGTAACTGCAAATCTTGCAAGGACACCAATTAAAGACTTATATTCACCGAATTTTTACTTATAAAATTTACAAGAAGCTTATTTTCATCCAACCAAACAATATTACACTTCCGAAGAAAGGTGAAAGATTATGTATAGCGAAAAAGTTATGGATCATTTCTCCAACCCACGAAATGTTGGCGAAATCCTTGATGCAAGCGGTATAGGAACCGTAGGTAATGCCAAATGCGGCGATATTATGAAAGTTTATTTGAAAATAGAAGACAACATTGTTAAGGACGCAAAATTCAAAACCTTCGGATGCGGTGCCGCCGTTGCCACAAGCAGTATGGCTACAGAATTGGTAATAGGCAAAACCGTGGAAGACGCCCTGAAAGTTACAAACATTGCCGTTATGGAGGCGTTGGACGGACTGCCCGCAGTAAAAGTTCATTGCTCCTGCCTTGCCGAAGAAGCTTTACACGCCGCTCTTTGGGATTATGCACAAAAGAACAATATGCAAATCGAAGGACTTAAACCACCGGTAGATGATATAGCCGAACACGAATTTGAGGACGACGAAGACTGATATGCGTAAGTTCCATACGTTGGAACAATTTACCCTGCAAATTAAATATAAACAAAATCGGAGCTTAGGCTCCTTTTTTGTTTTTGTATTTATATTTATACAAGTTATACTGATTCCATTTTAAACTGAGGACAAAAATAATTGATTTTTTCAACGGTTCAAGGAAAAAACGATTATTTTTGTCCTTCATCTTATATGGAATTAGTATACTTACTTAATTGCATAAGGAATAGTAACAAAAGCTATTCTTCGTAAACGGTTAGCTCTTGCGTTTTTTTGAAAAAACACCGGTCGCTCACCACTGGGAATATACTCTTTTGTTATTGCTTAACTCGAAATTAAGTATATATTGTGAAAACTTATAAGGTTTTATTTGGTATCATAGGATAATTCCACGATAAAAATTACAATTTTTATGAAAGTATTTCTATTTTTTTTCCTTACAATATTGACTTTGGTTCGGTATACAAGTATTATAGAAAGGATACAAAACACTTTTTTGTACCGGTTATACATAAAAAAAGCTTGTAAATATTTATTTTGTAAGGATAGGACAAGCATAGGTTCATCCTTGGTGATTTTATGAAAAGAAAGTTCTTTAATTTTGCATTAATAACATCTGTTACTTTGGGTATTTTGGGCAGTGTATTGTTTTCGCCGTTATTTACGGCAGAAACAGTTGAGTTGCAGGGCTTGATCAACATTCAGCCCGACCAAATTAAATCCATTGCCGGACTTACCGACTCCACAAACATTTTCATATTTAACGACGGTCTTGCCAAAAGTAAGTTGCTTGAAAATCGTTATATAGATAATGTAGATATAAAAAAGGACTTCTTCTCTAAAATTATTACCATAAAAATAGAAGAACGTATACTTAGCGGATATATTGAGCACAGCAGCGGCTCCTACCTGTATATAGACGATAAGGGCAGAGTGTTGGAAGTTAAGTCCCACATTACTCAAAGCTTACCCTTGGTAACCGGGTTGAATTTCAGCGAATTTACCTTGGGCGAACCCTTGCCGGTAAAAAACTCGGCTTCCTTTGAATCGCTGGTGACTTTGGTAACATTGTTTAACAAATACAATCTGCAAGGCGATGTTATTAAGGTTGATATATCCGATGAAACAAACATAACTTTCTTAATTAACAAAGTTGAAGTTCAATTCGGAAGCATCCGGGATGCCGACGAAAAAATCCGTACTTTGATCGGTATACGAGAAAAGAAAGAAAAGGTAGATTTCGATAAACACGCCGGTTTCCTTGATATTAGAGATATTACCCTTACTCCCAGATTTAAATATCTTACATAAACATATGCAGAGAATCGGAAAAGCCGGCTGACGCTTTCCGGAGCAAGCCTACAGCGGTTTATATTTATCCGTTTACAAATTGCGGATAAAATTAAAACGCGTTACTTTTGTTTTTGTTGCCGAAATTCATAAGCTTTCCGGCTTGAATAATCTTCCTATAGAAAAATTTCACTGTTTATTGTATAATTAAACCGATCCTATTTTTAAGGAGGTAATTATTTTGATCGATATTGCAAGCTCTCAAATTGGTACTGCCAAA
>CAYXWM010000056.1:0-15862 GCA_964468805.1 uncultured Defluviitaleaceae bacterium
GAAGCGGTAACAAGCCCTACCTCGTCTTTTACCATACCTTTAGTACTCAAATTAACGGACATATCGCCTGTTTCAACCATATGGAAAACAATGCCGGAAAGGTGGTTCAAGGGTTTAATTTTTCGTCCGATAATTGATATTAAGGCAATCAAGGATAAGATTATCGCAACAAGACCTAAAGCTATCCCAATAAATATGCCAAAGTGTATGGCGGAGTTAGCCTCAGAGGGTAAAACTACTGCTCCCATTACCCAAGGTTTGTCTAAGTCCGCAAACCGGAAAGGAACGAAGTAACAGTCTATCTCACTTAAGCCGATTTCATCGTCGCTTGTTTTAATGGATTGAATTGTATTTGTACTGATAGAATCACGAATAGCTTTTAAATCCTCCGGATAGTCCTTCCAAGTAGTGTCCATAAGAGGCAGTCCAATTTCATGGGGTGTATTGGGATAATATGCCAAATACTCATTTGAACTTATTAAGAACAGAAAACCGCTTTCAAAAATTTTAGCTTGAGATAAATTTTCTTCAAAAAAATTTACATCAACGTCATGACCAATAACGCCTGCAAATTTTCCGTCAATGTAAAACGGAACACATATTGTAACCATCAATACCTTTTTGCCGGCTACCGGGTAATAATACGGGTCTGTTATGTATAGTTTTCCTGTTTCCTTGGCTATGGAATAATAATCCTCAACCGAATATTCATCATAAGTGCCTACAGACTCAAAGTCGTATTGAGAATTTGAGCTTCTAAAAACATATGGGTGGAACGAATTACCCTCGAATTGATAGCCTTCTTCCGGCTCAAACAAGTCAAATTCAGGCATAATACCTATCCCAATAAATTCTTCATTGGCAAGTACAGATTCTCCCAAAATTTCTATGGCACAGCTTCTGTGTAATTCGTCATTTTTAAGCATAGTTTCAAGGGCTTTGGTATTTGTTCTTGCTGTTGCGGCAAGTCGTTCTATTTTCGCAACTAAAAGACTGGCAGATTTTCCTGCCATTTCACTGATATAGTTTTTTGAAAGGTTTGTTGCTGTATCATAAAAAATAGACAGCACAACAGATAGAATAGCAATTATAGAAACGAAAAACAAAGCTATTATAGGTACGGATATTCCCCATTTTAATGACTTTTTCTGCCTCTGCTTCATCTGAAACCTCCTATTTTGTATATAATTCAAAATTTTTAGTACGGGTTTGAGGTTTTAACAATATTAATAGAAATTATAAGAGGAAATATTTACATATTTTTATATTATAACGCAGTTTTTGAAAGCTTGCAATAGAGTGAAATACATATAAAGCCGGTTACCGGGAGATTGCTTCAAGGGTTTAAAAAAATTTGTTAATTGTTATATTCCTGTTTGTTTACAAACTGAGATGCTGAGGAAAATAAATGGTTTTTTAAGAAACAGAACCCCAAAACGGACAGAAATAAAATACCTCCTATTGTAGAATAAAACTATAATAGGAGGTATTTTTAGCTGGTTAAAAGAGAATGAGACAGCCATATTGAATGGTAAATATTTTGGCAATACAGGTAACCGGCAAATCGCTTTCTACGATTCCCATACTTATCAGATATAATTTTGAACCGTTTAAGCTGTGGGTACATACAGATAAGCCATATATTGGCTGAACGCATACTTACTCCTGCTGTACGCAATATTCACTTTGAAAGTATGACACATGAAATTGTAAACGATTTTGTAGATTATGTAGATTATATAGAAGTGGGCGAAAAAAAGGAAAACAACAAACAAATCATTCGAATATATTGGCATTTCTGAGTCAGGTATTTATCAGCGTATAAATACCCTATCACTTCAAAAATTTAAGGACAAGTCTTGTATTGTTTTCAATACAGTAACATGTGGGGCCGGTATCGCCGGTAGGACCGGTGTCGCCGGTGGGGCCTATAGGACCGGTATCGCCTGTGGGACCGGTAACGCCTATGTCGCCGGTAGGACCGGTATCACCGGTGGGACCTGTAGGACCTGTGTCGCCTGTGGGGCCTATAGGGCCGGTATCGCCGGTAGGACCGGTATCACCGGTGGGGCCTGTAGGACCGGTGTCGCCTGTGGGGCCTATAGGGCCGGTATCGCCGGTAGGACCTGTGTCACCGGTGGGACCAATGGGACCGGTATCGCCTGTAGGACCGGTAACGCCTATGTCGCCTGTAGGACCGGTATCGCCGGTGGGTCCGGTAGGACCTGTGTCACCTGTGGGTCCTATAGGGCCGGTGTCACCTGTAAAACCTGTGGGACCGGTATCACCGGTGGGACCGGTATCGCCTGTAGGACCTGTAGCACCTGTGGGGCCTGTATCTCCGGTAGGACCGGTAACATCTATTAAGGGTTGTTGAACAGCTACAAGAGTTGCTTTAATGGGAACTATGCTGGACAACAACACCGGAAGTCCGGTTGCATTGACCAGAGACATTGTTACCCCGGGAGCAGTTGTTTCTATTACTGCAAAACCAACTACTTCTCCTGTTTTTATGGGTGAATCTCCGAGAACAAAATCGCCTTGTGAGGTGGAAACCGCAAATTCAATTCCTGTGCCTGAAAGTGAAGTTTGTGTGGTAACCCACCAATTTACAATGTATCTTCCCGGATTATTTAACGTAATTACGCCTGTTGCGGCGTTATAGTTTATATTGCCGCTTTGTAATTGTACAAAATTAAATACAACATTAGCATTAGCCGCAACACTGCCGTCTACGGTACGTTGTAATTCTATGGCTGCATTACTCATTTAAATCCTCCTTTTCTTAATTGTTTATCAGGTCAATTGGACAATAACAATACCCGCTTGAACCGGAACTTGTGTTGAAAGATTTATAGTATCGTTACTTGTGTTAACCAAAGTAATTTGGGAATTCGGTGCCAATACAGTAACCAACGCCGATCCTGAAATTTGACCTGTTACTATGGGAGATGAAGCAGTTGAGTATGCAGTATTGTTCAAATTAATACTAAAGCTAACTTCCGGACTAAACGAAGAACCGTCTGTTGCAGCCCACCAGGATACATAGTAGTTGCCGGGCTTTGACAGGGTAAACTCCCCATTTAAAGGATTATAGGTTATATCGGGGGTTTGACTGTTAACTATACTGTTAAATAAAATAGCACTTCCCGAGGGGGTTCCTACAAGAGCAACAGGTCCTTGAGAAGAGGCAGATAACGCAGCTCCGTTAAGCAATTGAGCTTGAATACCGGCTAATAAAGCTCCGGGGCCTGTAGGACCTGTATCGCCTGTAGGACCGGTGGGGCCTGTGGGACCTGCAATACCGGGCAAACCTATAGGACCTATGGGGCCTGTATCGCCTGTAGGACCGGTAGGGCCTGTGGGACCTGCAATACCGGGCAAACCTATAGGACCTATGGGGCCTGTATCGCCTGTAGGACCGGTGGGTCCTGTGGGACCTGCAATGCCGGGCAAACCAATAGGACCGGTGTCGCCTGTAGGGCCTGTAAAGCCTGTAGGACCTGTAGGACCGGTAGGGCCGGGGTCACCTGTAGGACCGGTGGGACCTGTGGGGCCTGTGGGACCTGTAGGACCTGTGGGTCCGGTATCGCCTGTGGGACCGATGGGACCTCTGGGACCTGTGGGACCGGTAGGGCCGGTGGGTCCTCTTCTATGCCTGCAATGACGGAATCGACAGTGATCGCATTCATCATCGCAATCACACCAGTCATGGTCATGCCTGCTCATGGCGTGTAAATAAAAATCATCTTTTGAAGAATCCATATAATCATCCTCTGATTTTGTATATTTATTGGAATCGGAATTTTGATTGGTATAAGAAAGATGATTGTTTTCCCTGTGCTGTCTATCTGAAAGGCTAAATTGTGATGTACCGAAATTAAAATTTATGTCGTAGTCGTCCTGTTTCTCTATCCGGCGTTTCTGAATGTAATCTTTCCAGATTTTTTCTTCCTGTTCCCTGTCATATTCCGACGATACTACTTCAAGATTGCGTCGATTTCTTTCGACGCCGGGTGTGGATTGAACAGTATGTTCGGATTTGTATGTTGTTTTGTTTCCTATGGTGAATAAGCCGCTGTAATAATTCTCATCGGAATTATTTCGTTGGCTTGAGCTTAAGTAATCAAACCCTGAATTACTTCTGTAACCGGAATTTAATTCCCAAAGTTCGTTCATCGTCTAAAGATCACACCTTTCTTATATTTATAAACTCTGCAGAGTGGAATTTATAACGTTACACTCTATATTATGAGTAAGCTTGTCAAATGGTGAATAACTTGTACTAACAGAAACTGTTTATATGGAAGAAAACAAAAATTAATGCCGGGTACTTTATATGTACACCGGCTTTTTTATAATCCGTTTCAATATGGTATATTGCGGTTTTGAAGTTCTTAATATTGTAAACTTGAGGCAGTTATATAGGTTCCCTTTGTCCTTGGGCTGAATATAATATAACGTGAGTTCCGCGAAGTGGAACAACTGACGTATCAAAATAAATTCCGGAGGATTTACAAGTTATATGTACGTTTTTGCATGGCTTTTAAGCAAATACGTAGGAATCTGTCGGAAATTGAGCGAAATTTTAATTTCATCCGGCTCACATTATTTAAAAAAACAAACAACCCAATCGAAAGGGACTGTATATACCATGTTTAAAGAAAAAACTTTACTTATTACCGGCGGAACGGGTTCTTTCGGAAACGCTGTACTTAATAGGTTTTTAAATACAGACATTAAAGAAATACGGGTATTTTCCCGAGACGAGAAAAAACAAGACGATATGAGAAAAATATATAAAAATGATAAAATTAAATTTTATATTGGTGACACCAGAGATTATGCAAGCGTAAAAAATGCCGTTCATGGAGTGGATTATGTCTTTCATGCGGCTGCACTAAAACAAGTACCCTCCTGTGAATTTTTTCCCATAGAAGCGGTAAAAACCAATATACTGGGTACGGAAAATTTACTTAATGCAGCTATAGACGCCGGAATTAAAAAAGTAATTTGCCTTTCTACTGACAAAGCCGCTTATCCCATAAATGCAATGGGCATATCAAAAGCAATGATGGAAAAGGTATTCATTGCAAAATCCAAGACCGTTGACCCCGACAAAACAGTTATTTGCGGAACCAGATACGGAAACGTAATGGCTTCCAGAGGCAGTGTAATTCCCATGTTTGTTGAACAAATTAAAAGCGGAGCTCCGCTAACCGTCACATACGGCGAAATGACCAGGTTTATGATGAGCTTGGAGGAAAGCGTTAATCTTGTATTGTTTGCCTTTAAAAACGGTGAACAGGGAGATTTGTTCGTTCAGAAAGCACCAGCCTGTACCATAAATACATTGGCAAATGCCTTAATGAATATATTCGGAGTAAAAAATGAAATAAAAGAAATAGGAATACGTCACGGAGAAAAAATCTACGAAACGCTGTTAACCAAGGAAGAAATGAGTAAAGCCGCGGATATGGGCGATTTTTACAGGGTTATGCCCGATAAGCGGGATTTGAACTATGACAAGTATTTTGTAAGCGGAAATAATTTGGGGCATATTGCAGATGATTACACTTCACATAACACCAAAAGACTTAACACAGAGGAGATGACAGAGCTACTGCTAAAGTTGGATTATATTCAAAACGAACTTCAGGATTGGAGATGTAAAAAGTGAAAATACTTGTAACCGGTTCCAAAGGATTTATAGGTAAAAACTTAACAGCCCAACTGAAAAACAACGGCTATACGGATTTGCTTTTATTTGATAAGGACTTAAACGAAAACAAGCTGGAGGATTTTTTGAAGGAATGCGACTTTATTTTCCATCTGGCAGGTGTCAACAGACCGAAAAATCAGGCTGAATTTGAATCGGGTAATGTTGATTTTGCAAGAAGTATAACAGAGAAATTGGAATCCTACGGAAATAACTGTCCTATTGTTGCCTGCTCATCCATACAAGCCGAAAATGATAACCCATACGGAAACAGCAAGAAGGCTATGGAAGATTTATTGTTTTCATATGCCAAATCAACTCAAGCTCCGGTTTATATTTATAGGCTGACCAATATATTCGGCAAATGGTGCAGACCGGCTTATAACTCCGTCGTCGCCACATTTTGCCATAACATAGCCCGAGAACTGAAAATCCGTATAGACAATCCCGAAACCGTTTTGCAACTGACATATATAGATGACGTGATAAATGATTTTATCAAGAACATAGCCGAACCACCCAATACCGACAGTAAGGGCTTTTGCAATATTACACCCGTTCATTCCGTTAAACTGGGTGAACTGGCTGATAAATTGTATTCTTTTCATAAGAACAGAAATACCTTGGTTATGCCGTCATTTACAGACGATTTTGACCGAAAATTATATGCAGCCTACATTTCATACCTACCCGAGGAGGCATTTTCATACAGCTTGGATAAAAAGACGGACGAAAGAGGTTACTTTTGCGAATGTATAAAGAGCAATGAATTTGGTCAAATTTCTGTCTCCGTAACAAAACCCGGTTTTATTCGAGGCAACCATTGGCACCACACCAAGGCTGAAAAATTTATGGTAGTAAAAGGCAAGGCACTTGTAAGCTTTAGAAAAATAGGAAACGGTGATATTTTTCAATATTTGCTTACGGACAGCAGACCGGAACTTATAGACATACCCGTGGGATATACTCATTCCATAGAAAACATCGGTTCTGATGACTTGATTATTTTAATCTGGTGCAACGAATTATTCGACCCGGAAAAACCGGATACTTATTACGAACCGGTAATAAAATAATAATGAAATGAGTAGTCCTATTTATATATACGAAAACCCCAAAACACAGTGTTTTGGGGTTTTATATTATCCTTTGCCGTAGAAAACAGTAATATATGTACGGATTTTCTTATGAAATATTTCCGCTGTTTACTATGGGTTGAGCATCTTTGTTTCCGCAGAGCACTACCAAAAGGTTGGAAACCATAGCTGCTTTTCTTTCGTCGTCCAACCTTACAATCTCTCTTTCGGAAAGCTTATCCAAAGCCATTTCTACCATCCCCACTGCACCCTCAACTATTTTTTGCCTTGCGGCTATAATGGCTGTGGCTTGTTGACGTTGTAACATGGCGGCGGCTATTTCTTGGGCATAGGCAAGGTGAGAAATACGCACCTCCATTATCTCTATGCCGGCTAAGGATACACGGTTTTGCAGCTCGTTTTTCATTTCTTCGGCAACGGCGGAGGAGCTGCCTCTCAAGGACATTTCGTCACCTTCGTCGGAAATATCGTAGGGATATTTTCTCACAACGTGACGGATTGTGGCATCGCATTGCACTGATACATAGGATTCGTAGTTATCCACCTCAAATACAGCTTTTGTGGCATTTACTACCCTCCAAATAACAACCGCTCCGATTTCTATGGGGTTACCGTCTTTATCGTTGACCTTTTGTTTTTCATTGTTTAAGGTTGTGGCTTTTAAAGAAATTGTATGATTTACGGTTTTAACGGTTAAATAACCTACCCTAATATCTGAACCTACTCTTTCCGCCGAAACGGAACTGCAAAAGGGGTTAATCCAGAAAAAGCCGGCTTTAGCAATAGTACCTTTATATTTTCCGAATAGCACATAAACAGAAGCCTCATTGGGTTTAATTATTTTAAGACCCTTCAACAGCAAAGGAAAAAAAAGACCGAAATACAAGGCACAGGCAATAATTTTTGCCAAAGTAACATGAGAATAAGCCTTTTCTATTTCTATTACCGAAAAAATAAAGCCTGTCAATGAACCCGCAAACAATAAAACATTTAAAATTAGCATAACAAAACCGTTTGGGGGATTCAACAGTTTTTCATTTGTGTGTGCATTTGATTGACTCAATTTTCTTACCTCCTTTTTATTGTGTTTTAATTATAACATAAAGTCTCGGTCTATACAATTTATACATAAATACTTGTTATACTAATTCCATATAAGATGAAGGACAAAAATAATCGTTTTTTCCTTGAACCTGTGGAAAAAATCAATTATTCTTGTCCTCTGTTTAAAATGGAATTTAACAAAGTGTATTTTTACAGTGCAATGTAAACGTATTTTTAACAGCTTTTAATACTGTTTCATTTGCATTTAAGAATATTATCTTTGTCGACAATTATTTTCTTCTTATTATCCTTAAAATCTTTAAAAGTTTATTAGATAAGTTCTAAATATATCCTCTCTTCATAAAATAAAGTGTATGGATACAATGCGAATTGATGAACAAACCCAACCGATACATATTGCAGTCAGAAACCATTCTAAAAATGCAACGTATAAACGGAATGGTTTGAAACGGTAATAATTCCACAGAGTTTGGTCTGTTGAATTAAAGTCCGGACATAGGGAATATTCCCATAGTTTTATATTATACCAATTCCATATAAGATGTAAGGCAAAAATAATCGTTTTTTCCTTGAATCGTTGGAAAAAAATCAATTATTTTAGTCCTCTGTTTAAAATGGAATCAGAATATTACATATTTTTATACTGTTGGGCTAGAAGTTTACCCAACGCACATAGCATATTTTATGCAACCGGGTTTTTCTTCAATCGCTGATAGGAGGTATATAATGGAAGGCTTTGACTTGTATAAGGACATATCCGAGCGTACTAACGGTGATATTTACATTGGTGTTGTAGGGCCGGTTCGAACCGGTAAATCTACATTTATCAAAAGATTTATGGACTTATTGGTTATTCCCAACATCCAAAACGTTTACAGCAAAGAAAGAACCAAGGACGAATTACCCCAATCTGCCGCCGGAAAAACCATCATGACCACCGAACCCAAGTTTGTTCCCAATGAAGCTGTGGAAATAGTGTTGGACGACAACATTAGCTTCAAAGTAAGAATGATTGATTGCGTAGGATATTTGGTAGACAGTGCTACCGGTCATTTGGACGGGGACCAACCAAGAATGATAAACACTCCTTGGTCAGACGAAAAAATACCCTTTATCCAAGCCGCAGAAATGGGTACAAAAAAAGTAATCAACGAGCATTCCACCATAGGTATAGTTATTACAACTGACGGTTCCATCACCGAGATACCCAGAGACGATTACCTGCCTGCGGAAGAACGAGTGGTTACCGAATTAAAGGCTATTAACAAACCCTTTGTTATGGTTTTAAACACCATAAAACCCTACGCTCCCGAAACAGAGGAATTAAGATTAAGCATAAGCGACCGCTATCAAGTTCCGGTAATTGCCGTTAACTGTGCTCAATTAAAGGTTGATGACATTAACGCCATCATGGAAAAGGTACTTTATGAATTCCCCGTAAAGGAAGTCAGAATCAACTTCCCAAAATGGGTAGAAACCCTGAGTATTGAGCATTGGCTCAAGAAAAACATGATTATTGCAGTAAAAGGTATACTAAACAACGTCTCCAAACTCCGTGAAATAAAGGACAGCATTTACGGCATGGAAGACAACGAGTACATAAAAAAGGCCTATGTGGATAAAATTTCTCTGGGTCAAGGCTCTGCAGACATAGAAGTTACTGTTGACGACAGCCTATTCTACAAGATTTTAAGCGAAACCACAGGTATGGATATAGACAGCGAATATCGCTTAATTTCTACCATCAGAATTCTTGCGGATGCCAACAGAGAATATGAAAAAATAAAATACGCCCTTGCTGAAGTTCGCCACAAAGGCTATGGCGTGGTTACTCCCGCTCTTGACGAAATGAAACTGGAGGCTCCGGTTCTAGTCAGACACGGCTCTAAGTTCGGTGTTAAGTTAAAGGCGTCAGCCCCTTCGATTCATTTGATTCGGGCGGATATAGAAACAGAGATCTCTCCCATCGTGGGTACTCAACAGCAAAGCGAGGACTTAATCGATTATCTTAATTCGGAAATGTCCGAAGAACCGGGCAAGATTTGGGAACTGAATATGTTTGGAAAATCCATGCATGATTTGGTAAGAGACGGGCTGCAAAATAAACTTTACCATATGCCGGAGGATGCACAAATGAAATTGCAGGAAACTCTGCAAAAAATCATAAACGAAGGCAGCGGCGGTTTGCTTTGTATTATTCTTTAAGCAGATTAATTGAATTTATACTGATTCCATATAAGTTGAAGTACAAAAATAATTGTTTTTTCTTTGAACCGTTGGAAAAAATCAATTATTGTCATCTGTTTAAAATGGAATAAGTATATAAGTAATCCTACTTAGAAAAAACTTGAGGGAGAAAGCCTTTTTCCAACGATCGGAAAAGGTTTTCTCCCTCAATAATTATAATATTTTAATTTAACGGGCTAATCATTTAAAAACTCTATTTTCTTTAAAGTATATTAGAAGCGATAGTGAACAGAAGCACCAAATTCCTCGATTACCTTTTTGTTTTTCTCTGCACCGCCGTCTATATTGGCACTATAAAAAACAGGAGGTGTATCCATACCTTTGGCTTTGAGATTCAGCACTACTTCCGAAATAATGGTGTTCATAATGCAAACCCCAACTGCTGTGGACGTGGGTGCAACTTTTTGTCCTGTACCGGGAATTTCTATACAGGCATCGCCTTTTTCTCCGTGATTGTCAAGGAGGATGTCGCATACTTCAAAGAGGCGTTTGCCCGAAGGATGCCTTGATGTAACGTCCTTAGAGTAGCTGACATTCGAAAGGCAGATGACAGTTACGCCTTTTTCCTTAGCTGCCATAGCCAATTCTATACCAACAGGATTTCTACCGGATACAGAATGAACTATAAGCACATCTCCTGCCTTAAAGGGAACGGTTTCGGCTATAGTTGTTCCATATCCAACCAATTGTTCCATACTTGAAGTAAAGGTAACCGGTTGTGTATCCAGCATGAGAGAACGTGCAAATATGGGATTCATAAGCACCAAACCGCCTGCACGATAATAAACTTCTTCTGCTAATATACCGGCATGGCTTGCACCGAAAATGAATAAGGATTTCTTCTCCAAAATTGCGTTAGTAAGGCAATCAACTGCTTTTTGAATATTATCCTTTTCTTGGTTTTCCACCACGTCCAGAAGGCGGCGTATTTCATCCAAATAGGCAAAACTCATTAACTGAGACCTCCAAACAAGGATCCGATGAATTTAGAGATAATACCAAACAAGGATAAGTCATTACCGCCGAAAATCAACATCCAGTTTTGGATAGTGTTTGAGTAAATAAGAGCAGAAATTCCAACCAAAACTACCATTATTGCCGCCGCTACTATTGTACCTATAACAGCACCGCGGAGACCGCCTTGACCTTCGCCAAGTACAGCCGCTGTACCGCATTCAAAGAAGGATGTGATAACCAGCGGAATAAGGATAACGCCGAATATATTTGCTGCGTTGCAAATCAAAACAAGAATGGTGGATGTAATCATGGCTGCAATAAAGCCGATTAAAACCGCATTGGGACGGTAGTTAAAGATAATGGGGCAGTCCAAAGCAGGTAAAGCGTTGGGAACCAATTTTTCGGAGATACCCTTAAACGCCGGAACAATTTGGTTAATCAACATACGAACGCCGGAAAGCATAATCGTTAAACCGGCACCGAAGCTTAAACCTTGTTTCAACGCCATCATAAACAAACCTTGAGTTTCATCAACCATGGTGGGAATAAATAAACCAACGGCAAGGAACATAATGAAAACTACAATACCGCCGGTGATGCTCACTTCACGGAAGAAGGACAAGCCTGCGGGAATTTTCAAATCTTCGGTAGATTTGTTTTTGTTACCTACCTTGCTTGCAACAAAGCCTGAAACCAATGCAATGAAACCTGCGGGATGTCCCAGAGTAAAACTCTCGTCGCCTATAACCGCAAAAACATATTTTCTCATAAGCCAAGGCATGATGGACCAATACAAGGCTGATGTTACAGCACCGAAACCTACTAAAACACCGCCGGTTAATCCGGCTTCAACGCCTGCCGCAACAAAGATGAAAGGGAACCACCAGAGCATATGCCCTGTTAAGAAAATCGTTTTAAAAGGGGTAAATCTGGCTATGATAATGTGCAGAACCATACCGATTACCATGGCAAGCCCTACATATCCGCCGTTAGCAGCCGTAAAGGTAACATCATTAAGACCTTCGGAAGCTACCGCACCAGTGGAAAGCGTAGCGAAAGCGTTGTTAATGGGCAAAATGGAGCCTACCAGCATTCCAACGCCGGTTTCCAAAATAACCATACCAAACGCCGCTAATAATGCACCTTTAATAACATCTGAAAATTTCTTTCTTTGAAGCAAAAGTCCGATTGCCGCAATCAATCCAAGCAAAATCGGTGGATTTCTGAAAATATTGTTTACTATAAAATCCATATGTCTCACTCCTTGATCTTGTGTGTATTCGGAAATTCACCGAAAGAGAATCACCGAATACGACATCAGCAAAATTTCTTATAACTATCCTTGTTTTGCAGTGCGCAGTGAAAACTGCGCTGAATTTAGGTAAAATCTCAAATTACGGAATTACTTCTTCTCGCTTAACATTAAGTTAACCGCTTCTTTTACCTCGTTTAGATCCATGTACTTCTTTACAGCGTAAACAGGAACGTTAACAGAAGAACTGATTTCCTTTTGCAACTCATAGCTGGTAAAAATAGCGTCACATCTTGCTCCCCTAGCTTCATTGATATCGGTGTTTTCAACTTCCGCATCAATGCCCAGGTCGTTACAAACTTTCTCGATGCTCATTTTTAAAATCATTGATGAGCCAACCCCAAAACCGCATACAGCCAGTAATTTCATTCTTTCACCCCCTGTTCGTTAATAAGTTTTAGTATTTCTTCTTTAGTACCTGTTCTGAAAACTTCCAAATTCTCTCCTTCATTTAAGAGCACAGATAATGCAGCCAATGCCTTTAAATGAGAAGTATTATCGACAGCTGCAAGCACCAGGAAAATATTAACCGGTGAACCAAGCAAGTCGACTGTTTCTTCAACTTGAAGCATTGCCATACTCAATTTGTTTACGCCGCTTTTTGAACTTGCATGAGGCAACGCAAAATAATCGGTAAGCACTATATATGGACCATGCTTGATAATGCTGTCTATCATGGCATGTACATACTCTTGGGTAATGGAATTGTCCTCCAGAAGCGGTTTGGCGGCTTCCGCAATGGCCTCTTTCCAATCAGGTACGCTTTTAATCTTTCTGATACGGTCGCTTGTTAAAAGCTCATGAAGCATCGGTTCGTATCCTCCTTTTTCATTAAGACCGTATATCGCTTTGAACAATTCTTGATATAGTCTTTTTTCGTCATGGATAGTCGTGTTCTCGCGTATGACACGCATAATCGTGTCTAAATCAAATTGTGAGCCGCTTTTGTCCAGAGGTGTCAGTTTACTGAGCAGAAATGCAATGTCTGCCTTAGTTAAAATGGGGTTAACCACAAGTACATTATCTATGTCGGGTATGGGTATGGTGGTAATTACAAAATCATAACTGCCCTCATAAACCCAAAAATCCTTCAAAGAAACGGTTTGTACTATTTCAATATGGGGTATATATTTATTCAACTGGACTTCCAGCGAACGAGAAACCATAAGCCCGCTTGGGCAAACCAAAATTACTTTGTTTTTCTTGTTGCGTTCGTCCACGCTGTGCATCATATATCCGCCGAAATATGCTGTAATAAAGCCTATTTCTTCATCTCGCATGGCTGTAAAGTCGGGATAGTTTTCGGTTTTGCGAATAATTCCCTTTACTATATCGAACAAATACGTATGCTTGCTTTTTATATCATTTAGAGCAGTATTGCCCACGGGAAAGCCAAATTTTATACGATAGTAAGAGGATTGCAAATGCCTTTTTATGTTTTTTATAAAATCCTCTCTATGAAATAAGTAAATGGCTGTTTTGGCTTCAAAGCGTTCTATGAGCGTTTGTATATAGCCGTCCAAAAAGTCCAGCTCTGCCTCACTGTTTAAGCTGGACAATGAAGCAATGTACGCACAAAGATAAGCTTTTTCGGTTTCACCGGCATTATCCGGCAACAATTCAGCTACGCCTTCATAATAGGGAAAGGTCTTGGCTTTATCTGTATAGGCAAAAGAATTCAAAGTTAATCCTGCTTGAATACGTTCTCCCACAAATCTTTTGAGCATGGATAATGAACCACGGGCATGGTCTGTCAGCTTTATGCAGAAGGCGTTGTCGAATTGTATTACATCTTTATCCAGGATATAACCAAGTTGTCTGTCGCCCTCCATAATCCGCAAAAATATATCCCGAATAGTATATTCGTCGCCCATAAGTCTGTAACCTTTTTGATAAACCAACTTAATCCCTTTACGGGCAAGCTCCAATCTGATTTTGTCAATGGTTTGAATGACTGTGTTTTTAGAAATGTCCATTTGAACGGCAGCTTCATCAATGGTTGGCAGTTTATCCAGCAGAATTTGATACAGAATATAATCTTTTCTGCTTTCGGGGTTATTGTAAAAAGCTGATGGATTGTGTTTTGTGATGTTTTCCGGTTTTCCCTCGTACATAAATATACGGTGATCGTTTTTTATACACCCAATTCCACGCAAGTTCTCATTGATAGACCGAATATCATAATACAAAGTTCGCCGAGAAACACAGAACCGCTCCAGAAGCTTTTTTAGTGACACTCCATCGTTCTCCACTATATAGCGAAGAATTTGTTTTTCTCTGTCCTTCATATCACAACTCCTTAATAAGGCGTGCCAATGAACAAGTAACAAACTATGTTATTATTATCCCAAATTTGAACAAAATATCAATGCCAAAGATTTGCACTGTTTTTGCACAAAGGAACAGAGAGATCAATACAAAAATGTAATAATAGGGAATGCCGGTCTTGTTTCCGGTAAAAAAAGTATATACAGGAAAATTATATTTATGTAATTAAATTTACCCACAAAGGCATTAAACAATTCGTTGAGTTTGTTTTATTACTGTAATTTTTAAGAATGCCATTCCCGGGCAAATCATACATGCTTCTGCACTTAAATAGTATAGTGTTAACTCCGGTAGAATTAAAGTAAACTGTCATTAAGTCAATGCTTCCGGGATTATTGTAACTTATTTTGACTTATATTTAATTTCCGGTTAAGTAGTAACAAAAGCGTATACGTAGTGGTGAGCGACCGGTGTTTTTTTATAAAAATGCAAGAGCGAACCGTTTATGAAGAATAGCTTTTGTTACTATTCCTTATGAAATTAAGTATAAACCGCTGTAATCAACGTAAAAAGGGTATAGCAAAAGCTATACCCCGTATAAACTTTATTAAAAATTACTCACATTAAAATCTAAACAATAAATATATCGGTTTGACCTACTGCAAGATTAAAGCTACCGCCAATTGAACCCAGAACGCTGTCTGTTAAGGTAACATTAGTTAAAGGTACATTTCCTGTATTGGTTACCACATATTTGAATTTGGGAGTTTTTCCCTTTGGAAGAAGGGGTCCGGGTGGTGTGTTGGCGTGAATCCATGTTAAACCGTCATCTACAGATACGAATTTTTCTAAGCTGATTGACGGATCGGGAACTTCTACGCCCAAATACCATGCATTGTCAGTCGAGGACAATGTTCCGTCGGAATATTCGGCATAGACTGTAGCTATATTCTCATGCTCACCGATACTCCAAGGTTTAATAATTACCCACTCGTAACTTGCACCTACAACAAGGTCGGATAAGTTACCGATTAAGCCATATACGCTGTCAGTCACGGTAATATTTGTTAGATCCATATTTCCTGTATTCATAACAACGAACTTAAACTGAGGCATAATGTTTGAAGGTATTTCGGGTCCGGGCGGAGTGTTTGCATCAAGCCAGGTTAATCCGTTGTCCGGAGAAACATATTTCTT
>CAYXWM010000057.1:0-15790 GCA_964468805.1 uncultured Defluviitaleaceae bacterium
ATTATAATGTTTACCTTATATTATCATAATTATTCAATATGTCAACAAACATTCTGGATTTAACGTAATAAAGCCGCCTTCAAATTGGCGGCTTTGCGGATTCATTGGCTTGTATCTGTCATTTGTCGCTTTGACTTATTATTTTGTTCCCTTATGAAATTGCGTTTGTGCTGTGGCGACGAAATGTATTCTATTAAAGCCGATTTAGGGATGTGATATCTGTTGCTCTTTCTGAATGCTTTTATCAGTTTTGCCTTAGCCCATGCTGTAACAGTTTTGGGTGTAACACCAGACAATGTCGCCGCTTGCTGGACTGACAACACATCAGGATATTCGTCAAACGACTTAATTTCGTCCCTTTTCTGAGTTTCTCCGTCGGACACATCAGTAAGGAACTCCTGCAAAGGTCTGTCTTTCAGCAATATGTATTTCTCAGGCTTTTTGTCTCGCTCCTTGAGGTATTTTATTACGGCTGTCTTTTTTATCAGGTAAGTGTGCGTCTTTTTACCGGTGTTTTTATATGGAATCAGGCCGGTTTGCAAAAGAAGCCGTGCCGTTTTCTTACTGATATGGCAGACAGTCCGCATTTGATCCAAGCTCATGTATTCAGGGTAGTCATTTAATAATTGCTTGTAATCGGGGGTCATATTTTCATGCCCCCAATCCGGGCAAAATACCAAGATTCAAAGTCCAGTAGAGCCTTTTTCTGAACTTCCGATTTGTCCTGTATGGCATTGTAAACAGGACCGACGAGAAAATCTATCAATGCTTCTTTTGGAACATGGAAACGCCGTTGCTTAACAAAGGCCTGCATGTAAGCCCGTCCTATCCATCTATGAGCGCTTTGTTTGGCAAAGCCGGTGATTTCCGAAACATCAGAAACGGTTAGGACATCGGGATAGCTTTTCAACCGTCTAACATAGAAACGCCTAAGATAGGATATGTACTCGTCGTCCTGGCGGTAGCCGTGTTCGCGCCTATACTTAAATGCCAGTGCATCTAACAGTTTTATTTTATGGGTATGCACAAGGCGGTTCACTTCTTTATCATATGGAACGGCTCCGCACCGCTCGGCATCGTACACCGTAGACTTGCATACCCCACATATTTCATACATCTGCTTTTGAGTGATGTACTCCGGGTAGCTGCTACTAATATCAGAATAATACTCTAAAAGATTCATCCATTTCACTCCCACTGAAAATTTGTCAACGGGCGGTTACGGGAGTGAATGCTTCTTAAAAAATTTTGGTTTTTTCTATCCTACTTCTATCCTGCTTCTATCCTTTTTCCTTTTTAGAGGACTTTTTTATGGTTTTGCAAGACCTCCCCAAGTAGTGGGAAGAAACAGGATTTTGAGCCAAAAACCCTTGATTTTACGGGGTTTTTAACTCCCTCTGACTACCCTTAAAAATCGCTATCTACTGTTAAGTACCGACATTAAAGGCGGTCTTGAAAACTAGCGACTCCGAAAGGGGCCGTGGGTTCGAATCCCACCCTCTCCGTTTTTAATTTTATAAGCATTTAAGGGCATTGTTCGGGAAACCGGGCAATGCCCTTTTCGTTTTTGAACCTGAAATAACCGTTTACATTGACAAATATTTCTGTACAAAATATAATGTATTGTGCAACTTAATAGGTATCCGGGAGGTTTGCATGAAAATAATTATTTGTTTTGCACTAGCCGCTCTTATACTGTTATGTAGCTGTTCCACGTCAAAACAGATTGTTTCGGTCGATTCTAATGATATTATAGCCAACGGTTCCGAAAAGACAATACCCAAGGCAACACCAAGCCCTGAACCTACTAATATAAAACTTAAAGACAATGCGTTTACATTCACACCCGAGGATATTCGAAAGGCTATTGATACAGATAATAACTTTACTGTTGAACAACCATATACATATGATGATTATAAGGCTGTCTGGTACCGTAACAATTATCAGACAATAAAAATACTGACATTTTGTAATCCGGAGCAAAACAATGTTTATGCCGTCTCGTTAATAACAAGCGGTCAAAATGACACTATTCTAAATTTATTTCTCAAATACTTTACAACAATCTATCAATTTAGTGGTATAGAAGTTGACTCTGACACAATGTTTTCAGAACTTATCAGTTCCGATAATTCTGAGAAATTAAGGAGCGAACAAGGTTATTCGGAAGTTATATATAATGATGTAGCTTGCAGATATATTGTTGATACAGATGAAAAACAATATATTCTTCAAGTATTTCCGGCAAATACGGACTTGGACGTTGATACATTACCTACAAAAATTAAGCGTAACAATGATTTTTTCACGAGCGAAGAAACGCAAAAGGTATATGACGAATATCTTGAGAATCATAACTATTCCAAAATTCTTGAATTGGCAGATAATTATATAAATCAATCAAATCCAAATGAGTCAGATTCTGCATTTACCATAAAATCGGAGATTCAACCGGCTGTTGAAGCAATGTCTAAATGTGAAGCAGTAAAAGATGAGTTTAGCAATGCAGTTTTTGTGTACTACAAAGGTCTAACTAAAATTGATACAAACAATAACTTTGTAACTTTTGTAAAAGACAATCACTATGTTAAATATCGTTTAGGGTTTCAAGCTAAAGATTGGATGCTCTTTGATAGCTTCACAGTTAAAGCTGATGATATATTAATAAAAAAAAATTCAGCTTCCGAAGTCAGAGAGGTTTTGGATAATGAACAAATTTTGGAATATGTTGATATATCGTTTTATGATTCAGACCTTGAAGCGTTATTGAACAGCGAAAATATCTCAATCAGATTTAAAGGAAAAGATGATAAAACATACGACCATACCTTATCTCCTCAAGAGATAGATGCAATTAAGGTTATGAATGTAATTGGCAATACCAACAAAAATTTATCCAATTTAAAATTTAGGTGGATTAATAATTAATAAATTACCGAAAACGGGTATTTAGACCTTTGTTATCCTATAAATCCGACAAAATTTTATACCCGGTTATCTTCTTAATAACCGGGTAAAATTTATATTAAAAGAACAGGAGATGAAACAATGCAAATTAACAGTTATCTTACTTTTCCGGGAAATTGCAGACAGGCTATGGAATTTTATGCCGATGCCTTCGGCGTGGAGATGCCGTCCCAAATCAGCCTTTACGGAGATATGCCGGCAAGCCCGGAATACCCCACCACCGATGAATTGAAAAATTACATTATGCACGCCACTATGAAATTGGGCGACAACGAGTTGATGTTTGCAGATGCACCGCCAAATCTGCCCATAGTTTTCGGAAACGCCATAACCTTAACCATAAACGACAGTGACCCGGAAAAATTGAAAAAAATCTTTAACAAACTTTCTGAAGGCGGAAAAATTCTTATGCCCTTGGAAGAAACCTTCTTTTCCAAATGTTACGGATATTTATGCGATAAGTTTGAAATTTTCTGGCAAGTAGTTCAAGTCTGACATCAAACGGCAGGATTAGACCTCTATCTCCTTAATTCATACGTAATGTTTAATAGTAAGTATAATCCGGGTTCTTCCGGAATGGGTAATAAAGGTGTAAAATTTTTAACAAAAGGGTTGACATTGATTTTCTGTTATGGTATATAATAAGCACAGACAGCAAAGACGCTGTGGATTTTTATCCGCAGCGTCTTTTTTTGTCCCAATATTATTTTAAACTTAATTTCAACAGTAATAGTAACAATAGCTATTTTTCGTAAACGGTTCGCTCTTGTGTTTTTATAAAAAAACACCGGTCGCTCACCACTACGAATATACGCTTTTGTTACTGCTTAACCGGAAATTAAGTATAAACTCGGCAATAGCCGAGTGGATTTTCACACAAAGGCGTGTGTTTTATCGGTCTGAACTAACGATAAAATACACGCCTTTTCACGTTTTTAGCGTGTTTTGAAAGTTTTGTACGCAAAAATACGAGGTTTTATTAAGGGTTCGATGAAACTAATCTTAGGTTTATTTTTCGAACTAAAACTAATTTAGGGGGAATATTTTATGTACTTAGCAGTGGATACCCTTTGGACTTTACTCGGCGCGGCACTTGTATTTTTTATGCAAGCCGGTTTCGCTATGGTTGAGACAGGATTTACTCGTGCAAAGAACGCCGGAAATATCATAATGAAAAACCTTATGGACTTTTCCGTGGGTACTCTGGTATTCTGGATGATAGGCTTTGGTCTGATGTTTTCGGGAAACGATCCTCTTATGGGAGGATTGGATTTCTTTATACAAGGCAATTACGACAGCAGCATACCTTCCGGGGCTTTTATTATTTTTCAGACGGTATTCTGTGCCACAGCCTCTACTATTGTTTCCGGTGCAATGGCTGAACGGACAAAATTTTCATCCTACCTTATTTACAGCCTTATCATCAGTGCGGTGATTTACCCTATTTCCGGGCATTGGATATGGGGCGGTGGATGGCTGGCACAGCTTGGCTTCCATGATTTTGCCGGTTCTACAGCCGTACACATGGTTGGCGGCGTTGCAGCTTTTGTGGGTGCAAAAATTCTCGGTCCTCGTATAGGAAAATACGGCAAAAACGGTGAGGCTCGCGCCATTCCCGGTCACAGCTTAACTCTGGGAGCTTTGGGTGTATTTATTCTGTGGTTTTGCTGGTTTGGCTTTAACGGCTGTTCTACCGTGTCTATGACCGGTGACGATAATATTCTTTCTGCCTCAAATATTTTTGTTACCACAAACATTGCCGCCGCAACAGCCGCTACAGTGGTTATGATTATCACCTGGATACGCTATAAAAAACCTGATGTATCCATGACGCTTAACGGTGCTCTTGCCGGACTTGTAGCCATCACGGCAGGTTGCGATTTGGTATCGCCTGTGGGAGCCTTCTTCATCGGTCTGATTTCGGCTTTTGTGGTAGTATTAGGAATTGAGTTTGTGGAAAAGGTTTTAAAAATAGATGACCCTGTTGGAGCAATCGGAGTTCATGGTATGTGCGGAGCAATCGGTACAATCCTTACCGGTGTCTTTGCGTTGGATGGCGGTCTGTTGTACGGAGGCGGTTTTTCTTTCCTAGGTATTCAGACTTTAGGTGTACTGGCGGTAATAGCGTGGGTAGGCGTAACCATGACCATAGTATTTATTGTTATCAATAAAACCGTGGGACTGCGTGTTTCCCGTTCGGAGGAACTTTCCGGCTTGGATATTAATGAACACGGACTGGCAAGCAGTTACGCCGATTTTATGCCGGTACCGATGGGAACTGACTTTAAACCCCAAAGCAATAACAGCGTTCCTATGTCTGTGGACCAAACTGTCCCGGTTGTAGGTACTTCAAGACCCGGAGCAAAAATGACAAAGGTAGTCATTATCACCAAGGAGAACAAATTTGAAACCCTCAAAGCAACCCTCGATCAAATCGGTATTACCGGTATGACCGTAACCCGTGTTTTGGGTTGCGGAATGCAAAAGGGCGGTCGTGAATATTATCGTGGTGTACCTGTTGAAACCCTACTTTTACCAAAGGTGAAAATTGAGATAGTCATTTGTAAGGTTCCGCTTGTTGTGTTGGTGGAAAGTGTTAAGAAAGCTCTGTATACGGGAAATATGGGAGACGGCAAAATATTTATCTACGATGTGGAAAATGTGGTTAAGGTAAGAACCGGTGAAGAGGGTTATGATGCCTTGCAGGATGAGGAATAAAAAGCACAAAGGTACAGTGTATAAAAACCGCTGTACCTCTTTAATAACGTAAGGATGATTCTTTTCACAACCCAAATATAGATTTAATATCCCTATTCA
The DNA here is from genome assembly GCA_964468805.1 of uncultured Defluviitaleaceae bacterium. GTDB lineage: Bacteria > Bacillota > Clostridia > Lachnospirales > WRBF01 > CAYXWM01. The sequence continues at coordinate 5,788 of CAYXWM010000057.1, forward strand.
ATGTTTTAGAGAATAAATTAATAAACAATTCTTCCGTTGCCGACAGAGTGGCTACGGTACAGATTAATATACTTGATATGCTTAGACCCCAACAAATATAAATAAAAGGAAAGAAAAATAACAAAAGCCCCGTAAATTTATTGGCGTAAGTGTGTAAAAAGGCAGGCTGTTTATATCTACCGGAGCCTATAAACAAAGATAATATTCTGATGAAAGCGATAACTGCTATCCAAAGAATTATCCATAAATACAGTTTTAAATGGGACAGAAACACAAACAACACAACTGCAGTCATAAACAAATCGGCTACGCTGTCTAGAATTTGTCCGCTTTTGCTGACAAGATTCATTTTTCTTGCTAAGTATCCATCTAAAATATCGCCGGCTCCGCAAAGTATATAAATTATAAAAAATAATGTTGAAAAGGGTTTTATAAACAGCAAAAATGTACTGCCTATTATTCGTGACAATGTAATTATATTGGGTATATTCTTTATCCGGTTCACCACCCATACAGCATATAAGTGTTGAGAGTTATAAGTTATACTGACTCCATTTTAAACAGAGGACAAAAATAATTGATTTTTTTCAACGGAAAAACAATTATTTTTGTCCTTTACTTATATGGAATTAGTATAAATGATTGGGATTTAAGTTGTTTCCTTATCTTTCCTAAAATAATTATATAAATCCTCCGCCGCTTTGCGGTTCATGGTATCTACCTGAGCCAGCTCGTTGATTTCGGCATTTTTTATTGATTCTATTGAACCGAAATGTTTTATCAAGGCTTTACGGCGTTTTTCGCCTATACCGGGAGCATCGTCCAAAATTGAGCGGACGGCGGTTTTTTTAGCAAGATTTCTGTGATATTCTATGGAAAATCGATGAACTTCATCTTGAATACGAGTAACCAACTTGAAACCCTCGGAATGTGTGGGAAGGTTTAATTCTACCCCTTTGTAGAGCAGTCCTCGGGTTCTGTGGCGGTTATCCTTAACCATACCGCAGACGGGTATATCCAATCCCAATTCATACAGCACTCTTTCCGCCGCATGAACCTGACCACCTCCGCCGTCTATGAAAATAGCATCCGGCAACACGGAAAAACCCTTCTCTGTTACTGCACCTTCTTGTTCCTTCAAATAACGCAAAAACCTTCTCTGCACCACTTCTTCTATACTCTTATAGTCATCCGGACCGGCAACGGTCTTAATCCTGAATTTCCTGTAATCCGAACGTTTTGGCTTGCCCTGTTCAAAAACAACCATGGTGCCTACGGAATCGTAACCGCCTGTATTGGATATATCCACGGCTTCTATTCTGTTAAGGCCGGTGAGCTTGTCTTCCGGAGCGGTATTACAAAGGTTGATTGCCGCCAGTATTTCATCCAAGGCTCCTACGGTACGCCGTTGTTCCTGTTTAATTTGCTCTCCGAATTGTGCCAAAACCAATTGGGCGTTTTTCTTGGTAAGCTCAAGCAGATGAAGTTTTTCGCCTTTTTTTGGTGTGGTAAAGTTTATTGATGAGCCCTTTATGCTAATCAGCCATTGCATTATTATTTCTTTGTCCAAAATTTCCGTTTCGCAGATTATTTCTTTGGGAATATAGGTAGTCTCTCCGTAGAACTGCTTTATAAAATCAGTCATTAATTCTTGGTCGTTTAGGTCGTCGGATTCATTAATAAGGAAATGCTCCCTACCCTGCATTTTTCCGTTTCGTACAAAGAACACTTGTATTAAGGCATCTTTGGTTTCTTCGGAACGGGCGATTGCTATAATATCTTGATTATCCTTGGGGTTACCCTCAAGTTTTTGCTTTTGCTCCAGAACCTTAATGGCAGTGAGCTTATCTCTGATTTCCGCGGCCTTTTCAAACTCCAACTTTTCCGAACGTTCTTGCATTTGTTTTTCCAGCTGTTTTATAATGTTTCCGTGCTTGCCGTTCAAAAAGGCTATTACCTGCTTAACGATTTCTTCATATTCCTCTTTGGAAATATTACCTATACAGGGTGCTTTGCATTGACCTATATGAAAATTCAAACAGGCTCTTTGTATAGCCTTGGACGGCAGAGGATGAGTACATCTTCGCAAAGGCAGAATTTTCAACACCAAATCCATTATTTCATGAACTACGTTAGCCCCGGAAAATGGCCCGAAATATCTGGCACGGTCTTTGTCATGAGTACGGCTCATAATAAGCCTTGGGAAAGCCTCGTTTGTGGTAAGTTTAAGATAGGGATAGGCCTTATCGTCCTTTAACAGGATGTTGTATTTCGGGCGGTGTTTCTTTATCAGAGAACACTCCAAAATTAAGGCTTCAAGCTCCGTATCCGTAACTATGTATTCAAAAGAAGCTATATTTTGAACCAACGCACGATTTTTTGCATTATGTTGGGTAGAGGCTTGAAAATATTGCCTTACCCTGTTTCGTAAATTCTTAGCTTTGCCGATATATATAATGGTTTCGTCTTCGGACTTCATAAAGTAAGTCCCGGGTTTTTGGGGCAGTTTAGCCAATTCAGCTTGTATATCAAACATAAGTGTACCTTCGTTTCGTAATTAAGTCTAAATGATTCATGCTTATTTTCATTAGAAAATCAATATCAGTATATAATATGATTAAGAAAAAGTAAACAGCACAAGCTTTCCATTGAATTGACTGTCATCCATACATACTTAGGATTAATATAATACTGTTTCTATCTATACATATATCAAGAAACAGCACAACACAAACAGAAAGGTGATTATCATGAAAGCAGTAATTCTCGACGGCTATACAGTAAACCCCGGTGATTTAACCTGGGCAGAGTTGGAATCCTTTACCCAATTAACCGTTTACGACAGAACAGAGCCTAAGGACGTTATAGAACGTATTGGCGACGCCTTTGCTGTATTTTCAAACAAAGTTATACTTACCGAGGAAATAATGTCTGCCTGTAAGCAATTAAAATACATTGGTATCTTGGCTACAGGGTATAATAATGTAGACTTAAAAGCCGCAACAAAATTGGGTATAACAGTTACCAACATTCCGGATTACAGCACCGACATAGTAGCACAATTTGCCATAGGCTTAATGCTGGAGGTTTGCCATAATATAGCCGAACATTCCAAGTCCGTTAAAGAAGGCGAATGGTGCAAGGCAAAAGACTTTTGCTACTTTGTAAAACCCTTAATAGAGCTGTCCGGGAAAACCTTCGGTATAATAGGCATGGGTAAAATCGGCTTCCAAACCGCAAAAATCGCCTCTGCCATGGGTATGAAGGTAATACATTACAACGGAAAACGAGCCAAGGAGACCCCTTGGGAAAATGTAAGCTTGGATTATTTGTTGGCAAATTCCGATGTTATAAGTTTGCACTGTCCTCTTACCGAAGAAAGCCGAAATATAATCAACAAGGATACAATTTCTAAAATGAAATCCACTGCCATTATTATAAATACCTCCAGAGGGCCGGTTATAAACGAACAGGACCTTGCTGAAGCCCTTAACAGCGACAGAATTTACGCCGCTGCCGTGGATGTTGTATCCGCAGAGCCTATAAAAGCCGATAATCCCCTGCTAAAGGCGAAAAATTGTATAATAACTCCTCATATCGCTTGGAGCGCTAAGGAAACAAGAAACCGTCTTATGGGCATAGCGGTAAATAACCTGAGGCAATTCTCAGCCGGTAATCCGGTAAACGTTATAAACCATAAACATTAGGTGATTTCTACCGGTTATGTATGCTTTTTTTCATATCCTATAAAGATTTAAATAAAGAAGTCGATATATTTAGTAAACAGATAAAATTATTATTGTAATCTATGGATAGGTTTAACTGCAGATTAACATAAATATAATATTAAGGAGGATTAATCGTGTATACAAACTCCATGCGTTTGACCGGATTTTCCGGAATGGACATAGACTCTATGGTAACCAAGCTTATGAGAGCAGAGTCTGCCAAGTACAACAAGTTTCAACAAAAAACCACTCTTACCATGTGGCGTCAAGAAAAATACAGAGATTATGCTGATAAGATGCTTAAATTCCGCACTGATTTCTTAGACGCAGCCAAAAGCGGAAATATACGAATGAAAGAAACCTTTTTGACCAATTTAACTTCCGTTACCTCTGATGATGCGGAATCCAAGGACATTAAGGTTCTGGCATCAACCGGAGCTCAAGCCGGAAAATATGACATTAAAGTAAGGCAACTTGCCGTTAAGGATAAATACACAAACTCCGGGTTCGAATATGAATTAAAGGGACAAAACAACTTTGATTATAAAAATATCAGAGAGAATGACAGCATTACCGTAACTCTGGACGGAAGAGCTTATGCAATGTCCTTTACTAACACAGATTTGGCCGGTGTTGACAGTAACACTAAGTTTCTGGAAGTAATAAACAGAAAGCTTGCCGGTGAATTCGGTAATGATATAGTTACGGCTACAATAGAGGACGGTAAATTAAAATTTGAAGCACCTGCCGGTTCAGCATTGAAAATAGCCGAATCATCCAGAGCCCAAAAAGTTGTTGCTTCAAGGGCAATTGACAGCACTACGGCAACTCCCATCAAATTCAGAGTAGTTTCAACAGCTCTCGACGGTACCAAGGTTGCAAAGAACGTGGTCTTTAATATAGACGCAGGAGATTCCTTGGATGACATTGTTACAAAAATTAATACTGATTTAGAGGCAAAATTCGGCACGGGTATGGCACCAATCCAAGCAGTCAATAATCAAGGCAAATTAACCTTTGAAAAACTTAATGGCGATAATGAAGTAAACATTAAAACCGTAGTGGGCTTTGAAGACTCCCTGAAAGATTTGGGTTTCGGAGACGGTACTCAACAAATAAGCAATCTCTATATCCATAAAACAAGCGTACTTTCCGACATGGGCTTTGACTTGCCGTACGGTACAACTTCACTGGATAACTCCGTTACAACAAAGACACTCAGCCAACTGTTTGGCAACAACCTGGTGGAAGACCCGCCAAACTCAGGTATAGTAAGAATAACTATAGGCGATTATTCAGCAACCTTTACCGCCGATACCAAATTATCCGATCTAATAGAAGACGTAAATAAATATTCCAAGGTTAAGCTTACTTATAACTTCTATGAGAAAAAACTTATGATGGAATCCAAAGAATTTGGTGTTAACAATGCGATACAGCTTGGCTCGAATAATTTCTTAACCCAAAATTTAGGCTTTAATTCAAGTAACCGTACCATGGCGCAAAGCGCAATCTACGAGGTTAACGGCGAAGTAATGACTTCTCCGTCCAACGAAATTTTACTTTCCGACGGTAAACTCAAACTGGAATTGGGACCCCGTTCAAAAGACAAGGAAATTACAATAGAAGTAAAGAGAAATGTGGAGTCCGTATTAGAAACCATCAAGAAATTTGTTGAAGGTTACAACACTCTTTACTCCGAAATCAATAAAGAAATCTCAACCAAACGACCCACAAAAAACAAACAAACTTACGAACCCTTAACGGATGATCAAAAGAAAGAATTGAAAGAAACCGAAATCACTGCTTGGGAACAACAAGCCAAGACCGGTCTTTTATATCAAGATAAACTTTTGGGCAGGTTCATTTCCGATATGCGTAAGGCTATGTATCAACCGGTGGACTTGGGCAACGGCAATAAAATCGCCTTATACGAAATCGGTATTTCAACGGCAAGTTTAAGCATGGGCAAGGATAAGATGGGTCAGCTGGTTATAGATGAAAAGAAACTGAAAGAGGCACTGGAAACTCGTTTGGACGATGTTTCTCAACTTTTCGTCAAAACTTCGGAAATTTCTTACACCAAATACGGTGATCCCAATAACAATAATGCCAGACGTTTGTTGGATGAAGGTTTGGGAGATCGCCTCAACGATATGGTTGAGGATATGGCAGGATACCGTTCGGCTATAGCTTCTCTGGCAGGTATTAAAGGAACATCCTCCGAAACATCCTCCGATATGTTTAAAGAATTGCAACGCAACGCAAACACTCTTTCGGAAATGTTAAAAGCCCTAATCAAAAAGGAAAACAATTACTACTCAATGTTTTCCAGGATGGAAGCTGCCATGGTTAAATCAGATAACCAAATGGCGTATCTTCAACAACAATTGGCAAGATAAAATTAACTGTAGATTCGCCTAAGCTTTGGGCTAAGGATTTGTCCCAAAGCTTAGGCTTAACCACTATTTCGGGAGAAGCTCATGGAACCGCGTGAATCGCTAAATAAAATTTTGGAACAAAAGCTGCAGATTTTGCATGATATATATGTAATTACAAATTCCCTTAACCTTACAAATGACCATGAGCCTTTACAAAGCTATATTTCAATGGTAGAAGGCAGGGAATTGCTTTTTGACCGCCTCAAAGAAAAAGATAACCTTATCGATACTTATGATTTGACAAAATTCGACAAGGAATCAAAAATTTTACTGGACAAAATTAAGGAAACAATGCAAAATATAATAGATAAGGATAAGTTTTTAAAAACACAATTGCCGGAATATATGGCAGAACTGAAACAAAACATTAAAAATATAAACGAATCACGAAGCGTAATAAATAATTACCAAAATGATTTCTATTTCGAACGAGGCGGACATTTTGACATGAGCAACTAATTCTTTGAAATCTTAACATCATGGAGAACAAATACACAAGGAGGTAAATTCTTATGGAGGTTGACAACTACAGCTCAGTTAACGCTGTAATTTATAACGATTACTCTACTCGGCAACCGGTAAAACAGGATTCAGGCACAGCTGCGGTTCCGGAGCGGTCGGAATTCGATTTTCAAGAACCGGCTCCTATGATTCCCGAGCGTTCTAAGGGTAATCAAAAATCCAACGAACGCAACCAAGATCGCAACCCCGACGACGCCATTAACAAGGCGGTGAAGGACGCCAACAAAAAACTTTTGGGAACAGATCGTTATTTAAGCTATTCTGTCCATAAAAGAACAAGAGATATTATGATAAAAATTATAGACTCTACCACAAACGAAGTCATCAAGGAAATACCCCCTGAAAAAAACCTTGATGCAGTGGCAAAAATGTGGGAGCTTGTAGGCATTTTGATAGACGAAAAAAGGTAAAACTATTGACATGTCAAATGCGATTATTTATAATTTTATAAAGCCCGGCGATTATAGAATTTCTATTTGATACTGTAGGCTCATCCGTTAGGATGAGCTTTTTTGGTGAATACGATAAATGTAAATATTCGGGTTTATTGGCTTAATTCTGTGCAATACTTCAATAATACACTATTAAAAAAGCTTACAAAATTATTCGTATTTTTATAAAGTCTGTTTGAAGGGAGTTTGAGGAAAACTCATTCTTCAGTAAAAGTTTCCCTCAAGGTCTTTGTTTTTTAACCACCCGACCCTTACCAAAGGTCTGAATATACAGGAGGCAGTATGAAAAAGTTAGGATTAAACGAAATAAGAGAAAGATTCTTAAAATTCTTTGAAAACAAAGAACATTTAAGAATGGACAGTTTTCCCTTAATTCCTCAAAATGATAACAGCTTGCTTTTGATTAACTCAGGTATGGCACCTTTAAAACCCTACTTCACCGGCATGGAAATTCCGCCAAGCAAAAGGGTAACCACCTGTCAAAAATGTATCCGTACCGGCGATATTGAAAATGTAGGCAAAACTACAAGACACGGCACCTTCTTTGAAATGCTCGGCAATTTCTCCTTCGGTGATTATTTTAAAGAAGAAATTATCCCCTGGGCTTGGGAATTTGTAACCAAAGAAATGGAAATTCCCGTCGACCGCCTCTATGTATCCGTCTATGAAGAAGACGACGAATCCTACAAAATCTGGAACAAAAAAATCGGTATCCCTGCCGATCGTATTTTCAGAATGGGCAAAGATGACAACTTCTGGGAAGTAGGCACAGGCCCCTGCGGTCCTTGCTCTGAAATTTACTACGACAAGGGCGAAAAATACGGCTGCGGCAAGGAGGGCTGTACCGTAGGCTGCGATTGCGACAGATACATTGAATTTTGGAATCTGGTATTTACTCAATTCAACAAGAACGAAGACGGCAGCTACAGTAAGCTCGACCAAACCAACATCGACACCGGTATGGGTCTTGAAAGAATAGCCGGTATGATGCAGGATGTTGATTCTATCTTTGACGTGGATACAGTCAGAGCCATCCGTGATAAGGTATGCAAAATATCCAAAAAGGAATATAACAAAAACCCCAAAGACGACGTCTCCATACGCATAATCACCGACCATGTACGCTCTCTTACTTTTATGACGGCTGACGGCGTTTTACCTTCCAATGAGGGCAGAGGTTACGTATTCAGACGTCTCTTGAGACGTGCCGCCTTAAACGGTCACTTTTTGGGCATAGAAAAAAGCTTTTTAACTGAATTGTGCCAAGTAGTTATAGACGTTTCCAAGGAGGCTTATCCGGAGCTTTCCGAGAAACAAGAATATATAATGAAGGTTATTACTGTGGAAGAAAAACGCTTCCACGAAACCATAGTTAACGCAAGAGAAATCCTTAAACAGTATATCCAACAGCTTAAAGCCCAAGTAAAAACAGTACTTTGGGGCAGCGAAGCCTTCCGTTTGTATGATACCTACGGCTTACCCTTGGATTTAATGAAAGAAATCTTGGGAGAAGAAGGCATCACCGTAGACGAGGAATCTTTCCACGAGGAAATGAACAAACAAAAGGAAATGGCTCGTACCGCCAGAGAAGAAAGCACTTATATGGGTGCCGAATCCACCGTGTATCATGAGCTTGACCCCAACCTTCAATCCACCTACGCCGGCTATGATTCAACACAGGTTACGGACACAAAAATTATCGCAATAGTCTGCGATGAAAAATTAACCAACACCATAGAAAAAGGAAGCCAAGGTTCAATTATATTGGAAAAAACTCCTTTCTATGTGGAAAAAGGCGGTCAAAAGGGCGACGAGGGTATAATTCGTACCAAAAGCGGTACTTTTACCGTTGAAAACTGTATACAGGTTGCAGGTAACAAATTCGCTCATATAGGAAGCGTAACCGAAGGCAATATTTCCAAGGACGAGCTTGCAAGTGCTTTCATAGACTCAAAACAAAGATTATCTGTTTGCAGAAATCATACGGCAACCCACTTGTTGCAAAAGGCATTGAGAGAAACTGTTGGCTCTCATGTGGAGCAAGCAGGTTCTTACGTAGATGCAAATCGTCTCCGCTTCGACTTTACCCATTTTGCTCCGCTTTCAAGAGCCGAGTTGGAAATGATTGAGGATATAGTCAACGAACGTATTCTGGAATGTCTTGACGTAAATACCCTTGAAACAGGCATAGAAGAAGCCAGAAAAATGGGTGCAATGGCGTTGTTCGGCGAAAAATACGGAAAAACCGTACGCGTGGTAAACGTATCCGATTACAGCATAGAGCTTTGCGGCGGAACCCATGTAAGCAATACATCACAAATCAGCTCCTTCAACATTATCTCCGAATCCGGTATAGCCGCAGGTGTACGCAGAATCGAAGCTGTTACCGGCAGAGGAGCCTTGGAATACTACAAATCCATGGAAAACAACATTAATCTTGTAAGTGACGTTATCAAGGCTATGCCCTCGGATGTGGTACAAAAGGTGCAATATTATGTAACTCATGCAAGAGAGCTTAACCAAGAGGTGGAACGCTTAAAGAACCGCATTGCAGGAAATATTATCAACGAAATTCTTGACCAATCCATCACAATCAACGATGTCAAAGTAATTTACGCCAGAGTTGACGAATTGGACATGAACGGTTTACGTGGCATGGGCGACAGAGTAAAGGACCGCATTAAAGTTGGCGTTGTTGTTCTTGCCGGTGAATTTGACGGAAAAGTTAACTTCGTGGTTATGGCAACGGACGATGTGGTTAAAAAAGGCGTACACGCCGGAAAAATTATAAAAGATGCCATAGCTGTAGTAGAAGGCAACGGCGGCGGCAGACCCAATATGGCTCAAGCCGGCGGTAAAC
>CAYXWM010000058.1:0-15382 GCA_964468805.1 uncultured Defluviitaleaceae bacterium
TTCTACAATAGGAGGTGCTTTTATTTCAATGTCCGTTTTACGGGGTTCTGTTCAACCTATGGATAGAGGTTATTTTTTTAACTCTATTAACTGACTTTAAATTCTGTCCAAATTTTATTGTATAATTTAGAAGCTTCTCCTAAGTTTCTGTAGGCTTCTGCCTTGCTTAAAACTTCTTGGGGTATATTGACGGTTTTATTGTCAAGGTATTCTTGGGTTAAAAATTCTTTTGCTTGGGTATTGCAGTTAATGTAGTTTATGGTAGATGAAATTTTGGCGGAATTTTTGCCGTCCAAAACGTAGTCTATAAATTTATAAGCATTTGCCTCATTGGGAGCCTTGGATGCCACAACTATGTTGTCGATGTAGAAGCCCAGACCTTCTTTGGGATAAGCATAAGTTATGGATGGTTTTGACTTCATGGCTTCCGTTACTTGTGAGCCGAACATATAACCTGCCTTAGCAACTCCGCTGATTAGCGATTCATGGGGTGAGTTGGTGTTAAGATCGATAATATTGGGTTTTAAAGCTATTAACTTATTTTTTGCTTCTTCTAGTTTCCCGGGGTCTGTTTCGTTTAAGGAGTAACCCAGGGTTTGCAGGGTCATCCCAATTATATCTCTGTCACCATCCAGCAAAACCACGGAATTTTTAAGCTCTTCTCGCCATAAATCTTCATAACCGGTGATTTCGAAGCCTGTTGCTTCCTTGTCATAGACCAAGATAGCCGTTGCCGCAGAATAAGGAACGGTATATTTGTTTTCCGGGTCGTAATATTGGAATTGGAAGTTGGGTTCGATATTTTTTGCATTGGGGATTTTTGACCAATCCAGTTCTTTTATAAGGTTTTGGGGTCTCATTATATCGATAATAAAATCGGAACAAATTATTACGTCATAATCGCTTCCGCCGGTTGCCTGTAATTTTGTCAACATTTCTTCGTTGGTATTAAAATTCGAATAGTTGACTTTAATGCCGGTTTCCTGTTCAAAACTATCCACAACTTCTTGGGGAACGTAGCCGTCCCAAGTTAAAATGTTGAGAGTTTTGGAGTCTTGAGAAATATCGTTTTGAGCCATGGGTTGTCCTGAAGCGGGGGCTGTAGCTGAAGCTCCGGCTCCGCCGGTATTTCCGCAGGCACTTAAAAACAGCATTGCCAATACAGATAAACAAGCTATTATCCTCATATTAATTTTCCTCTCCAAAAAAATTGTTCAGTCCTCGATACTGCATAAAGCCCACCACTATGAAAGTTATCAGAAGCAAAATCGTACACAAAGCGTTGATTTCCGGAGTAACCCCAACCTTTAGCATAGAGAATATTTTCACCGGCAGAGTAGTCGAAGTAGGGCCGGACATAAATACCGAAATAACCACATCATCCAGAGACATGGCAACGGCAAGCAAAGAGCCGGACAATATACCCGGTGCTATTAAGGGGAGTATTATGGTTCGGAAAACTTGTGATCTTTTGGCTCCCAAATCTTTAGCGGCTTCGATTACAGCCGGGTCGATGGAACGAAGTCTGATTTGAACCATAATTAAAATGTAGGGAATACAAAAGGTAGTATGGGAAAGAACCAGGGTTAAAATGCCGTAATGCACAGGTAAAAATGAAAAAAACATAAGCAGGGCAACACCCAGGACAATTTCCGGTATGATTATGGGTATATAAGCTATGGCAGTAATAAAATTTCTAAGCTTGCTGTTTAATTTTCCAAAAGATACTGCTGCCAGAGTTCCTATAACCGCCGAAATCAAAGCAGACCAAAAAGCAACCTGTAAGCTTACGCCCAAGGCCTCCATCAAACCTCTGTTACGGAGCATTTTTGCATACCAATCAAGGGTAAATCCGCTCCACTGAAAGGGTGACTTTGAATTGTTAAACGAAAATACTATAACACAAATAATTGGAAGGTACAAGAAAAACAGTACCAGATAAATGTAAAATTTAGATAGGAAGGATTTTTTCACAGCAAAGAACCTCCCGAATGTTTGGTGGTTTTACCGTAGAGAAAAAGGCAAAGCAAAACACCCAAAATCATTATTACCGATAATGCCGAACCGAAAGGTAAATCTCCGGTGGATTGAAATTGGTTTTGTACCAAATTACCCAGCAACATAGTCTTTGAACCGCCCAGCAAATCGGAAATAAAAAACAATCCAACAGCCGGAATAAATACCAGCGTCACACCGCCCACTATACCCGGTAAAGTCAGAGGCAGGGTAATGTTGATAAAGGTTTTGATTCTGCCGGCACCAAGGTCGGTAGATGCTTCCAATAGGGAAGTATCCAATTTTTCCACCGAGTTGTAAATTGGCAGTATCATAAAAGGCAGTAGCATATAAACCGTACCGGCTATGACCACCGCATGATTGTATAGGAAGGTAATGGGAGTTTGAATAATGTTAAGAGAAAGCAGTATAGAATTTATTATGCCGTCATTTCTCAGTAAAGTCATAAAACCAAAGGTTCTGAGCAGACTGCTGGTCCAAAAAGGTATCATTACCAGCATCAGTACTCGAGAACGGGATTTTCTGCTTAATCCGGCGGTAAAATAAGCAAAGGGATAACCGATAAGTAAGGTTATTAAGGATGTTGCCAAGGCTATAATGCCTGACGAAGCGAAGACCCTCATGTATAACGGGTCGAAAACTCTGATATAATTATCAAAAGTAAATTTAAATTCAACAACGCCGCTTGAAACACCGTTCAAAAAACTCAATACCAGTACAAATATCAAGGGAATCCCAACAAATAAAATCATCCATATAAATACCGGGACGGAGGACAACGGAAATTTATTTTTCTTGTTCACTATTATCGTCTCCTTTAATAACAATTCCGTTTTTTATATCCCAAGTTACGTACATGATTTCAGCTTCTTTAAAAGAAGATTGATTGTATTCCACTGCCTTAATTACGCAGTCACAGGGTGTAACTATATTGGTTCTGGCTTGGGAACCGGTATAATGCCGTTCAAAAACCTTACCGCAGATGGCAAAAGGCACGGTTTCGTCAAGGTTTTTCAGAAGCTTTACCCTGTCCGAGTGAACACAGATATATATATTATCATTGATTTGCAAGCCGTCCTTTATGCAGCGAACCATGCAACCGTTAAAATCTGCCACAGCATAATCTTGGTGTATCTCGGTTACCTTAGCCTTTATAATATTTCGTTCGCCTACAAAACTTGCAACGAATTTTGTTTTTGGATGATTGTATATGATTTCAGGTAAATCCACTTGCTCGAAACGTCCTTCATTCATTACCGCCAGCCTATCGGACATATTTAAGGCTTCTTCTTGGTCGTGAGTTACATAAATAAAGGTTATACCTGTCTGCTTTTGAATATTTTTCAGCTCTGTTTGCATATGTTGCCTTAATTTTTGATCCAATGCTCCAAGGGGTTCATCCAAAAGCAGTATGTTGGGTTTGTTTATCAAAGCCCTTGCTATGGCTATACGCTGCCTTTGTCCTCCGCTCAATTGATTGGGCATACGTTTTTCCAAGCCCTCCATTTTCACCAAGGTCAGCATTTCCGAAACTCGTTCTTTAATTTCTCTTTTGTCCACGTTTTTTATTTTTAAGCCGTATGCTATGTTATCGTATATGTTCATATGCGGAAAAAGGGCATAGTTTTGAAAAACCGTGTTTACGGAACGCTTGCTGGCATCCGCATCTGTGATGTCTTTTCCGTTCAGTATAATCTTGCCGCTGTCTGCATGTTCCAACCCGGCTATTAACCGTAAAGTAGTGGTTTTTCCGCAACCGCTGGGGCCCAATAGGGTGAGAAATTCACCTTTGTGTATATCCAGGCTGATATTTTTAATTACGTCCGTCCGACCCAGTTCTTTGGATAAGTTCACCAATGACAATATTATTTCGTTCACATCACACCTCCGGAAATTATGCAAACGCCCAAGTTTACCGACGTTTACTTATGCAGGTCTTAAAACCGGTCTAAAATCTCGATATTGTGCTTTTGAAGATTAGACAGGTTCTTGGGTCAAAATCCGGTAGGCATACCTTACCGCATTTCTAGACTTTTACTCATGGGTTTGCTCTGAAAATCCGGCATTTTACCGGGTTTCCAAACAGACCGGAATCATTTGGTTTTGTTTGATACTCAAAGTTTTAATTGATTTTTCCTTAATATAAATATATAATATATGAAACTACAAAAATTTGCAACATCCGGCACATTTCATATTAATCCGCCAAAAATTCAGCTTCGAAACAGAACGGTTTGTCGAAGCTTTATTATTGAAAACGAAAAAATCCCGATATAAATATTACTTTTGTATTTGCTGAAACCTTGCATAATTTAGACAGCGTGAGCTTAACCCCATGATTATATATTTTTAATTTGTCATACTCACATAAAAAGGACAGTTTACAAAAGAACACGAAAACTATTAGCCGGTACGCTAGCTGTTTTCTCTTTAATATGTTTGTATTTTCGGGTTTTTATGAAACGGAGGGATGGACTTAATTTACTAACGGAGTGATTTTATGAGTGACTATGTTTTGGTCTCAGACTCTTCCTGCGATTTACCCAAGGAGTTTGTAAAAAAACATAATATAGGAATAATACCTTACTACGTAACCTTGGACGGAGAAACCTATCTTCGTGAAGGTTTTGATATAAGCAACGAAGAATTTTATTCGGCAATCACCAAAAGCGAAAGAATGCCAAAGACATCTTTACCCACCATTCAAAATTATTTGGATATTTTTGAACCCATAGCCTCAGCAGGCAAAGATATTTTATGTATTTGTTTGACTGCAAAATTCAGCGGTTCCTTTCAATCCGCAAATAATGCGGCTATGCTTATAATGGAAAAATATCCGGAGAGAAAGGTAATGGTTGCCGATTCCACACAGGCATCTTTCGGACAGGGTTTAATAGTTATGGAAGCGGCAAGATTAAAGGAAGAAGGAATTTCTCTTGAAAATAACTTTAATGCCGTAGAAGCTCACAAGGAAACGGGCAGAGTATTTTTAACCGTGGATTCTTTGGAGTATCTGCAAAAAGGCGGAAGAATAGGAAAGGCATCCGCTTTGGCAGGAGGAATTTTGGGAATAAAGCCTATTATAGTTATGAAAGACGGAGAACTTAACCCTATTTCAAAAATCAGGGGCAGAAAAAAGGCATTGAATCAGGTAGTAAAACTTGCCATTTCCGATTTGGAAGCTTCCGCTGACGATTATATTTTTGCCGTAGGGCATTCTGATTGCAAAACCGAGGCTCACGGGTTTAAATATACCCTTTCAAAAGACTTCGGTCTTCTTGTTAATCTACCTATTTTTGAAGTGGGCGTAACCATAGGAGCTCATGTTGGCCCTACCGTTTTGGGGATGGCTTATATTAAAAAATTTCGTGTATAACCTGAACCGGTTGAAATCAAAATCAATTTTGATATAATTAACCCAATCAGGTATAATATTTACATAATTATAGAATTTCAATATTCATGGGAGTGGGAAAATTGAAAAAACCGGTACCTAATAAACGTAAAAAATTGATGGTACAGTTTTTATCCATAGTAGCAGCAATTGTAGGCGGTTTTCTTGTGATAGTTTTTGCATCGTCGGCAATTACCGGCGTTTTGTCAGGAGGAGATAAACCGGTACCCTCCGGCGAACCGCGGATTTCTTCCGATGAGAATGATGATAATAAAAATGATAACGACAATAAAGAAGAAAACCAAGTACCCAGAAAAACTTCTATCCTTCTGGCAGGTCTTGACGAAGAAGCCGGCCTGACGGATACGCTTATGGCTGTATGTTTTGATTCGGTTACTAAAAAAGTTGATGTAATTTCAATCCCAAGAGATACTTATATCTCCATGGAACCGAACAGATTAAAGGAAGTCAGAAAAAGAATAGACAATGTTGGCGACAGCATGAAGATAAACTCTGTTTACGGTTATGGCGGCAAGGAGCATAATCTGGAGTATTTAAAAGCAGAGATTGAAGATTTGCTGGGTATAGAATTTGATTACCATATATTAGTTGATTTAAAAGCATTCCGCTCTATCGTAGATGCGGTAGACGGCGTAGAAATGACTATTCGTAAGCAGGGCTTGCATTATGTTGACCCTACTCAAAACCTTGTAATAAACGTACCCGGCGGAAAACAAATCTTAGACGGAAAAAAGGCCGAAGGCGTGGTTCGTTACAGAGACGATTACCCCGGAGCAGACTTGGATCGTATTCATGTACAACATGAATTTATGAAGGCTATGTTTTCTCAGGTTTTGGGTGAAAAAGGTATCAAGAATAAAATATCGGAATTGATTACCATAATTATTTCCTATGTTGATACGGATTTCACCATGGGCGATGCCTTAAAATACACTCAATTCATAGACGATATAGACCCGGAAAACTTTAACTTCCAAACCCTGCCCGGTGAACCGGCAACCGTTTACCCCAACGGCAAAAACGGCAAGAAAGTTTCCATTTATCAGCATGATACCGAAGAAGTAAAGAAACTGATAGATGAAGTATTTTTATCCACAGATTTACCGGAAACTTCGGACATGCCCGGTTTGAATTTACCTATACCCACGGCTAAAAAAATCGACCTTAAAGACCTAAACATTCAAATGCTTAACGGAGGAAACGTTTCCGGTTTGGCAGGGCGAAAAGGCGAGGAGCTTACCGAGGACGGTTTAAATGTAGTGGATGTAGCCAATTTCAGCGGAGATCAAAAGAAAGAAACCAGAGTGTTGGTTAAAGACAAAGAAATTATTAATCAACACAAAACTGCCTTTGATAAATATTTCAAGAAAACAATTATGGAATCGGACGATACAATCGATGACAAATACGATATAGTCATAATTATCGGCACTGATGAGAAATAGAATTGTAAATTGGGAGAAAACTTTTTAAAAGTTTTTTCCCAATTTTTATTTGTTTATGATATAATTAGTAAATATACTTAATTACATAAGGGATATTAACAAAGTCTATTCTTCGTAAACGGTTGGCTCTTGCGTCTTTTATAACAGATCGCACACCACTACGACCCTTTGTTACTCATCATACTATTTCTTTTGAAAGTTTAGATATAGTTGTTCCACAGTGAACGCTTATGAACAGTAGCATATATCTATATATCTAAGAAATAGTATTAACCGGAAATTAAGTATACACAGATTTTTAATACGTTAATAACGAGAGTAAAAATATGACATCTTTCACATTAAAACTTATTGCAATGGTTTCTATGTTTTTGGACCATTTCTCAAGCGTTTTTGAATTTTTTATCGATACCGAATATCTTCATATTATAGGCAGAGCTGCATTTCCCATTTTTGCTTTTTTTATAGCCGAGGGTTGTAGGCACAGCAAAAATGTAAATCGCTATATTCTTAGATTGGGAGTATTTGCTCTCATAAGCGAACCTTTCTTTGATGTGGCTTTCTTTAATTCACCCTTTGTTCCGAAATTCGGAGTCTTTGAATTCAGTCATCAAAACGTATTTTTCACCCTTGCTGCCGGAGCCTTGGCAATACAAGCCTATAAAAAATTAAAGCACAACAGCGGTTTTGTTATAGCAGGTATAGCCGCTTTATGTGAGCTTATCAATACTGATTACGGTGTTTTGGGGGTATTATGTATAGTATTATGCTACACATTTAATAAAAGAAGAAACCAACTTATTGCCTTATTTGGCATGATGATGTTGTTGTACTTTCGTTTAAGCTTAATGGGATTATTGTATCTAAGCGGTGCGGGATTGGGCGTTGCTTTGCTTGCATTCTACAACAACCTCCGAGGCAGGAATTTAAAATGGTTGATCTATACCTTTTACCCGCTTCATCTGCTCATACTCATAGCGGCAGTGAATATTTATGGTTATTTTTGTAAATAATAATGGAGACTCAATAGATTTTCATTCTATTAATCTGAGGAGGTCTCCGATGCCTGAATTAAAAGGTTCCAAAACCGAAGCAAATTTACTCGCCGCCTTTTCCGGTGAATCCATGGCTCGCAACAAGTATACTTACTTTGCGGCTCAAGCAAGAAAAGAAGGACTTAATCAAATAGCTGAATATTTCGAGGAAACAGCCAACAACGAAAGAGCCCACGCAAAGATATGGTTTAAACTCTTGCATAACGGTATGCCCAATACTTTAACCACGCTGAAAATGGCTCAAGACGGTGAGCATTTTGAATGGTCAGACATGTATCCCGGTTTTGCAAAAACCGCCAAAGAAGAAGGTTTCGACCACATAGCGGCTCTGTTCAGTGCAGTTGCGGCTATAGAAAAGCGTCATGATGAACGCTTCCAAGCTTTGTTGGACAATCTTCAAAACAACAAAGTATTCGAAAAAGAGGAAAAAGAAGATTGGATTTGCACCGTTTGCGGTCATGTACACCACGGTAATGCAGCTCCGGAAAAATGCCCGGTCTGTGACCACCCCAAGGCCTTTTTCGAAATTCACAATGAAAATTACTGATTCTTTACCGATTACTTAATAAAGAATCTTTAATGAAAACAAACGGCATTATTTTGCCGGTATTGCAGACAGTGTAGTTTGGCGGAAACAAAATTGTTTTCGTCAAACTTGCTTATAAATTAACCCTTTGTTAAATTTATTATCAAACACAGCCATTTAAGAAAATAAACCGGTCCGGTAACCAAAAACCCAGGTTTGGATCGGGCGAAAAGAAAACCGTTTTATAAGACTTTTTTCAAAACTTTGTTGCAATAAACGGTTTAGGAAGATGTCCTTAGAAAAAACTTCAAATTAGAAAGGAGTTCAAGTTATGATAACAACTGCTGATTTGGTTGAACTTCAACAAATAATTGACTCCGTTCACGGCGACCCTCACAGAATTTTGGGAATGCACGAGATTTATCTTAAAGGCGAGCCTTGCCTGGCTGTACGGGCCTTTATCCCGGGGGCAAACAGAATTACGGTAACAGACTGTAACGACCCGGAGCTTTCTTATAACATGAAAAGAATCCATAATGATGGTTTTTTTGAAGTTATAATCAAAGACAGGCAAAAATGGTTCATGTATAAGTTTGAAATAGAAGACTACAGCGGCAATACTTGGAGTACATATGATCCTTATTCCTTTGAACCAAGCATAACTTCCCTTGACAGGCATTTGTTTGGAGAAGGTACTCATTAC
Source organism: uncultured Defluviitaleaceae bacterium (assembly GCA_964468805.1). Classification (GTDB taxonomy): domain Bacteria; phylum Bacillota; class Clostridia; order Lachnospirales; family WRBF01; genus CAYXWM01. The sequence goes on from CAYXWM010000058.1 coordinate 9,161, forward strand.
GAAATCTACGAAAAAATGGGCTCTCACGCCACTACCATTAACGGCGTTGAGGGTGTGAGTTTTTGTGTTTGGGCACCTAATGCCAGGCGTGTTTGCGTAGTTGGGGATTTTAATCAATGGAACGGCAGAAGAAATCAAATGAGGATGTTGGAACGTTCCGGGATATGGGAATTATTTATACCGGGATTAAAACCCTTCGACCGCTATCAATACGAAATAAAGACTTACAGCGGACAAATACTGAAAAAAGCCGACCCCTATGCTAATTTTGCCGAGGTTAGACCTAGCACCTGTTCTATAGTATACGACTTGGACGGCTACCAATGGAACGACGAAGCTTGGATTGAACGCCGAAACGGTAATTCCCCATTAAAAGAACCCATGAATATATATGAAGTGCATTTGGGCTCTTGGATGAGAAAATCCGATGACGATAACCGGTTCTTGAGTTACAGAGAACTTGCGGATGAGTTGGTAGAATACGTAAAGCGAATGGGTTATACCCATATTGAATTGCTGCCGATTACTGAACACCCCTACGACGGTTCCTGGGGTTATCAGGTTACGGGATATTATGCCGTTACCAGCAGATACGGTACGCCCAAAGATTTTATGTATTTTGTGGATGTTTGCCATCAAAACAATATAGGTGTATTTTTGGATTGGGTTCCTGCCCACTTCCCAAAAGATGCCCACGGTTTGGCTAGATTTGACGGCTCCGGTTTATATGAGCACGAGGACCCAAGACAAGGAGAACATCCTGACTGGGGTACTTTGATTTTCAATTACGGTCGCAAAGAGGTCAAAAATTTCCTTATAGCAAACGCTTTATTTTGGATAGAAAAATACCATATAGACGGTTTAAGGGTGGATGCGGTTGCATCTATGCTGTACTTGGATTATAACAAACCCCAAGGACAATGGATATCAAACCAATACGGAGGCAGGGAAAACTTTGACTCTGTGGAGTTTATAAAACACATGAATTCCGTGGTTTCCGAAAAACATCCCAACGTAATGATGATAGCCGAGGAATCCACATCTTGGGAAGGCGTTACAAAGCCGGTTAAATACGATGGCTTGGGCTTTAACATGAAATGGGATATGGGTTGGATGAATGACTTTTTGGAGTATGTTGAACTGGATTCATATTTCAGAAAGTTTCATCATAACAATTTGACCTTTGCCATGATGTATAATCATACGGAAAAATTTATGCTTGTTTTGTCTCACGATGAGGTTGTTCACGGAAAACGCTCTTTGTTAAACAAGATGCCGGGGGACCTTTGGCAGAAATTTGCCAACTTACGGGTAGCTTTAGGCTTTATGTACGGACATCCCGGTAAGAAACTCTTGTTTATGGGCGGCGAATTTGGACAATTTATAGAATGGGACGAAAAACGAAGCTTGGATTGGTTCCTCTTGGAGTTTCCTCATCATGCCCAAATGCAAACTTTTACCCGAGATTTGAACTTTTTCTATAAAAATGACAAACCTCTTTGGAGTTCCGATTTCTCCGGTGGATTTGAATGGATACAATGCGACGACAGTGAACATTCCATAATATCCTTTTTAAGAAAATCGGATAATGAAAATGATATTACCATATTCATTTGCAATTTTACCCCCGTACCCTGGTATGCCCACAGAATAGGTGTTCCCATGCTTTGTGCTTATGAGGAGGTATTAAATTCCGACCATGAGCGTTACGGAGGTTCAGGTGTTGTTAATGTTGGTAGAATCGATGCCGAGACAGTAGGCGTTGATATGCGTCCCTACAGTATTCAAATCAAGGTACCGCCGCTGGGAGTAAGCGTATTTAAACCGGTAAGGCTTGAAAATTCTACGGTTCTGTGATATATATTTAATCAAATGAAGATAATCTGAATTTTTTAAATAAGTAAACGCTGATTAATATGAAATTTAAATTACCTTAGGGCTTGAATTTCACCTTATACTAATTCCCGATAAGATGAAGGACAAAAATAATTGTTTTTTCCTTGAACCGTTGGATAAATCAATTATTTTTGTCCTCTGTTTAAAATGGAATCAGTATTATTCAGCGTTTACCCAATAAATTTTTTACGGTATAAGGAGGTGAACAATCCGTTGAATCAAAAAAAGCCTCGCATAGGTACAACTCAGCATACTCAAAGGTTACGTATGCCTAGGCGAAAACAAAATGCTTTCCAGCGTTTTAACAGCAATGTTGTTGAGTTTTTTGCCGGGATGTCTTCCGGTTCAAAACGACGGCGAAGACACAATGTCATAGAGTTTAAACGCAGACGTTCTGTACGCACGGGAATTTTATCGGGAATTGCTTTGTTTTTGGCTGTAGGCTTGGTATCTTTTCTTATTTGGTTTTTCACTCATGAAAATGCCTATGCTGTTTATCTGAACGACAATTTAATGGGCAACATAGTTAAAAACGAAAAAATTAACGATGATGAAATATTAAAAACAGTTAATCAAAAATTGGTGGCTCAACTGGGAACCAACGTGCAAATTAACGAATCCGTAAGTTTAAAATCAGTAAGAGCAGACGGCAAGGATATAGTCTCGGAAGACCATGTTATAGGAAAAATAGCTTCCTCTGTTACATATAAAATAGAAGCGGCAGTAATTACCGTTGACGGCGTGGAAACGGTAACGGTAAGTTCACCTGCTGTTGCGGACGAGATTTTTCACGAACTGAAGGCAAGGTTTATTCCGGCTGATTCCAATATGATAGAGTCGGAAACAAAATTCCTTCAAGAAGTTGTTTATAAATTAAAATACGTAAACACAGATGAAGTGATTAAAAAAGACGTGGCTCTGGCCGGACTCAGTGCCGAAAAGGATAAACAACAGACATATGTTGTTAAAGAAGGAGACACCTTAAATAAAATAGCCGCAAATCATAACCTTACATTGGAACAGGTTTTGGCGTCTAACGAGGGCATGACTCCAACTACAAAAATTAAGATTAACCAAGAAATTAATATTCTCTTGCCCGAACCCCTTATTTCGGTGCGAACAGTTGAGGAAACCGTAGTACCGGACGTTGCTCCAAAGCCCATAACCAGGCGAAATATTCCCAACAAACCATCAAATTACAAAAAGGTTATACAGTACGGCAAGGACGGGCAACGCAACGTAACCGTTCAAATCGAAAGGATAAACGGCGTTGAAACCGGCAACAGAAAGGAAATATCCGAAGAGATTTTAGTTCCGCCTGTGGAAGAAATTATTGAGGTGGGACAAGCTTAGGGTTATAGGATATTGGTACTGTTGAGTAAAAAAGAGCATTTCCTTATTCAAGGAAATGCTCTTTTTTCGTTTCCGTATTTATCGGATACGTTACTCAATCCTCAATTTTAAAACATACTTAGCTGTTGCTAACTATATAGCGGTTTTCAAAACTGCTTTTGTTTCATTGGGAATGATGAAAGTATTTTTCAAAAGCGGATCGGTAATAGTTTTCAGTTATAATGCCGTTGAATTTTTTCGAACCGGTCAACGGCAGGTAACATGCGGTGCCTACTTTATTATGCAATGGAGGGTTAATTTAAGTTAACGCAGAGTAATTTTTAAGCGTTTATTTAGTCACAATTTAGTCCTAATAAATTGGGAAAACGTTGCAAGACCGGTTGCAACGTTTTTTACTGCTCATATCCAAAATCCCCGTTTGCTCTTTTCTTATAATTAATTGATTAGCGACCGGTTTTATAAGCAAAATATAAACGGGTTATAGAGAATTAACTAAAACTGATGTATCAATAATCGTCGCAACCCAATGCGGCGTTTACTATCATTTCTTTAAGCTCGGACTTATCGTAATTGCCGGGAACTATTTCGATTTCCAAGTCTTCCAATTCATCATAATCCGGATTGTATGTTACAGAAAAGGCGGTTGCAAAATCGCTTTCAAAGAGAATTTCTCCTTCAATAGCCCAAGAGTCGTCGCTTTTATCTATACTGATAATACTTACATCATTTATTTGTACCATTAATCTAATCCTCCCTCAAAATCTTCACAGCTTATGTCTTGAAGTGTTAAACTCTTTACACTTGCTTGATTATGTTAATAATCAAAATCGGGTGAAAGCTTAAACCGGCTTTTCGACAATTTACACGTTTACAGAGTTTTTCTGTAATTTTTACGCGGACTAATTTTAAAACAATCCCATCAAATCAATTGCATCACTGAATTTATATGACTATATTGTGTTCACTAAAAACCCAAATATTTAACCAATTTTTGATATTCCATTGCATTGTTTTTACGGTAATTCCAATACGTCAGATTTTATAAACCTGTTATTTTTACTTTCATTATGGCAAGCCGGCCATAATTCCTGTTGAATTCGGTATTTTAGACCACCTGTCAATTTACCGAAATTCTATATTGAAATTAGCATTATTAGGTCGTAAATATAATATATTAGAAAAACTGATTTGTAAAGTCGAAATATGGTATTTTTAATTGTGCTTTTATGCAAAAAAGCTTACAAGCAAGAGTATGTTGAGAATAGTTACTGCCAAAGCTGTGGCATATAAAATAATGTTTGAAAACAGGTTGTTTTTATGCTCTCCCATAACTTTTTCGGAGCTTGTCAAGCACAGTTGAGCGAATATGGTTATGGGTAATTGCATGCTCAGAAATATTTGAGAGTAAACGAGAGCCGCAAAAGTATCACCTATGAAAAAGATGGCTATGACGGCGAAAATCAAAGTAATCCCAATGCCCAGACCGGATTTTTTGCTATTAATATTGTATTGTTCGTTAAAAAAACCGGCGTATATGCTTCCGCCTGCCATGGCGGCGGTTACGCTGGAGGATATGCCCGCCAATAACAGTGCTATGGCGAAAATCAAGGATGCTGCATTGCCTACAATGGGTTGTAATAAGGTTTGGGCTTGTTCCAGTAAGGAAACAGAAATATTGTTTTCAAAAAAAGTTGCTGCTGCAAGAATTATCATTGCAGAATTTATTGCCCAGCCTATTACCATGGAGCAAAAGGTATCCACAAATTCAAATTTTAATTTTCTTTTGTCTATACTGTTGTCCGGCATTTTCCAGTCACGGCTTTGTATAATCTCCGAGTGCAGAAAAAGGTTATGAGGCATTACAACGGCTCCCAAAACCGACATAACCACAGGCAAACTACCGGACGGAACGGAAAAAGTAAAGCTTCCGCAAATTGCCTTTGTCCAATCAACTTTTACCATAAACAGTTCAAGAACAAACGAAAATCCGATTAGGGAAACGAAACCTATAATTACCTTTTCCAGCTTACTGTAGGAATTGAATTTCAATAAGATAACAACGGTAATTAACAGCAAAACCGCGCCCACATTTATATGCAACCCGAAAAGCATATTAAGAGCAATAGCACCGCCCAATATTTCTGCCAAAGCTGTTGCTACCGAAGATAGCATGGAACTTCCCAAAACAATTTTCCCTATCCAAGGTCTTAAGTATCTGTTGGAGCATTGCGAAAGTGAAAGACCGGTGGTAATTCCCAATCGTGCAGCGTTATGCTGCAAAAAAATCAACATTACGGTTGACAAGGTTACCATCCAAAGAAGTTTATAACCGTAATCGGAGCCCGCCGCCACATTGGACGCCCAATTACCCGGGTCTATAAAGCCCACGGTGATCAATATGCCGGGACCCAAAAATTTTAGGAAGGAACATTTCTTTTGCACACCCAAATCCCCGTCACCTCAAATATCAAAGCGTTTACTTATATATATTCAAGCCCCGGCTATTGTGACATTAAACGGTAGGAATTGTTTTGACGGGCTGTAAAAAAGATAGCATTAATATTAAATGTAGAATTAAAACTCATATACAATAGGAAAAATTTTTATAAAAATGAAAATTATACTAAAGATTTTTAAAAATAGGCCGATATAAAATTCGAGTGCAACAGTTTTAGCAATTTAAACGATTTATTGACAAAATCATGTCAAGTTATTTAAATTGCTATAGGGCCCACTGTTGCTAAAAAAAGTGCATGATATGGATGTCGTGCAGAAATCCAAGGAGGATATGAATATGAGTAATATGGTTATCAATACCAACGTTATGGCTCTTAACAGCCACAGAACACTCAAAGGCGTAGGCTCTTCCATCGCCGCTTCTTCTGAAAAATTATCCAGCGGTTTAAGAATTAACCGTGCAGCCGACGACGCAGCCGGCTTGGCAATTTCCGAAAAAATGCGTGCTCAAATCCG
>CAYXWM010000059.1:0-15092 GCA_964468805.1 uncultured Defluviitaleaceae bacterium
CTGTTTCGATGACTGCATTTTTAACCAATACCAGCTCTTTTTTGGAAACAACGCATAGCAGCATATTTTTTGCTCGGTTGGTATACATACCCACGGCGTTGATGCCGGTTACCCCGCGATGTAAATCTTCCATTATTTTAGCGGAGATTGCAGTGGGTTGTTCAGAAATAATAAAGGCAGCCTTTGCGAAGGAAAGACCCTCCAAAATTGCATCTATCATTTTTGTGGCTATAAAAACAGCTATTATGGCATACATAGCCTTTTGGGCACCAAAGACAAACATACCCAGACCTATAATTACCGCGTCTATAAAAAACAAAATTTTTGAAACGGATATATGCTTATTATAGCCCTGAATAATATTGGCCAAAAGGTCTGTACCGCCGGTGGTGGACATACTTTTGAAAACCAGTCCCAATCCCAAACCTGCCAGAGTACCGCCGAAAACCGCAATTAAAGTTAAATCCCTAACCTCTATGGGCGGCATGTATTCCGTCAAGAATAGCCAACCGGAATACATTATGGTTGCAAACAGGGTTTTGGACAGCATTTTTGCTCCTTTGAGCTTTAAAGCAACCAAGAACAAAGGAATGTTCAACACCAAGTTTGTAACCCAGATGGGTATGGACAAGCCCCAATTTACCGAGACCCTTTGAACCACTATGGACAGACCGGTAAATCCGCCGGTTACCAAATCAGCCGGAGAATAAAACAGACCTGCGGCAACTGCCATAATTAAGGTTCCGGCGGCTATGGTGAGATAATCCAAGGCTATTTTGTTTTTAACGCTTGTTTTCATGGTTTCTCCTCTTTGGTGTATGACTGTTCCTGTAGTAAATAGATATTGCAAAAGAAGGAAGAAAGCCTTTTTCGGCAAAATTTCATAACCTAAGTATGTTTTACTCTACGGCTAAATTTTTTCTCCTTAAAAAGCCCTCTTTCCAAACAAGACGAATACAAGGCATGTAGTTTTTTTACTATTTATTTTGGGAAAGCATTACTTTTAATATAAACAGAGGTAGGCACATCATTCTACCTATGCGTGAGGGTTGTTTCAGCAGTCTGTAAAACCACTCCAAGCCCATTTTCTGCATAAAAACCGGGGCACGTTTTACGGTTTTCGCCAGGACGTCCAAACTGCCGCCTATGCCCATGCTGATTTTTACCGGCAATTCTTCTTTGTATTGAAATATCCATTTTTCTTGTTTGGGAAAGCCCAGCCCTACCAACAGTATGTCGGGCTTTTTTGATTTTATGTCTTCAAGTATTAGTCTTTCATCCTCGGCTTTAAAATATCCGTGATGATAGCCCACAACCGTAATATTTTTAAAATCCGCTTCTATATGTGCCTTTGCCGTTTCACACACTCCGGGCTTCGCTCCCAATAAATATACGGTGCTTGATTTTACGGTTTTAAAAAGATCGAATATTAAGTCACAGCCCGGTACTCTTTCCGGCAACACCGGCGGTCTCATTTTGGAGGCTATTACAACACCTATACCGTCGGCAACCACCAAATCTCCGGTAGCCAATACGTCGGCAAATTCCTTATCTTTTTGTGCCAACATAACCATTTCCGGGTTGGGCGTAAAAACCGTTCTGTGGGTAGATTTTGAACAGTAGTCTATCAGTTTAACCAGTGCCTGACGGCGAGTTACTATATCAAAAGGTACGTTTAAAATTTGTGTTCTCATTGCCTTCTCCTTGTCCTGAGTTTATTACTTAATTGCATAAGGAACAGTAACAAAAGCTATTCTTAGTAAACGGTTCGCTCTTACGTTTTTTTGAAAAAACCACCGGTGGCTCACCGCTACGAATAAACGCTTTTGTTACTGCTTAACCGGAAATTAAGTATATTACTGCCAAATGCTTATTTTAACGTGAGTTCCACGCAGTTAATTTACAATTATTTTACATATATTCAATAAGTTTTATTATATCTTTACAATTATAGCTTCCGGGTGTAAGATTAAAGCGAATAATTATGAACATTAATTATTTCTTGAGTATAATTACAAAAATCTGACATCATAATTTGCCTTTGCCAAAGGGCAATTAATACCGAGCCTTGTCATAACCGGATTATTTGCCGGGTTACATAGGACTTATCTCTCTAAGGCATTGGTATAACAAAGGAGACGAAAAAAATTGCTTAAAAGTATATTAAACCGTCGTTGGGTGTTTTCTATAAGAACATCTTTTTTGATTATTTTTGCGGCATCCCTGCTTGTAACCTTTGCGGTGCTTCAAATACAACCCATCGGTTTTAATGATGTTGTGACTGCTTTGAAGAAAAGCGGAGGACTGGTTTTTCTTTTGAATAATCTGCCCATATTGTTATGCATGTTATTAATGTTTTTTTTAAGCGGCAACACAGTTATTTCCGTATACAGCGTAAGTTTTTTGGTTATTGCTATGTCACTGGTAAACCGCTTCAAGCTGTTGTTTAGGCGTAACCCCTTCTTTCCCTGGGATCTGTCCCTGGGCGGAGAAGTAATGGAGATTTCCAAAAGTTTTAACAGCTCCTTGTTTTTATTGGTGGGAGCTTTTGTTTTAGCGGTAGGCTTGTCCTTTGTTTTATTATTCAGAATGATAAAGAATAAAAAGCTTAATGTCAAATTTAGAATTTTGGGCTTTATCGCAACTTTGATTATAATAATATTCGTTAATACAACATTATTTACAAATTCAGGTATATATAATAGTATATATGTGAACGGAAACATTTACAATCCCGAAGATAGGTATAATTCCAAGGGATTTATATATAGCTTTATATACGATTTTAACAAAAACAAAATAGAAAAACCGGAAGGTTATGATAAAGCCGAATTTACCGGTCTTACCTCCGGTCAAGCAGAAAATAATGTTTTAAAACCCAACGTTATTGTTATTTTAAGCGAGGCTTTCAGCGAAATACCTCTGCGGGACGATTTTGACTTTACCGGCTATACAGACCCGTTGCAAAATTACAGACGAATAATGACGGAATCCATACACGGCACCATGGTTTCACCGGGCTTCGGCGGAGGTACTGCCGATACGGAGTTTGACATACTTACCGGTATAAGCACCAGAGATTTCCGCGGAATGCCCTATACCTTTATGCTGGTTACCAAGCCTTTTGCCTCCATAGTTTCCGTACTTAATTCTTTGGGCTACGAAAACATGGCTATGCATCCGGGCATGGGTTGGTTTTATAACAGACAAAATGTTTATGAATATTTTGGTTTTAGCCGATTTATTACTCAGGACGATTTTAACCCGGACGACCGCAAAAGAGAATACATGAGCGAAACGGCCACCTTTGACCGTCTTATAGGCGAATTTGACAGCCATATTAAGACCAATCCGGATACGCCCTTTTTCGCCTACTGCGTAACCATCCAAAATCACGGACCCTACACAGACAAATACGAAGCCAAGCAAAATTTCAATACTTCACTGCCCTTAAAAGAAAGCGACATTTTGGATTTGAGCAACTATTTCGTTGGGATGGCAGATCAAGACAGAGAATTGGGTCGTCTTACTGAGTACTTAAACGAACTTTCCCAACCCACCGTACTTTTATACTACGGCGACCATAAGCCCTATTTCAGCCCGTCTGCCTACGACGTACTTACAGCAGATTCAGAGGACCGGCTTACAAAAATGCATACAAACCCCTTTATTATATGGCAAAACAAAGCCGCCAAGGCTACCATGCCAAAACAGCCAAACCCCGAAAAACCGGTCTCGGCTTTTTATATGGGAGCATATTTACTGGAATTGATGGGCTTCGAAAAAATCGATCCCTTCTTTGAAAATCTCTGTAAAATGAAAGAGGACTACCCGGTAATTTTGGAAAATAACATTATAGATAAAGATAACAATGTCCTTGAAAGTTTCCCGGATTCAATTAAGAAATACCAACGCTGGGAATATTTCAGAATCTTTGACCAAGTCATGCCCTAAGTATATAAATACCCAATGCATTCATATGCTTGTAAAAGTCTTTTTATAGGGAGTTTAGGTAGAGTAAAGCTTTTACTCCCTTAATTCTATAAACCCAAACGTACACATGGAGGTGAACGCACCGGTGAATTTTCCAAATGAAGATGTTGAAAAAAAATTCAAAGAAAAACGAATCAAGTCCGATTTAACCGCCATTCGCTCTACCATAGTTATTTTGGCTACAGTTTATACCTTTTTGATTTTCTTCGATACGGTGTTGTTCCCACATACTTACTATCAAGTCTCATGGATACGCATTTGTCTCTTTCTCCCCATATCCGGTGCCTGCTTTTTTGCTACATATACAAAAAAATATTTGAAACATTACGTTTTAATTAATACGGGATATTTTATTATGATGCTTTGTTCCCACGCCCTGTTCAGTGGTGTGGTGCTACGGTCAGAATACGGCTACAGCTATATATTGCTGATTTATGTTGCAAACTTTATCTTTGCCTATCCGGTCTTTGCCATAGGTGAAATGAACAACATTATTATTTTGGTAACCGGGATTTTGCTGAATATTTACGTGGATATATTCATACAGAGGGTTGCCGAAAATGACAGCTTGCTTATGCTTATTGCAGAGAGCGTGATTATGATAAGTTTTTGGTCCATAGGCTACTTTGTGGGTAATGTTATAGAAAAAAACCGCCGCAGTGTATTTTTGTTGAACGAGGAACTGGAATCACGCAATTCCCGGCTTTCGGAAATTATAGAACACGACTGGCTTACCAATATTTATAACCGTCGTGCTTTTGACGGTAAACTTAACGATATTATAAAACTTACCTTGGAAGAAAAGGCATCCTTTGCACTGATAATGATAGACATAGACAATTTTAAAGCCTACAACGACTTATACGGACATTTGGCAGGCGACGAATGCCTTAAACGTATATCCGGAATTATAACCCATAACGTACGCTCAGACGATGTAGTGGCTCGTTACGGCGGAGAAGAGTTTGCCGTAATAGTAAACAGGGTAAAAAGCAGAATGGATTTGGAGAAAATTTGCTTGAATATCCTGGGCAGTATTACAAACGCCAATATACCTCATCCGGGCAATCCGCCGGGTATAGTTACCGTATCTATGGGAGCAAACTTTGTCCTATCAAACTCCACCACCTGCCCGGAAGACGTAATAAACCTTGCAGATAAGGCTCTTTACAGCTCCAAAAAACAGGGCAAAAACAAATATACCGTGGTATAACATTTATACTGATTCCATTTAAAACAGAGGACAAAAATAATTGAATTTTTTCCAAAGGTTCAAGGAAAAAACGATTATTTTTGTCCTTCATCTTATTGGAATTAGTATATAAAATAAAAAGACCTTGAGGGAGAATACCTTTTTTCAGCTAAACGAAGCAGGAGTTGAAATTTTATTCATAAAGCATCGCCGAAACAAGCGATATTTATAAGTAAAATTTCATTAACTAAGTTCGTTTGGCTTTCACAAAAAAGATTTTCTCCCTTATACTGTCTCTTTCAAAAAAGCGAATAAAAACCGCTTATTTTAAGCTTAATCTACTGTTAAGTCTTTTATAACCGTGTTTACAATGCATAAAATATATAAATTAGTATAAATATAACAGACGAGCAATAAAATTATAAACGGGTGAGAACGGGCGATTACATATTGCCTTAACTAATCCCGTTTTCTTAATTTTACAGTACGGAATTTGAGTAAATATTCTCTCATTCCGAGAATCAGCCCAAAACCGGAAGGCAGAGCTATGAAAAAAATTCTTGTATTTACAGTTATATTATTGGGATTTTGGTTAGTTATAAGGGATTACAAAGACGAAAAAGTACCGGCTTTTAACTTGGCATACGAGAACCCGGAGTTTATACCCACATCCGCTAACATACGTCAAATAGCGGATTTGGAGCAGCTTAAAAAATATGTATATACCATAGAACCCAATGCCTATGTCACCCCGGAGGATTTGGACGTAGAAAAACTGATGGGGCTGAATTTTAAGACCGGGTTGCGTGATAACAACCCCAAGGTTTTGATTTTCCATACCCATTCCCAAGAGTTTTTCGCAGACGCGAAAAATCTTCCAACGGATAAATCCATAGTAGACGTGGGAACTGTTTTGGGCGACATATTGGCTAAGGAATATTCCGTTCCGGTAATTCACGATATGGGCAAATACGACTTTAGGAACGGTAAGCTGCAACGAGAAGGCAGTTACGAGTACATGGAGCCTGCCATAAAACGCCTCCTTGAGAAATATCCTACCATAGAAGTAGCCATAGACCTCCATAGGGACAGCCTGCCGTATAACAAACGGTTGATAACGGAAATAGACGGCAAGCCTACGGCGAGAATTATGTTTTTCAACGGAATAACCGCCGAAAACGTTAACGGGCAACCCAAAAGGACAGAAGGCGAGGATAACCCCTATCTCATGGAAAATCTTGGGTTAAGCCTACAAATGCAGTTGAGGGCAAACGAGCTTTACCCCAACTTCACCAGAAAGATATATATAAAACCCTACAGGTACAGCCTGCATATGCTGCCAAAATCCCTGCTTGTTGAAGTAGGCTCCGATACCAATACCTATGAAGAAGCCAAAAACGCCATGGAACCTTTGGCTAAGATTTTGATGTCGGTGCTTGATGATAAGAGTTAAACCGGTGATTGCTATAATGATTCCATTTTAAACAGAGGACAAAAATAATTGATTTTTTTCCAACGCTCAAGAAAAAACGATTATTTTTGTCCTTCATCTTATATGGAATCAGTATAAAAATAAAAACCATGAGAAAACATAAAAAGTTTAACTCATGGTTTTTTGATTATGCAAATACCTTCTCTATATCATTAACCACGGTTGAATCTATATCGCCTTTTTGGCTTAATTCTTTTAAAATGCCCATTGCTTTTTCGTGGCTCATGCCGCTGCGATAGGGTCTGTCCTCGGTTAGGGCTTGGTAGATGTCTACACAGGCAAGAAGTCTGGTACAAAAGTCCAGTTGGCTACCGTCATAGCCGTTGCAATAGCCTGTACCGTTCAGTCGTTCATGGTGACCGGATGCCCATACGGCTATTTCTTTAAAGCTTGTCACCTTGCTTAAAATCTCGTTGGTATAATAAACGTGTCTCTTAACAACCCTATATTCATCGTCAGTTAAGGGCCCCGGCTTTTCCAAATATTCGTTGGGTACGGTCAACTTACCTATATCATGCAAAAAGGCCGCTATTCTCAGCTTTGAGGCGGTGTCGTAATCCATGTTGTAGAATTGAGCCAGTTTGCTTGCCTTTTCGGCTATACCGTCTGAATGTCTATGGGTAAAGGGCGACTTAAAATCTATGATTTTGCTGAATATTTGCGCGATTTCCGTTACCTGCTCATATGTAAAATCCACCGGTGCTTTTACAGTGAAATTCTCTAGAGCTTTAGATATATTTTCGTTCTTCAATTTTTCCGGTAAATCCGTATCCAACAGCTCCAAAAAGATTTTTGCAACTACAGGGTCATATATAACGCCGGAGTTTAACATAACGTGATGTTTTATTGATTTCAGTTTGGCTTCGTTTATACGTCCCAAGAAAAAACTTGCGTCTATATTGTCTGAAATACGTATTATTCGGGACATAAGAGGGATTTCTTCACCTTTCAGACCAAAATAACCGCTTCCGTCGTAGTTTTCGTGATGATATTTGATTACGCCCTTTACATTTCCTTTAAAGGGAAAGCTTTCGGCGTTTATTTCCCCACGCTCGCAGTGGAATTCCAAATTGTCCTTGACTTCTTTGGGTATAACATTATTACCCTTGCGGCGTTCCACGGTTATATATTCTGTTAAGGCGTTGTCGTGCAATACGGTACATGCCGCCAAATCCAACAGTTCCCAATCAGAAAAATTCAATCTTCTGCCTATATTCATGGCTATATATGCGGCTCTTTTGGAATGATTCCCGGCGGCTCCCAAAAGCTCCTGCTCCACAGCATCCAGTGCCAGAGAAATGGCGTAAAGTAATTGATTGGTTTCTATTATCATGCATATCAACATCCTTGTAGATTAAAGTAGATTTTTGTTAATATTTTAACTTATTATTCCGCGATTCATCATAAGTCACTTTTATACTTAATTGCATAAGGAATAGTAACAAAAGCTATTCTTCGTAAACGGTTCGCTCTTGCGTTTTTTTGAAAAAACACCGGTCGCTCACCACTACGAATATACGCTTTTGTTACTGCTTAATTCGAAATTAAGTATATTATACTACAAAGATATTACCCGAGGACAGTACTATTTTAAAAATTATCCCAATTGGTAATACCGTATTAAATTGAACCTAATTTTCGGAGAAAAACTTTTTTTAAAAACCCCATATAAAAAAGGCATTGCCTATGAACAGCAACACCTTTTATTATATAAAATACAGCTTAAAATACAAATTTTAAACCAATCTTTCCACACCGTTTAAATAAGGTACAAGCACTTTCGGCACAGTTATACTGCCGTCTTTTTCTTGGAAATTTTCCAAGATTGCGGCTGTGGTTCTGCCTGCCGCCAAACCGGAACCGTTAAGCGTATGAACAAATTCGGTTTTGGAGTTCTTGTCTTGTTTGAAGCGGATATTTGCACGACGTGCCTGGTAGGATTCGTAGTTGGAACAACTGGAGATTTCCACGTAGCGATTGTAACTTGGCATCCAAACCTCTATATCATAGGTTAACGCAGAGCCAAAGCCCAAATCACCGGCACAAAGTTTAACAACTCTGTAGGGTAAGCCAAGGAGTTTCAAAATATTTTCCGCACCGGCGGTCAATTCTTCAAGCTCTTGATAGCTGGTTTCCGGTGTTGTAAATTTCACCAATTCTACCTTGTTAAATTGATGTTGACGAATAAGCCCTCTGTTATCACGACCCGCCGCACCGGCTTCTGCTCTGAAACAGGCGGTGTAGGCACAGAATTTTATGGGCAAATCTTTGCCGGACAAAATGTCCTCGCGGTACATATTTGTAACCGGTACTTCTGCCGTGGGAACAAGGAAATAATCCGTGCCCTCCAATTTAAAGGAATCCTCCTCGAATTTGGGAAGCTGTCCCGTTCCGACCATGGAACGTCTGTGTACCAAATAAGGAGCCATAACTTCCGTATAGCCGTTTTTAGCATGTGTATCCAACATAAAGTTGATAATAGCACGTTCCAGCCTAGCTCCGAAGCCCTTATAGAAAGTAAATCGCGTGCCGGTGGTCTTTGCCGCGGTTGCGGGGTCAAGGATTCCCAAACGCTCGCCTATTTCCCAGTGAGGTTGAGGTTCAAAATCAAATTGTCTCGGCTCTCCGAACTTACGAATTTCCACGTTGTCCTCGTCGGATGAACCGTCGGGAACGTTTTCGTTGGGTATATTGGGAATATTCAAGAGAAAGTCGTTGATTTCCTCGTCTATTTCCTTTAATTTCGGTTCAAGACCCTTGATTTGTTCCGCCAATTCCTTCATTTCTTCAAGAATCTTGTCTACGCTTTGACCTTCTTTTTTCAATCGGGGCACTTCTTTGGAAACTGCATTTTGACGGCTTTTAAGTTCTTCTGTTTCTTTTATTAACTCTCGGCGTTGCTTGTCCAAGTCAAGGAATTTTTCCAAGGAATAGTCCTTGTTACGTCGTGCCAAGCCTTTTTTCATATTTTCAAAATCTTGCCTCAGTTGTTTTGCGTCAAGCATTTTTATCCTCCGGGGTTGTATAGTATAGTGGTGTAACAAAGCTAAAATAAATTACAATTCAGTCATTGATTCAGGGGTTATTTGTAATTTATTTTAGTTTATCCGCTATAAATTAACATACGAGTCCTCTTTTATACGGAAAGATCGTTGGAGCCTTTTATACTTTCCGTACAAAAAAGGACAGTTTTATTTATATGTCTTTTAAATTTAGTAAAACTCGTAACCTGTTTTTTTGTACACCTACTATAATAGTTGACAAATACTCAAATTTCAATAACCAAATACAAATTATTCCTAAATTAACGTGAAAATTCCCGGGGAATTTAATTTGCCCTGCAAATTGTTGGACCGGGTCTAACTCACGTTAAATACTGTCCAAAGCCTGTTTAATGTCATCTATTATATCCTTGGGATTTTCTATACCTATAGACATTCTGACCATGTTGGGCAAAACTCCGCAAGCTACCAGCTGTTCATCGGTAAGCTGTCTGTGGGTGGTGCTGGCAGGGTGAAGGATACAGGTGCGTGCGTCGGCAACGTGAACCACTATGCCCGCCAGTTTTAGGTTGTTCATAAATTTCATGGCGGCTTCTTTTCCGGCTTTCAAACCAAAGGAAACTACCCCGGAACAACCGTCTTTAAGGTATTTTTCCGCAAGGTGATGAATCTTACTGCTTTTCAATCCCGGATAATTTACGGACTCTATTCGTGGGTCTTTTTCAAGAAATTCAGCTACTGCAAGGGCATTTGAGCTGTGGCGTTCCATTCTGAGATGCAAAGTTTCCAAGCCGTGATTAAGTAAAAAGGTGCTTAAAGGTGAAGGAGCCGTTCCCAAATCACGCATTAATTGCACTCTTGCCTTGGTAATATAGGCGGCTTTGCCGAAGGTTTCGGCATAAACCAAGCCGTGGTAAGTAGGGTCGGGTGTGGTAAGTTCCGGGAATTTTCCGCAGGTCCAGTCAAAGTTGCCGGAATCCACAATTACTCCGCCAACCACCGTAGCGTGACCGTCCATGTATTTCGAAGTGGAATGGGTAACTATATCCGCTCCGTATTCTATGGGTCTGCAAAGAACGGGTGTTGGGAAAGTGTTGTCTACAATCAAGGGAATATTGTGTCTGTGGGCAAAGTTTGCAAAACGTTCTATGTCCAAAATATCAAGAGACGGATTGGTAAGCACTTCACCGAATACCAAACGGGTACGTTCGTTAACGGCGGCGTCCAGCTCCGTATCCTCCGCATAGGGAGAAACGAAAGTCACTTCAATACCCAGTCTTTTTAAAGTACTGGCAAACAAATTCACGGTGCCGCCGTAAATAGCCGACACTGCCACAAAATTATCGCCTGCATTACAAATATTTAAAACAGCCAAGAGACTGGCGGATTGACCGGAGGAGGTAAGCATAGCACCCACACCGCCTTCAAGGTCAGCTATTTTCATTTCCACAAATTCATTGGTAGGATTGGAGATTCTTGTATACATATGTCCGGGTATGGCAAGGTCAAAAAGTTGACCCAATTGCTCTCCGGAATCATATTTGTAAGTGGTACTTTGATAAATAGGCAAAACTCGAGGCTCGCCGCTTTTGGGAGTATAACCGGATTGGATACATTTAGTGTCTATATGCATAAAAACCACCCTTCTTTTAATATGGGATAAAGAAAGGGATAAGCTCTTGGGGATAATCTTTTCGAAAAATTTCCCCAATTCCCTTTCTAATTGATTTTAAATCAGTTTAGCTTCAAAAACCTAATACCTTGAATTAGACTGAATTATTTAAAGAAACCCACATTTAATTATAATTATGTGGGTTTCGACATTTTTTATTTATTTCAACTGCAGCCTGTGGTTGCTCCGCATTCCGTACAAACTTTGCAGGTGCCGTTTTTAATCATTTTGTTGCTTTGGCAATGAGGGCAAAGCTCCCATTGAAGATAGTCGTTTTGAGTGTAGGTTCCGGTAAGGACAACTTCCTTGGCGGTTTCTCCATCCTCGTAACCCTTGGGTTTAACTTGGCAGTAGGTGAAGTTACCCAATTCTATATCAATAATCTTGCTTATAAGATCGGATATGGAATCCACAAATTTAATATAGGGATGTCCGGTTACGAAACCGCTCGGCTCGTATTTTTGACCCCGGTACATTTTTGCTATATCTTGCGGTGGAACACCGTATTGTAGCATTTCCGAAAGAGTGGTGGAGATGCTGTCCAAAAGCCCCTTGGTAAGAGAACCTTGTCGTCCCGAGGAAACGTAAATTTCGCCCAGACGTCCGTCCTCGTAGAAAGAGACGGTAATATACAGTTTAAGCCCGTCTATAGCCGCTTCGTGTACTCTTGCAACTCGTATACCCGACGGCTTCACACGTAAAGGCTTGTACACAATTTTCTTGGTTTTAATGAAATCCAGAAGCTCCGCATAGGTATAATCCTCAAGGAGACGTTCCTTGTTCAAACGGCTTGCATTCATGGGTTGGCAAGCTTTACAGCCGTCTCTGTAAACAGCTATAGCCTTTACTCCCAATTCCCAAGACAGTCTGTATATTTCCTTAATGTCCTCCGGAGTGGCATGAGCCGGTAGGTTTACTGTTTTGCTGATAGCCCCGGTAACATGCGGTGCCAAGGCACCCATCATTTTTACATGACCTTCGGGAGAAATAAATCGTTCTCCGGTTCCGCAACGGCTGGCAGTATCAAATACGGATAAGTGTTCCTCTTTTAAATGAGGTGCTCCTTCGATTTTGCCGTCCAGAAGCATACCGTTTTCGTCCTTAGCCATTACGTAATCTATAATATCGTCTATTTCGTTTTCTTCATAACCCAGTCGTTTCAGAGTAACGGGAATAGCCGGATTTATGATTTCCATAAAACCGCCGCCCACCAGTTTTTTATAAGCAACGTGGCTGAAAAACGGCTCGGAAGACGTGGTGGCACAATCCATGGCAAAGGCTATGGTTCCGGTGGGAGCCAGGCAGGAAACTTGAGCGTTTCTGTAGCCGAATTCTTTGCCCATGGCAAGAGTGTCTCTCCAAACTTGCCTTAAAGTCATGCTAAGATTATCGAAGCCCAACTCGTAAAGCATATTATGGTCAACTACAGCAGGCTTGTAATTTAAACCTTCAAAAACCTTGTCCGAGGAAAGGTAATTAGCCGCTCTTGCATGATTGTGCAGAACTCTTTGCATGGGAACCTTATTTAATTCATAAAATTTGAAAGGTCCCACGGATTTTGCCATTTCAGCGGAGGCGTAATAGGCACAACCGGTCATTATGCTTGTAAGTGCCGCACTGACAGTACGTGCTTCGTGGGAATCGTAGGGTAATCCCAAAATCATAAGCAACATACCCAGGTTGGTAAGACCTATGCCTGTGGTTCTGAAATTATAGGATTTTCTTGCGATTTCCTTGGTTGGGAACTGTCCTTTGTGTATGGTGGCTTCCAGAACAAGCATAACCATTTTTACGGTATGCAAATAGGAATCCATGTCAAAGGAATGTGTCTCATCATCATAAAATTTAAGCAGATTTATGCTGGCAAGGTTACAAGCCGTATCATCCAAAAACATATATTCCGAGCAGGGATTGGATGCATTGATACGGTTTTGGTATGCGTTAAAGTTGCCGTCCTCTCCGTAAGGACAGGTATGCCAAGCGTTGATTATATCGTCAAATTGAACCCCGGGGTCACCGCAGGTCCAAGTGGCTTTTGCAAGCTCGTCCCAAATTTGGGATACGGGAATTTCGTTTCCGGATTTTTGGTCTACTCTGCCTTTGGTTTGCCAGAAGGTATCGGGAAAGTCAAGACTGCTCATAAACTTGTCCGGAATACGAACGGAGTTGTTGGCGTTTTGACCGCTTACGGTTTCGTAGGCTTCTCCGTCTATGGAGGTATCAAAACCCATTTTACCCAAAGCTACAACCTTTTCTTCTTCTTTTGATTTCCAATTGATAAATTCGGTAATCTCCGGATGGTCAAGGTCCAAAATGTTCATTTTAGCCGCACGGCGTGTTGTACCGCCGGATTTTATGGCACCGGCATTACGGTCGGATACCTTTAAAAAGCTTAACAAACCGGAGGATTTTCCGCCGCCGGAAAGAGGCTCGTCTTTACCTCTTATGGGTGACCAATTGGTGCCTACGCCGCTGCCGTATTTAAAAAGCAGGGTTTCGGTAGTTATTTGGTCTGTAAGGGAACGCTCGCCCAGAAGGGTGTCTTTTATGGAGATAATAAAGCAGGCGGAGCCTTGGGTTCTGGTGTAAGGGTCATCAGCTTCAACAACTTCGCCTTTTTCTTCGTCAAAATAAAAATGCCCTTGGGCTTTGCCTGTAATTCCGTAATAATTCAAACCTGTATTAAAAAATTGGGGACTGTTGGGAGCAAAAACTTGAGCAAGCATCATATACACCAATTCATCGTATAATACTTGCTTTTCTTCCTCGGTTACGAGTTTTTCGTCTGCTGCGGAGTCTACCCAATAGCTTACCATTCTGTGAACCAACTGTTTCATGGAAAACTCGAAACCGCGTTGGTTGGGTACGCCTTTTTTTCTGAAATATTTGGATGCTATAATATCACAAGCAGATTGAGAATACCCGGAGGGAAATTCCAAGTCCTTCATTTCAGTTATGGTTTTGTTTGTTGAGTGGTTAACCAGCTTTACATCAACGGTTTTCCAGTCGAACAAATCAAAAACATTTTTCTTTTTATCGGTATCGTTGAGCTTGTGAGTGAAGTGTCTGCGAACTAAACACACATACTTTCCCCCCTGTTTTTTTGAAGTTTTTGGTTTTGCCGGTTCTGTATGAAAAGGGTATTTACCCTTGGAAAACTTATCCCGGAGAAAAGTTTTCCGGATCGATTTTTAAAAGACTTTATACCGATTCGGTTTTACCGCCGGGTAAACCCGTATAAAATATATCTTGCTTAAAAAAATCGGTATTATTATAAAATAGAATCGGTCTGTGATAAGGAGAGAGGGAATTACCTTCTCTCTTAACTTAGACTTTAACACTGATTTTACAGTCTGTACAACTGATAAAATCCCTATTTTTCGACATTTTCCGCATTCGTCGTTTTTGGTCTCGGTATTCTATTTTAATGCTTGAGCTATTGCTTGTCAACACACGAGGAATACCGGTTTGTTTTGTGAATTTGTCGGGAACCCTTGCAGTATTGCAAAAACCGGTCAAAAACCCGGGCTTATAACAATCAGACAAAAGTTTTGTTACAAAAGGGTTAAATTTTATGCCCACCGTTTAGCAAGACTTTTGTTAAATTTATATTTTCTGCAAAGTATATAAAATATGATTTTGTCAATAAAATATTTTTGGTTTAAAATATGAAAATATTTCACTCTGCAATATTTTTCTTCTTTTTTAATAAAATTTATGTTATTATAGACAATTATGGGT
>CAYXWM010000060.1:0-14726 GCA_964468805.1 uncultured Defluviitaleaceae bacterium
TATAACCAATGCTGTGATTTTTTTTGCCTTCAATTCAGTATCCTCCTTTTAATTACTAACGGGCTTGATGAATAATACTTAATTCCGAGTTAAGCAGTAACAAAAGCGTATATTCGCAGTGATTAGCGACCGGTGTTTTTTTCATAAAAACGCAAGAGCGAACCGTTTGCGAGAATAGCTTTTATTACTATTCCTTATGCAATTAAGTATAAAAAAGGTTCTCGGTTCGGTCGTATTATGAACCGAGAACCCAAAAGATTTAAACCAAGAATATATCTTGTTGAAACCGGGATTTTGTATCCTCTGTAATATACGAAATCTCGGTTATTGCCTTTGCAATAAGAAGATATTAAACCGGTAATGTAAAATCAAACCCGAATTAATGTAAAAGGTCAGTAAAATTACTTGCCCAAAAATTAAAACTACCCCAAAATGCGGGGTAGTAACAAAAATAAAGCTAAAGCAAATCTAAAAGAATCCGCTTGCCTATTTTATCTTTAGTAAACTACTGCATTTAGTGTTTTGTTATACCAAAAGTTGTTTCAGTGTAAGTTCGTCTACACGTCCGTCCTGTGTCAGCATATTCTTATCTTGAAAGGATTTTACCGCTCCCTCGGTGAGTCTGCCGAATTCGCCGTCAACAGAAACGGTAATACCGCTTGTGTTTAACCTGTTTTGAATAAACGATACGATTCTTTTATCGGGGCAGCCTCGTCTGATATCCGTAGGAACAGGTATCCCTCTGATAAAATCGCTGCAAGTATAGCCGAAAGTGCATTGATAATGAGGAAGGTCTGCAAATCCTTGCCAGCTTCCGCCCCATTCCAAACCCAAAGAGGTTCCGATTCTACCCAATTTGTTCCAGATGTTTTTGTCTGTGGGTGTCCAGGTGGGATTACCGTTTGAATCCCGGGGTACTATATCGCAAGCCACTCGCCATTGATGAAAGGAATAGTTTCCCTTAACCATGGTTACAGGCGGTTTAGAATTAAAATACTTGTTTTGGCATTCGGCGTCTCTGTAAGTGGAGGTAATAATTACAGGGATACAAGCCGCTCTTGCCTTTTTCAAAAATTCCATTACAAGGACTCTCATGATAGGATTAAGTTCTGTAATATCTCTGCTGTCAATCATGTATATCAAGACCTTTCTTTAGCTCAAAAACTGCAGCTTCAATCATGTTGTTCAATTCTTTTTCGTCTACTACAATCCCTTTGCTTCTAAGAAAGTTGAAAGTAAAGAGTTTTTTTTCTTCGCCTGTTTGCACGTCTTTCATTTGCTCGGCAGCTCTTACTGCAATTTTTACCAAGTCGTAAGCGCTTTGCAATTGTTGCTTGCTATAGCGGCCCTTTAACACCGGTATCAGCCAATACGTTACCAAAGCCATGAGTATAGCACTCAACACAGGAATAAAGCTATTTATAATTAACATAATTTCGGTTAGTACTTCGCTCAATTCAGTCACCCCTAAAGTTGTAGTCAAAAAAATGGATATTCTCCGGAAACTAACCGGTATCCAAGCGAGTTAAAATCTGCTATTTCCGATAATCCTAACGTTAAAATCAATTATTTATTGATAAGAACTGTTTTTAGCCGGTAATCCAATTATTTTGGCAGCACTGCCTGTACTTTTTAAAGTACCGCCAATCGGTATTCGGAATATAACTGTATGTGTTTGTCCGAATACATCGCCGGGAAAGGCGATAATGTATTATATGTATGCCTGTAAGGATTTGTCCCAAAATATCGAAAAAAAGAGGGATTAACTGTATTTACGCCATAAGTATCCTTAAATTAAGCACCAATTCTTAGGAAATTATCACTTTATGTTTACTGCCTATAGGATTTTGACAAACAAAAAGTTCGATGGTAATTTAATACCATCGAAAGCGGTAATGTTGAAAATATGGGTTTGAAAGCAGTTTGCTGTAATTTAATCGCTTGCGTTTATATGCTTTAAAGCTTCCGATAATTTATCCAAACCCTTACGCAGGTCACTGTTGTCTACATCTGCCACAGAAAGCCTTATAAACGGTATATCTCTGTTATTCATCATATACAGTTCACCGGGAGAGATAATTACCTTGCTTTCCGCCAAATTCCTCATAAGTTCAATGGGCGGTATTTTTCCCGTATTCAGCCAAAAGCCTGTACCTCCCAAGGGTCGGTTAAAATTATTACTTTCCTGTAGGTTAGCTGACAGAAATTCTTCGGTTAAGTTAAATTTTTCTCTGAAATGCTCACGCAGGGTACAGATATGCCTTTGAAAGTCATTATTCTCCATAAATTTAGCCAGAACCTTTTGAATAAAAATCTGTTGGGGGTTGCTTTCTTCGGAAAAATCCGTAAGAGTTACGGGACAAACATTTAACCCCGGCAGTAAAACTTTAGAGAAGTTTTTTATGTATATTACTCTGCCGCCGGTATCCATCGAGGCTAAAGTATTGGGTTTTTCCGAAGAATAAATTAATTCGCTTTGGCTGTCTTCTTCTGCAATCAGCAGATTGTGTTTTTTTGCTATATTTAATAGGAAGTCTTTTTTTTCCGGAGAATAGGTTCCGGCCGTGGGGATTTGAAAATAGGTGGTTACAAAAATCAGCTTTGGATTATGCTTTTTTATGGTATTTTGCAGACGTAGGGTGTTGATTCCGTCATGCTCCATAGGTATGGGAATAACCTTTATTCCGTGGGATTTTAAGGTGCTCCAAATAACGGAACTGCAAGGCTCTTCTATTAAAACCTCGTCACCTCGTTTTAATATATTTTTTATAATAAGGGTTATGGCTTGAGCTGTATCGTTTACCACCGACAGACCGTTAACCGTATCCTTTATTCCCGCATAATCAAAAAATACACTTTGCATATTATTATTAAATAACTTGAACGCATTGGCTCCTTGATTATCCAAAACTTCACACACTGCTTCTTTGAAACCTTCTGTGGGAAATAGAGCAGGGTTCGCTGCGGGAGCGGCAAAGTTAATACCGCCGGTGTTGGAAATTCCGCTGTAAGTTATTTGTTTTGTTTCGCCTACGTAAGTTCCGGAACCCATATGAGAATAAACTGCCTTTTTGTTTTCCAGATACTTATAAGCATTAACTACGGTAATACTGTTAAGTTTTAATGCCGCCGCCATTTTACGAATAGGCGGCAGTTTTGTTTTTGGGGGTAAAATACCCTTGTTTATTAAACTTAACAAACCGTCGCCCAGTTGTATGTAAAGAGGTGTAAGACTTTTTTTGTCCAACTTTAAGGAATAAAATGCTTTCATACCATACTCCCGATTTTTTTATAATCACAGTAATTCTGCTTTAAAAGAGATTAACAAAACGGGTTTTGCCTTAACTCCCGTTTAGAAATCCAAACAAACCATAATTAAAGTAGATTTACTATATAAATGTAATTTCCCGACCATATAAATAAACTGCAAATTCACCTTTTTTGTAAACTTGCAGTTTAGATGAAGTTTTACTTACCTGTAAATACTTGAGTTTGGAACCAAACTTTAACCAAAGCGGTTTCTTCCGTTTCGCTTTGTACTGCTACTCTTAAAAATTTTGAAAAAGTATTGGGTGATATACGACCCAATTCTCCGGGCTGTACGGTTATTTTTTCACCCTCCGCCGCATAAGCAACGGAATCCGGGCTGCTTTGTAAAAAACAGATGGCAGGGACATCGCCCACATTTTCAAAAAAGAAGGAAATTACTCGGGAGTTGTAGCCCGCTATAACAGGGCTGTATCTTGGTTTGCTTCCTGATGAAAGTACAAATTCTTTTTCATAAAATATTCTGTCCGAATCTCCGGAATCTGCTTCTTTAGTTGCTCCGGGAATAATAACGCCCGGGGCAAATTGAATAAGGAGTTTGCTTCTTTTACCCAAACTAAACCTTGCCTGTCCTTCATCGCAAGTCAGAATAATTCCGTAGTTGGGCGTAGCGCCGGAGGTAAACAGGTTTATGGCATAAGTAAGGTTTACTTCATAAAATCCGTGTTGAGTACTTTTGGTAATTACAGGGTCATATGCCTGCTCCATTGCATTAATTAATTTTTCAGAAAGCGGATTGGGATTGGGAGTATATTTAATCCGCGGTGAACCTATATTGGATTCAAAGCATCTGTATACCTCCAACAACAGGCGTGCATCGGAGATGCTTTTGTTTACCAAGTCTTCTGTATCAAAATACACCAAAACTTCGTTCTTAATGCCGCTTAAATTTGAAATTACCATTCCCTTCTGCCTGTCATCATCTTCCCTAAACGGCAATTGTAACATTTTTATGGTAGGACTTTTTGATTTCAATTTGCACCTCCAACAGAAGAAAGTCTGTTTATGTAAAACCGCCCACATTCATACCATGTCTTATATAAAGGACAACCTATACGGAATCGGGTATACGCCGGTATGCCGGTTTATGCGAAAGCCACCCGGCTTATTTAAGTTTTCAGCGTCTACCATAAACTGATTATCGGATTAATGTATAATATTCATCTTCTCCCAAAGTAATAACATTAATTTGGAAATAGTACAAACAGAAGTATAAAACGTCGTACCACGTAAATATTTCTCTGTCTTTTTATACTGTTTGCCCGGAGGTTTTATTACATAATTTATGAACAAAATATTGATTCCGTTTTAAACAGAGGGCAAAGATAATTGTTTTTTTCCAACGGTTCAAGGGAAAAACAATTATTTATGTCCTTCATCTTATATGGAATTAGTATATTTTGGGAAAGGCAATACTTCTACCTTTATTTAATATATTGCAATATAGCCAATGGTTTCGGGTCGGTAACGGAGGAGGTAGGGTCCTTGAATAATGCAAAGATAGAGCAAAATTTAAGTGATACTTTGGAGTTGCAAAATGATGTGCTTTTGGATACGGATTTGGGAACGGGTTTTAATAAAGATTCGAAGCTATGGGAAGTAATCGTAAAATACAGCGGAAATATTATGGCTGTGGGTGAATCTTTGGGAGTAGAGGTTGAGGTATTAAGCAATACCTATGCAATTATAACTCTACCGGAAGAAAAAATAGATGCCCTTGTAACCTATAAACAGGTTGAATACCTTGAACGTCCGAAAAACTTGGGTCTTATGGTTTATACCGGTATGCAAAATTCCTGTATTACTCAGGTTCAGGATAAAGACAGGGACGGGTTAAGCGGTAAAGGGGTATTGGTTGCCATTATAGATTCAGGTATAGATTACAGGCACAAGGATTTCAGAAACCCCGACGGCACTACGCGTATAGCCTTTTTATGGGATCAAACCATAGAAGGTAACCCACCTAACGGATTCAAAAGCGGCTCGGAATACTCCGCTGTTCAAATAAACGAAGCCCTTGCAGCCGGAGATAAGGGTTATGAAATTGTGCCTTCAAGAGATAATCTGGGTCACGGTACTACAGTAGCGGGAATAGCCGCGGGAAACGGATTGTCAAGTAATGATAGGAATGTGGGTGCCGCTCCGGAATCAACTCTTTTAATAGTGAAAATCGGAATTAAGGGCAACGAATCTTTTGCCAGAACCACAGAAATGATGAGGGCTGTTAAATATGCAGTAGATAAGGCATCCGGTTTGGAAATGCCTGTTGCCATAAATATAAGCTTCGGTTCAAATGACGGTGCCCACGACGGTAATTCTTTATTTGAAACCTTCTTGGGAGAAATGGCTCAAGAATGGAAAAACGTTATAGTAGTTGCTTCCGGAAACGAAGGAGCCGCAGGGCATCATTTCGAAGGAATAATAGCACAGGGTGAAACCGGCGTTGTGGAATTTACAACATCACCGGGACTAAATTATGTATATTTATCTACATGGAAATATTTTGTAGACATAATGAGCTTTGAATTGGTGGCACCCAACGGAAAAAGTACCGGACGAGTGGGGTTTGCGGATCAAATCAGGCAGTTTGCCTTAAATAACCAAGCCGTCTATATTTTTTTCGGACAACCGAACTTTTACACTGTTGGGCAGGAAATTCGCATACAAATCTTGGCGAGACCGGGCGAGTTTATAAATGAAGGCGTATGGAAATTGCTTATTTACGGGGACAGTATAGTAGTGGGCAATATTAACATATGGCTGCCTATTACGGAGGCTGTATCCGATCGAACGGCATTTTTGGTGCCCTCTGTTCAAACAACTCTTACGATTCCTTCCACAACCAGACAGGTAATTACTGTTGGCGGTTATAATTCACAAATTAACAGCGTTTCGAATTTCTCGGGCAGAGGGTTTACTTATGGTTTGAATATAGTAAAACCGGATTTGGTTGCACCGGCTGAAAATATACTTACAACAGCCGTAGGCGGTTCTTATGACGTATTTAGCGGAACCAGCATGGCAGCTCCACACGTAACAGGCGGGGCGGCGTTGCTGATGGAATGGGGAATAGTTCAGGGCAATGACCCTTTTTTATACGGACAGAGAATAAAGGCTTATTTGCAATTGGGTGCAAAACGTGACAGTACTATAACATACCCAAATCCGGCATGGGGCTACGGTAAGCTTTGTGTGGCAAACAGCTTAAATTATTTGAAAGAATATAATTTCTTTAATGTTTTTACCCAAATGTCACCCCGAAATAGTTTCGAGCAAGAAATATTAAAAACTCAACAGTTAGAGGTGAGCCCAACCGTGAGCGAAATTAAAATACAAGCTGAAACCCAACCGGAAGGAAGGATTCAATTTATCGTTCAAGCAAGTTCCATTGTACTTTCATATTTAAGTGACCATCCTTATATAACCGTGGAACAAACCCTTAATAATATTTTTGTAATTTTATCCATGCCCATTGACAGAATTTCTCAATTTCTAAAGGAGATTGGTTTTGATATCAGTGCAGAGTCGGAAGTTCCCTTGGGCTTAATGGGTAAAATGGATTTGGAGGTAAGCGGTATAACCGCCGTACAGAATCAACCTTTCCTTGACCTTATGGGGCAGGGAGTAATGGTTGGATTTGCAGATACGGGCATAGATTACAGAAACAAGGCTTTTATTAATGCTGACGGAACCAGCAGAATTGTTTGTATCTGGGACCAAACAATTGACAGCGGAACACCGCCGGATGGATACAATTTCGGCTCGGTATATTATAATGAAGACATTAACAGAGCCTTACAATCCGATGACCCTTATTCTATTGTTCCCCACAGAGACGATAACGGTCACGGTACATTTTTGGCATCCGTTGCCTGTTCCAACGAAAAAGACGACTATTTGGGAGCGGCTCCTCTTTCGGAAATAGCAGTGGTTAAGTTGAGAAAGATAAACAATGCTGTGCGTAATCTGTTTGCTTTGCCCGACGATGCTGAAGCCTACAGCTCAACTGACTTAATGATGGGTGTGGATTTTATACGCACTATAGGAGAGAGTCGTCAACAACCGACTTCCATTTGTATAGGTATGGGCACCAACTGTCTGGGGCATGACGGAACTTCTCTTTTCGAATTTTATTTGTCTACTCTCTGCTCAAGAATAGGTTTATGTGTAACTATTGCGGCCGGCAACGAAAGCAATGCCAGACATCACACAGCCGGTAAACTTGCAAATCAGGGCGATGAATACCCAATGGAAATCAAAGTGGGAGAAAACACATCGGGCTTTATCATATATTTATGGAATTATTCTCAAGACAGAATTTCCGTTTCTATTACCTCACCCACGGGAGAAACTCTTAGGCGTATTCCCGCTGTTTCAAACAGTACTTTCCAAGGAGAATTTGTACTGGAAAAGTCCAGAGTAATTGTATCTTACGTCTATCCCACAGCTTTGTCGGCAAGCCAATTAACCTTAATCAGCATATATAAGCCTACCCCGGGTATATGGACCATTACACTATACGGAGAAATTGTATTGATAGGCACTTTCGACGCTTGGCTGCCTATAACCAATTTTATTCCTCCGGACACATATTTTTTAAGCTCAACTCCGGACGATACGGTAACGGTGCCTTCTACGGCATCGGGTGTCATATGTACCGGGGCATACTCTGCATTGGACGGAAGTATTTACGTGGCATCATCCAGAGGAAATAGCCGTTTCCAACGAAGATTGCCTACTCTTGTTGCTCCGGGTGTTAATGTTAAGGGAATCTTTCCAACCGGTTACGGAACCATGACCGGTACTTCGGTATCAGCGGCTATTACAGCAGGAGCAGCGGCGTTAATGCTACAATGGGGTATAGTTGAAAAAAATCAAATAGCAATGAATACCATATCCATATTTTCCTACTTAACCAAAGGTTGCAGACGCAAGCCGGAATTGATATATCCCAACAGAATATGGGGATTCGGAGAATTGGATTTATACAATACCTTCCAAGTATTGCGACAAACCCCTTAATATTTCATAAAAGGAACAGACCCGGATACCATATCATTGAACCATTGATTGTACAAAGGCTCTCATTTCTTCTTTTGACCTGATGGAATGAGTTTGTTCTATAAGTTGTTGCTGACGATGGGCAGGCAGATTTGCAAAATAATTCATTGCCTCTCTGTTCATAGCCAAAGCCATGCCCAAGCCGATTGGAATTTCGGGATTGTTTGCATAATTTTCCATACTAATACCTCCTTCATTTAGTTATATAAAGAAATTATTTGTATTTTAAATCAGATATATGCGTAAAAACGGGAGATTAAGAAAAGCATACAAAAAAGCTTTAACTGTGGGAGTATAAATCATTTCCGAAGTTAAAGCTTTTTTGTATGTTGAGTTATTTTACAACCAGCTTTTGTAAACCTTGATATAAATTGCCTTCATAATCTGTGCCAGCACAAAGTAAGATACGATGATTGCCGCCAACCACGGGAAGTATTCCAAAGGTAAAGGAGCAAGTTTTAAGTATACTCCCAAAGGTGAGAAGGGAATGGCAAATCCTATTAAAACAATTATGGTGGTTAATAGCAATACCGGCTTGGAGGCACGGCTTTGAATAAAAGGTATTTTTTTGGTACGAATAAGATGTACTATAAGGGTCTGTGAAATCAAACTTTCCACAAACCAACCGGAATGGAACAAGGCCATAACTTCCGCATTGGAGTTGGTTACCGCGCCCACTACATAGCTTGAAGCCCCGAATACAAACCACATCAATAAATAAGTAGCTATATCAAATACAGAGCTTATGGGGCCAATCCAAATCATAAAACGGCTAATACCCGAAGCATCCCATTGACGGGGTTTCTTTAGGTAAGAGGGGTCCATGTTATCCCAGGGTATGGAGATTTGTGAAATATCGTAAAGTAAGTTTAATACCAAAATTTGTATGGGCAACATAGGCAGGAAGGGCAAAAATACCGAAGCAAACAACACCGAAAGCATATTTCCGAAATTGGAGCTGGCGGTCATTTTTATATATTTAATAATGTTGCCGAAAATCTTACGCCCTTCTATAACGCCTTCTTCAAGTACCATCAAATCTTTTTCCAAAAGGATAATATCCGCAGACTCCTTCGCTATATCCACAGCAGTATCCACAGAAATACCTACGTCGGATTGGGTTAAAGCGGCGGCATCGTTAATACCGTCACCCATATAACCTACCGTATGACCGTTTTCCTGCAAAGCTTTTACTACCCTTGCTTTTTGCATGGGAGAAAGTTTTGCAAAAATGGTGGTTTGGTCTACCTCGTCTTTAAGTTCCTCGTCATTCATATTTTCTACTTGGAAACCAAGTAGAGTATTGCTTACGTCCAAACCTACATCACGGCAGATTTTCTTTGCAACGATTTCGTTATCGCCGGTAAGAATTTTAATTGTAACGCCGTATTCATTTAAAGCCTTAATAGCTTCGGCGGCTGATTCTTTAGGAGGATCAAGTAATCCCAGACAACCCATCAAGGTCATATCGCTTTCGTCTTTTACGCCGAAAGCTCCTTCAGACGATGGGTTATTTTTTTGTGCAACAGCAATAACCCTCATACCGTCGCTGTTTAAGTCAGACGACATCTTCATAACCTGTTGACGTATTTCTTCCGTCAGGGGCACGGTTTCTCCGTGTAATTCCGCGTAAGAGCAAATAGCCAGCATTTCTTCAACGGCACCCTTGGTAATAAGCTGAGTTTTGCCGCTTTTTTCTTTAAGCACAACGGACATACAACGTCTGGAAAAGTCAAAGGGTATTTCGTCTACCTTGGTATACATACCGTTTAAGTATGAAAAGTTATTTTCAGCTCCGCGTTCTATAACCGCCAAGTCTATTAGGTTTTTCATACCGGTTTGGAAGAAGGAATTTAAATAAGCATGACGTAAAACCCTTATATCTTCTTCACCTGCTACGTTTAAATGGCGTTCGATTACGATTTCGTCATGAGTAAGAGTACCGGTCTTGTCGGTACAGAGTATATTCATGGCTCCGAAGTTTTGTATGGCGTTTAAGCGTTTTACAACCGTCTTTCGCTTCGCCATACGAACCGCACCTTTTGCCAGGTTGGTGGTTACTATCATAGGAAGCATTTCCGGGGTCAAACCTACGGCAATGGATATTGCAAACAGCAAGGCACTTAACCAATCTCCCTTTGCAAAACCGTTTAAAAAGAAAACTATGGGCACCATTACCAGCATATAACGAATAAGCAACCAGCTTACGGAGTTTACCCCTCTGTCAAAGCTGGTTTGTCCTCTTTCGCCTGCCAAGCTTTTAGCCATAGCACCAAAATAGGTGTTGTCGCCGGTAGTTAAGACAACGCAACGAGCGGAACCGCTGACTACATCCGTTCCCATAAAACAAATGTTTTGTAGGTCGAAAATACTTTTGTCGTCGCCCGGGTTTTTATCGACAGTATATTTTTCCACCGGCTCGGATTCACCGGTCATGGAGCTTTGGCTGACAAATAAGTCCTTGGAAGAAATTACCATTAAATCCGCCGGTATCATATCTCCTGCAGACAGGAGGACTATATCACCGGGCAATAAATCACGCATATCTATTTCTTGTTTTTGGCTGTTTCTGCTGACGGTACAGGTGGTTTTAACCAGAGACTTTAAATTCTCGGCTTCTTTACTGCTTTTACGTTCCTGTATATATCTTAAACCGCCGCTGATGGTTACCATTATACTGATTACTATAATGGTAATAAAATTTTTCTCACCTTCAGCCGCATAAACCACGTCCGTAAAGAAGGAAACCAATGCCAACAGCATTAATACAACGGTAAAGGGATTAACAAAAGAATTAAAAAGCAAAACATACCAAGGCTTTGGTTTCTCCCGGGATATTTCGTTTGGCTCGTATTCTTCCTGTAAAAGCATAATGTCAAAATCATCAAAACCCCGTTGCCTGGATTTCATCTTATTTAATACGGCATAAATGGGGGTAGCTGAATATTCTTTGAGTTTGTCCGCTATTTTTGCGGAATTATTAATTTGTTCTCGCTTTTTCATATGTCACCGACTTAATCTTGAGGATAATTCATTCTTTCCGGAGTGATGTTAAGTATAACTTCATTAAAATACCTCTTGCAATAGTATTTAGCCATAGGTAAACTTAATTCAAGGTAATTTCCGCAATCTCTAGGAGAAGCCCCCGGTATATCTCCTTCATAGGATATAACAAACTCAAGCATTTTTTTCAATAAATCCAAAATATCCGTGGGTTCAAGCTCACCAACCAATATTAAATAAAAACCGGTTCTGCAACCCATGGGTCCGAAATAAATAATTTTCTTATCCCATTCCGGATTATTCCTTAAAAAAGTTGCACCCAAATGCTCTATGGCATGAATGGCGGGCATATCCAAAACAGGCTCCTTGTTTGGCTCTGTAAATCTTAAATCAAAGGTAGTTAAAACGTCACCTGTCAAATAATCCCGTCTGGATACATACACCCCGGGCAATAAGTTTATATGATTTACCTGAAAACTTGCAATTTTTTTCATTGCCTGCTCCTTTTATCTAAATTTTGGGAATACTTAATTACAACACAATTTAATAAACGTTTCAATTCTTACGACAATATTTTACATTTGCTTTACACAAAACGCCCCGGGTATCGCTTAAAAAATGCTAATTTTAAGAACGCCGGGCAATATCTTCTTCATTATACAATATTTTATTGCCGGTTGCGATAGGAAATTTTAAAAAAACAGTATATTTTGATAAAATAACGCTTGCATGGCAAAAAAAACTATGATATAATCACGTACGTTGTGACAGCTTTTGCAAAGCTATACATTTTGCTCTGTATTTCTGCAAAGTAGGATGTATGATACTGTTTTAATACCGGATTTCCGCTTTTCTATTATAATTCGGGTTCGCAAGAACCTTGATTTGTTTTGTTTTTCGGAACTGATGTTAAAACCGTATAGGTGGGATCTTGATTTTAAACGGTAGTTTTGTTTTAATAAGATTTCCGTTTAAAATATTCGTTCGGTTTAAAATTTTGTAACGGCAAGAGCATTTAGGATGTAACACAAAGCACGAAATTTTTTTTAACACATGTTTAAGACACACACGGGTAAGTAGTAAGTTCTGTGTAGTGAATGTAAATTTATCGGTTGAAATTGAAACGTTTAAACCGTTGAAAAGGAGGAGACGTCTGTGGCAAGCCAAAAAATCAGAATCAGCCTTAAAGCTTACGATCATAAGCTGATTGACCAATCTGTTGTTCAGATTATCGAAACGGCAAAGAAAACCGGAGCAAAGGTCTCAGGGCCCATTCCGTTGCCCACAAAGCGTGAGTTGGTAACCATTCTCAGAGCGGTTCATAAGTACAAAGACTCCAGAGAGCAATTCGAAATGAAAACTCACAAAAGACTTATAGACATCTTAATGCCCACACCTAAAACCGCCGATGCCTTAACAAGACTTGATTTACCGGACGGTGTTGATATAACACTGAAAATAATGTAAGGATTTTGTTAAGAAATCCAATCCAAACCTGAGTTTGTGTCGTTTATCTAATTTAATCGACCGCCAAATGTAAAAGCTTAATAATCAGATATTGGAGGTGCAAGTATTGAAAAAGGCACTTTTAGCCAAAAAAATAGGTATGACCCAAATCTTTGCCAAAGACGGTAACCTTGTACCGGTTACTGTACTTGAAGCAGGTCCTTGCGTAGTCGTACAAAAAAAGACAGAAGAAAACGATGGGTATAACGCCGTTCAAGTAGGCTTTGGCGATGTAAAACTTAAACACGTCACCAAACCTCTCAAAGGTCACTTTGACAAAGTCGGTGTAGCTCCCAAAAAGATACTCAAAGAATTCCGCCTTGAATCAATCGAAGGTCTTGAAATCGGAGACGAAATCAAAGCCGACGTTTTTGCGGAAG
Organism: uncultured Defluviitaleaceae bacterium; assembly: GCA_964468805.1. Classification (GTDB taxonomy): domain Bacteria; phylum Bacillota; class Clostridia; order Lachnospirales; family WRBF01; genus CAYXWM01. The sequence continues at coordinate 13,278 of CAYXWM010000060.1, forward strand.
GTGACAGAGTAGACGTAACCGGAATTTCCAAAGGTAAAGGTTTCCAAGGCGCCATCAAACGTCACGGACAAAGCAGAGGTCCCATGTCTCACGGTTCCAAATACCACAGAGGCGTTGGTTCTTTAAGCTCCGGTACAACTCCCGGTAAAGTTAAGAAAAACAAAAACATGCCCGGTCATATGGGTAGTGAGCAAGTAACCGTTCAAAACTTACTGGTTGTTCGTGCAGACTCCGATAAAAATCTGTTGCTGATTCGCGGTGCCGTGCCGGGCCCCAAAGGAACGGTATTGGTAATCAAAGACAGCGTTAAATCATAAGGAAAGGAGGCAGCTAAATGGCTAATGTAGATGTATATAATATGAAGGCAGAAGTTGTTGGAAACATGGAAATTTCCGACAATATCTTCGGTGTGGAAGCTAACGAACCCGTTGTTCACATGGCTGTTGTTCAATATCTTGCAAACCAAAGACAAGGCACTCAATCAGCCAAAACTCGTGCGGAAGTACGCGGAGGCGGCAGAAAACCCTGGCGTCAAAAAGGTACCGGCCGTGCAAGACAAGGCTCCATCAGAGCACCCCACTGGACAGGCGGCGGCGTTATATTCGCTCCGAAGCCCAGAGACTATTCCTTCAAACTTAACAGAAAAGTAAAAAGATTGGCGTTAAAGTGTGCCCTTTCTTCAAGGGTTACCGATAAAAAATTCATCGTCCTGGACGAACTCAAACTCGATGCGGTTAAAACCAAAGAAATGGCAAAAGTACTGGATAACTTTAAGCTTAACAAAGCTTTAATCGTTATCGACGGTAATGACAAAAACATCGTTCTTTCCGCACGAAACATCCCCAACGTTAAAACAGCCGGCGTTAATACCATTAATGTTTACGACATCTTAAAATACGACACATTCCTGGTTACCCGTGAAGCTGTGAATAAAATACAGGAGGTGTACGCATAATGGCAGATTTAAAATATTATGACGTCATTTTAAAACCTGTAATCACCGAACGTGCAATGAACGGCTTTGAAAACAAAAGATACATCTTCTACGTTCACCCGGAAGCAACAAAAATCCAAATTCGTGAAGCTGTAGAAAAAATGTTCGAAGGCACTAAAGTTGAAAGCGTTAACACCATGAATTGCAAAGGCAAAGAAAAACGCCGCGGCCGTTCCGTAGGCAGAACAGCAGCTCGTAAAAAAGCTATCGTTCAACTTGCCCAAAACAGCAAAGAAATTGAAATGTTCCAAGGCATGAGCTGATAACGTAGATACAATATTCGTTAATCCGAAAATTTCCCAAAACTTTCATCGGTTTGGGGTTTGGGGCAAAGGCTCCAAGGTTTTACGATTTTCTCAATATACTGAAAGGAGTGGATATAGTGGGCGTTAAAAGATACAAGCCTTATACTCCCTCAAGAAGGCATATGACCACATCGGACTTTGCGGAAATTA
>CAYXWM010000061.1:0-14538 GCA_964468805.1 uncultured Defluviitaleaceae bacterium
ACAGACCCTTGCTCTGGGATAGCCCCGAAAGGGCAAAAGAAGAAATTTTAAATGCCATTCCCTTGGCGGATATTTTAAAGGTATCCCACGAAGAAACGGAATTTTTATTCGGCGAAACCGACCCGGCTAAGGCAGTAGAGCATTTAAAAGGGCCTTCGCTTATACTGGTTTCCTTAGGTGCGGACGGTGCTTTCTACAGCACGGCTAAAGCCCAAAACACTTTATCGACTTACAACGTAAAAACTGTGGACACCACCGGAGCCGGAGATTCCTTCCTGGGAGCCGTCTTGTATCGCTTGAAAGACGTAAAACCAAGCGAAATTGCAGAGTTAACCAAAGACTTCATGGACGACGTTCTGGATTTTGCAAACGCCGCCGGAAGCCTTTCGACTACGAGTATAGGTGCTATTCCTTCAATGCCTGACTTGGATGCGGTGGAGAATTGCAGAAAGAATAAGTAATTTTGGAATTGAAACGTATATAAAAAGCCGCTTTCGTGTTAAAGAAAGCGGTTTTTATATACGTTTCAGATAAATCATATAAGTTGGTTAAAAACTAACTTAAACAACTTCTACAAAATTCGCACGTTTTGCATAAAAGCCACACAAAACATACTATAAAGTAAGAATTAATTAAGTTTTTTCATATTATTACTTCATTGCCAATTCCGGAGCAACCAGACCCAAATGCATTTTAAATCTTGCATAGAGGAAAGAAGGAGAGTGCATTTGCAGGGTAATAAGTTCGCCGTGGGGATGATCCAGATGGGTAAATCCGGGCATATTTTCGCCTAAGCTGCGGCCTTCTCCTCCGGAATAAACCATAGAGTAGTTAAGCCACATTTCGTCCATCATGTTTTCTTTAAGAAGAACATGAGTATAAACAGGTGATTCGATTGTGCAGTATTCAATTCCTGCATAACGAAGAGCCTTCATAATATTGGTGTTATTCAGTTTACGACCTTCGCCGGCACTGATAACAACAACATCAGACGAAGTAAACATAGATGGATTGATGGCTTCTTTAGTAGGTGCTTCTTGATTGAAGCTAAAGAATTTGTAAGGCTTGTTGTTGCCGTCTTTTTCTTTGATGTATTTTTCGCCTTCGGGAGAAGTAATTATCATTACGGGAATTTCTTCTTCGTTGAAAATACGATGTTCAAAAGGAATATCTGTTCCGTCCAAAGAAATAATTACGTGAATGGGACAGGCAGGTTTTCCGGCTTTGATTCTGGCTTCTACCAGAGCAGGGTCAAATACATGGGCAGTATGCTTGGGTTCTCTGGCAAGCATATTTGCACCTTTGATGGTAGCGTCGGATACTGCTCTGGTTAAACTGAGCATCCAGAAATCGGCATCGCCGCCGTCAAGGTCCAAAACGTTGGTTGCTGCAATGTAAGGACCGTGAACGCTGGTTCCGTATGCTATTTTTCCGTCCATTGAAAGTACGTACATGGCGTAGTTTAAAGGTCTGTCTTCGGGTACAGCACCGAATTTAACTTGTTGACCGTATACTTCCATAATTTTATCGCATTGTACGTCAGATGTTTTGAAAGAATTCATTAATTGTTCGTTGTTGAATAAAGTTTGTAACTTGATTTTGTCTGCCTTAAAGTCGATTTTTGCTAAGTTGGACATTGTTTTGCCTCTTTCTAAGTATAAGTAAGTTATCTAGCTAAAGTCTTTTATATAAGGGTTCTGAGGGAACCGGGTTCCCTCAGAATTGTGGTTTAAGCTTAATTCTAAGATTAAACAGCTGTGTCTTTTTTAAATCTTAATCCCAATATAAGGAAGGAAACCGCTATCAATACATAAATCAATGCCAAAGTGGAGTTTACGCCGAAAGTGGGTTGCAGATAGTGGATCATGCCGGTATAGGTAAAGACTGCTCCCAGAAGTGCTGCCACGCAGGCTTTTTTCCATTCTCTCTGCATAACAAACACCAACATAGAGCCCCAAACCAAGGCGATAAACATAGCTCCCTTACCCATAGTCAGGTAGCCGATGGCGTCCATTTTTTGTGCGGTAAGGTTAGCGTAAATATCGGGTGTACCCAAAACTTCAAAGGGCTTGATACCAACCAGACCCAAAACAGCTTTTATAGCAGTTTCGGTTTTGTCAAACAATACTTCCATAAGAGAAAGAACTATGGTTAAACCGATAATGGGATAGTATTTGGATTCTACTTTGTTGAAAGCTTGGCCTACGCTTGTCAAGGCGATGAATAACAATATAGGCAGAGTTGCTTGCTCGGGAACGATGCCGTTGATAATGGCTATAAGACCGGAGAAGCAAAGCACCAAATAAATGATACCTACGCCGAAGCTGTAAGATGTACCGGCTTTTAATTCTTTCCAGGAATTGTGACCCCAGAAAACGCCCAGAGGGAAAGGATTGCCGATAAAGCAGCTTAAAATATTAACGATACCTATAACCAAAATACTCTTTTTGGCTTCGATATTGTCGCCGGCTTCCTGTGCCTGGGAAATACCCATCAAGGAGTTAATTGCACCGTGAACGGTAAATATTAAAATAATACCGATATAGGGCATAATCGTCTCCAAAGGAATGCTTAAAAAGTCAAAAGAAAAGCCCGGTAAAGCAAAGTAAGAGTTGGAGATACCTCTGTTAAAGGTTTCGGCATTGTTAAAGCCTATAAACCAAGAAACGGCAGTACCCAGTAAAATAGATATTAACGGTGCAGGAACTTTTCCTTCGATTTTGCCCAAGTAAAGCACAAGCAAAACCAAAACCGCAACTATGGCTATAAGGGGTTGATTAAACATTTTACTGATAACGTTAACCCCGAGGAAGGCTACAGCACCGCCGGCCAGTGTACCGAAAAGTGCAGCTGCCGGTATGGTTTTTTGAATCCAATTTGACAGGAAACCGGTAGCGATAAAGATTATGCTTGAAATAAAGTTGGCCATTACGCCCACTTTCCAAGCCAATATACCGTCACCCGTTGCCAGATAAACCGGCGTCATTATGGCGAATAACCAAGTAAATACACGGGTAGCATGAAGACCGGTAGGAAGAGCTACATAATCGTCCCGACCTTCTTTTTTATTGAGATGTCTTGAGTAAAGGGTGAAAAATCCGTTAAGTATAAGGATAGTTAAACCTATGGCAGGAATAATCTTGCCGTAGACTATATCCACAGGCACACCTATGGAAAACTGCAAAACGGCTGCAGCGGTAATAACTTTTGCAAAACCGTCAATAAACACGCCGATTAAGGCGTCTAAGTCACCCTTTTTCCACAAAGGGCCTCTGCCGTTAAACAAGCCGGTCATTTTTTTACCTCTTTTCATAATATGTTAAACCTGTGTTCAAAATGGGAAAGACCATGTTGATTACAGGCTCTTGACTTGATGTCATGAGAAGCAAAAAGAAATATCGCCTATCGCTGTCATCAGTTGTTTAATGATTTGCTGTCTGTTTTGCAACCTATAATAAAGAAGCATACGGTTGCCAAAGCGTAAATTAAGGTGTACTCGGGTACGGGCAAAAATCCCAGAGAGGTAGAATGTATCAATCCCACAGAGGATATGGCGGTAGCCAGAGCACAAACAAAAGCTGTATTCTTATATTCTCCTCTTATAAGAAAATAAAATACGGAGGAAAACAAAAGGCTGATAAAGATGGCACCGCTGCTTATTGAGGAGTAACCCGTGTATTCAATACGTGCCGAGATAAAGTGTTGACCGGTAACGGTAATTCCCGTGCCTTGCAAAGCCGGGTTGAAAAACTCCGTTGCCGCGTTTACTCCGGCTCTGGCTATGCTTTGGAATTGTTGGAATATCATGTCTATAATGCCTATGGACATGGCAAGTATAACAGCCGGATAATATTTGGCTTCGTTGGATTCAAAGGCCTGCTTCACCGAATTAAAGGCTATAAACAGTACAAAAGGTATTACAGCAATATTGGGAATAATGCCGGTAATAATTCCCGCAAGACCACCTATGCCTATTATCAGGTAAACCAAAGCCAAAACAAGGCTGTATCCTGTCCTAGCTCCCATGGCGTTCCAACTGTTGTGACCCCAATAAATACCGCAGGAAAAGGGACTTCCGAAGAAACCGCCCACAACGTTTAACACGCCGCTCATAACCAAGGTTCTGTTTATACTGAAATTGTTACCCACTTCTTTTGCCTGTTCAACGCCCATAAGTGTTGTGAAAATATCCATAATGGAGAAGGCTATAACCGAAGGCAAAACCTTTTCCAAATGGGGCCAAACTCCGTCAAAAACGTTTAGATGTATGCCCGGAAAGTAAAATCCTATTTCCTTGGCATTTTCTGCTACGGTTGCCGGTTTTATTACCCCGGTAATCCAGGCTAAGGCCGTGATAACAATGATAATGGTTAGGGCAGGTGAAAACTTGAATTTTGCGGCACCAAAATACAGACCGGCAAACAACAGCATGGTAACAAGCCCCAAGCTACCGTAATTGAACATCTTTACTATTACCTGAACGCCCAAGAAAACTATGGCAATACCTGCCAGAGTACCGAAAAGAGCCGGTTTGGGTACAATTGTGTTCAGCTTTTTACCCAAGGGTCCCAAAACTATAAATATCAACCCGGAAATAATATTTGATGCTACCGCAACTTTCCAAGTCATGATGGGGTCTTGGGTGGAAAAATATGTGGGAATCATAATGGCGTTAAGCCATAAGAACATTTTTGTAACCGTAAGCCCGGAGGGCAGAGCCGTTATGTTGGGATTGCCGGTTTCTCGGCTGACTTTTCTTGCGTCCCACCAAAAGTAAAGGTTAAACAAAGCTACAGCCACAACAATTCCCGGAAATATAACCCCTTTAACAAACATATTGTCAAAATGCATTATGCTGTAAAGGATACCGGTCGCCACTATTAATTTTGAAAAGCCGTCAAAGAATACGCCTATGGTTGCATCCAGGTCTCTTTTGACCCAAAATTTAGTTAATATCTTACTCACCACCTTCTGCAACCGCTTGCATTTGTGATTATTCTAACAGATTAGTTTTAATAATGCAATATTATTTTTCCTAGAACAAAAAAATATCACTCAAAAAAATGAGTGATATTTTTTTACAATTATACTGTTTTTTGGCTGATATTACAGAAAAAAGCCATGAGTGTTTGCAAGCGTTAACTTCTATAATTGCGGAAAAACGCCGCAAACAGACAGGTAGCCCACATTACAATTTTACGAATTTTTTCGGTGTTTATAAACCGGACCGTTTACTTATCATTTACATGATTTTCTATCCAATAAAGGCTTTCTTTAAATAAAATGTCTATGCCCGTATCTATCCTACCGGGCTTAAAATCTCGGTTATTACAAAAATATGAGAAAAAACAATTGCCTATTGTCCATCCTTGATAAAAGGGTTTTTGGTGGACTATAGCCTCAATGTTGCCGGATTTTAAGTGATCGTTTATGGTGGGACTGCGGTCGTTGGCAATTATAATCATGCCGGTTATTCCTTCTTTTAGCAATATATCTGCAATATAGTCGGTGTTGTAGGGCGCATATATACCGGCAAAGCTATTCTCGGATAGGGCTTCTTTTAAAGCAGTTTCATAGGTGTTGAAATCAATGGCCGGGATTTTTTTGACAATGCAGTTCATGTTGGGGTATTGGTCTAAAATCTCACGGAACCCGTGAATTTTACAATCTGCCAAACCATTGCCTTCGTCATACAAAAGAACCAAAACGTTCCCCGTGTAACGCAATAAACTGCCCATAAGATTGGCTGTTATTTTTCCGGCTCTCACATAATCAGGGCCAACATGGCAGATTCCGTGAGCATCATATGCCATATCTAAAGTCATTAAGGGAATAGCCCTTTCTTCGCAGAGTTTTTTTGCCAACTCTATGTTTTCTTTGCTAAGGGGTCTTAGAATAACTCCGTCGGTTTGGTCGTTAATGTGGGTAAGTAAGCTTTTATACTGTTCTTCTTGGGGTTTTGCGAATTTATGACGGTCAGTATAGTGCATTTCTATGTTAAATTTATAACTTTTCTTATCTTGAAGCAGTCTGTTAATACCCAGTTCCATAGCCTCTGCATAACCTTCTACTATGGATGTGGTTAAAAAAGCCAAAACCTTCTTTTCTTTTTTGTTTGCCAAAGACGATGCTAATACATTTTGCTCATAGCCCAGTTCTTCCGCAACCTTTCTTACGGCAATTTTAGTTTTTTTGCTGACATCAAGGTCATTTAAAGCCCTTGAAACGGTGGATTTCGAGATATTTAAAATTTTTGCTATGTCTTCTTGCTTAACCACAATTAACCTCTTTTCGCCGGGTTTTGATGAATCTGTATTTGGTAAATTTTGAAATAGGTGGTAGATTTGATATGTAATAAACTGCTATATTACATAAGTAAGGTATTAGCTAAAAGCAATTATACTAATTCCAAATAGGATGAAGGACAAAAATAATCGTATTTTCCTTGGACCGTTGGAAAAAATCAATTATTTTTGTCCTCTGTTTAAAATGAAATCATTATAATTATAGCATATTTTTAGTGTTCCTGCAAATATTGGATATAAAAATTGAAAAAGGGTATGACCGACTATCCGCTCAAGGCAGAATACCGGGCACACCCTTATTTTATCCTAAAAATTTTCGTATATTAGCTAGATTTGCATGAAATTAATTTTCGGCGAATTTCTGACTATTAAAACCTGAAAAAACGTATTCATAACGTGTAAATACTATGCTCATGGTTTGACTTCTTCAAAATTATGTTACATTAAAAGTTAGGCAGAGTGTCAAATCCCTTTTGAAGATCGGCGTCCGTGGGAATGTAATCGGACATATTTCCCGAATTATAGCTTTCGTATGCAGTCATATCGAAATATCCGGTGCCGGTCAATCCGAAAAGTATAACCTTTTCTTCTCCGGTTTCCTTACATTTAAGGGCTTCGTCCACAGCCGCTTTTATGGCATGAGAGCTTTCGGGAGCCGGTAAAGTTCCCTCGCTTTTTGCAAACAAAACAGCGGCATCGAATACTTCTGTTTGAGTATAGGATTTGGCTGTCATATACCCGTCATGATAAAGCTTGGAAACTATAGGGCTCATGCCGTGATAACGCAGACCGCCGGCATGGTTTGGTGAAGGAAGGAAACCGCTGCCCAAAGTATACATTCTTATAAGCGGAGTGGTCTTGCCTATATCGCCGAAATCCAGAGCATACTTGCCTCTGGTTAGGCTGGGACAGCTTGCCGGTTCCACCGCAATAAATTCGGTGTTGCTTTTACCTTTGATTTTATCGGTCATAAAGGGTGAGATTAAACCGCCCAGATTGGAACCGCCGCCGGCACAGCCTATAATAACATCCGGAACAATGTTGTATTTCTCCAAAGCGGTTTTTGCTTCCAAGCCTATTACCGATTGATGTAAAAGTACGTGGTTTAATACACTGCCCAAAACATAACGACAGTTGGGCGATTTAACCGCAACCTCTATTGCCTCGGAAATAGCACAACCCAGTGAACCGCCGGTGTCCGGGTTTGCGGCAAGAATTTTTTTGCCTACTTCCGTGGTATCGGAGGGAGAAGGTATAACTTTGGTTCCGTAGGTCTGCATAAGAATTTTTCTGTAGGGTTTTTGTTGGCTTGATACCTTAACCATATAAACCGTCAAGTCTATTCCGAAATAAGCACAGGCCATAGAAAGAGCACTGCCCCATTGACCGGCTCCGGTCTCCGTGGTCAGGTGGGTAATTCCTTGTTGTTTGGCATAATAAACCTGAGCCGCCGCAGAATTAAGTTTATGAGAGCCGGAGGTGTTGTTGCCTTCGAATTTATAGAAAATCTTAGCCGGGGTTCCCAAGGCCTGTTCCAGACAATAAGCCCTAACCAAGGGAGAAGGTCTGAACATACGATAGAAATTTTGAATATCTTCCGGTATGGGAATATACTCGTCTGTTTCGTTAAATTCTTGATTAACAAGCTCTTCACAAAAGACAGGCAACAAATCTTCCTTGCTGCAAAATTTGCCTGTACCGGGATGAATAAATTGTTCCGGTTTGTCCTTCATGACGGCTCTCACGTTATGCCAAGCCTTCGGCATCTCCTTTTCTGTGAGATAGATTTTGTAGGGTATGGTTTCCATGATAAATTCCTTTCAATTAAGTATTTTATGAAAAGATTGTTGATAGCGTTTTTTAAGGTTGCAAACAAAAATATAACTGCAATGAGAAGAACTTTCTTACGGTTACCCATAGTATTCGTTAATTTATCCTTAAAAATTATACGAAAAACAATGCTTAAAGCAGTGTGAAATATTATTGTTTGCAGGCATTCATAGAAGCGGTGTGAGATTCGAAAAATAAAAAAACCCTACGGCTATGAAAACCGCAGGGTAGTCTAAATAAAATACTATTGCAGCATAGCTTAAAAAGCCCTATTAACTTTGTTAATAAAGCTACGCCAATTATTTGTAACAGCTGCAAAAGTATAATCACGCATAATAAACCTCACAGGGAATTGCTATAATCATTACATTATTATTATACCGGATTAAAAAACCCGTTCAATAATCAACATTACCGAAGATTGTCTAATTTGTTACTTGGATTAGTAATATTATGACAAAAATCAATGAATGAGTTCAGACATTATTTTAAAATTCATTATAAGAATCCGAGAACTCTGCATCGAGTATAACTTTTTATAAAACCGTTGCCCCAAGCGTATTTTTAAAATGTGTCAAGGCAAATTTATGTCCGTCCGGATTAAAAGTAGCTATTGCGTTTTCGTAAATAAATATATTGTAACCTAAATTGTAAGCGTCCACAGCAGTATGCAAAACACAAATATCGCTGCAAACTCCAACCAAATATATGTCGGAAACCTTGCGTTCACGGAGTTTTAAATCTAAATTTGTACCGGCAAAGGCAGAATAGCGAATCTTATCAACTTCAATCAATAACTCTGGCGGAGTATTTTTAACGGCTTCGGCGGTTTTGCCGTATAATTCTCTGCCCCAAGTGCCGTCAATGCAATGTGCCGGAAATAATTTATGTTCCGGATTATAAATATCTGTTTCCTTGTGATTATCTGAAGCGGTTACAACAAAGTCTTTGTTTGCGTTAAATTCCGAAATAATTTTAGAAATATTGTTTTCTATGTTTTGAGCAGGTTCACCGCAGGTTAAACTGCCATTAGTATCAACAAAGTCATTAACATAATCAATTATAATCAATGCTCTTTTCATAATTAAAGTCCTTTCTGTTGGCTGAATTTTGGAAGTACAAAAACAAATCTCCAAATCTGCCGAAACTTTGTGTTATAACGATTTATTTTTGTATGTTTTCAATCAAATAATTTTACCAATTATTCGTAAGCATAAGTACTGCCGGTATAAATGCAGCAAAAATACCTTCAGCTATACATAAGTAGGGAAATATCTTTGTAAGCTTTACTTTTAAAATCAATTCCAAAAATCCTTCCAACCATAAAATAGCCCAGGCTGACCATAACAAGAAAAATCTTATATCAATGTTATAAGTACCAATAGCCATTATTACGGCATATATAGCTACAAATAAGGAGAACCAGCCGAAGGGTCTCCAATCAAGCTTGAATAAGTGATTGGAAGCTATGAAAAGATATGTAAATCCAAATAAAAATCCGGATGCAACGTTTTGAAATTGCATTATGTCCTCGGCCTTGCACAGAAAAATTATGTTTCCGATTACTATAACGAACCCGGTAACCAGATTCATAAACGCGGTTGATTTTGCATCAACCTTGCTCAGTATGTTTACGCCGTTGGAAACAAGAACTATACCTACAAAAAGCAAAGAAATTCCCAGTAAACCCATATATTCATCTCCTAAAGTATAATGTAAAGACAGGTGTCATGACACATATACTTTAGCATAATCTTATTTTTGTGTCAATAAATCAGCCGCAGAAAATGACAAATTCGTTAACCGGCAGTTTAATCGGAATTTATCATAATGTTTATTTCACTGAGAGCGTTGAGTATTCTTTGGGAAATACTTTCGTCTTTGCAAGAAATAGTGTGCAGATGTATTCCGTCGGTGAGCTGACTAAGTAAGCTAATATTTTTGCTGTCCAATTTTTCAAGAAAGTCATTGGCATCAAAGCGTGATGAGATGTTTAATTTTCCTATTAACTGCCCGTATAGAGGATGTTCTACCATAACATCCACCAGCTTACCGCCGTTGTCAACTATTGCGTAGATTTCTTGCTTAACCAAGTCAGAGCTATGCATACAGGCAACTCTAAATATAAATTCATTCTCCGATTGCCGAGTATTTAAAATATAACCACGGGGTGTAGAAAGAATATCAAAATCCTTTGCCCTTAACAGTGCTATATCCGAAACAATAATTTGCCTGCTGACGTGAAGTTGTTCGGCTAAAGTTGAAGCACTTACGGCTTTTTCGCTATTTTGCAGTATATCTGTAATTTTTTCTCTTCTTTGTTGAGAATTCAAATTTCCCATACCTCCGTAAAAGTTTATTACTCAAATATAAAAAAAATTTTAACATAACCAAAACAAATGCACAATTGGGCGTTTTTAATTTATATTGAAATCTTATAGATCTTTAAAGTACTTTTCCCGGTTTAATTTATAATTACAAAAACAGCCCTATGCAAAAAAATGCTGTAAAAAACTTCTTAGCTTTACATAATTTTCGTCATTGTTTACAGAAAATTTTGGTTGATTAATTTTTTGATTACCTATAAAATATTTATATAATTTTATATGGAGTGAAGCGAATGACAAATAAGAAACGATTCATGTCTATCAGCACAAAAATTTCTTTTTTGCAGATAGGTATGATAATTGCGGTTACGGTTCTTGTATGTACCATCAATTATTTCATTTATCAGCATGATTCCATAGAGTACAAGGGTAATGTAGCCCTGTCAACAGCGGCAACAATGTCATCATTGATCGATCCGATCAAATTCAACGAAATCGTTGAAAGCGGAGAAAAAACCGAATATTATACCCAAATGCAGAAGTTTTTTGAAGAAGCCAAAAAGAAATCAAAAATGTCCTATCTCTATGCTATAGTAAAGGACCCTACAGGTGTGTATTACAGGTATATTTTTATTGACGGTATACCGGGCATGGCACCGGCTTTTGGTGATACGGATAAGATAGAAGATTATGGCGAGGCTTCTTTAAGGTGTTATGACAATGGAGCAGATACTGTAAGCGGCATTTATCAACCGGGAGGATACGGACATATGGTTTCCGGTTACTCGCCCATATTTGATAATCAGGGAAAGGTTATAGGCATAGTAGGAGCCGATATAGATGCCGATGAAGTTATCAGACATCTGGATGATTTCAGAAACAAAATTATACTGTTAGTAAGCATATCAACCATACTCCTTGTGTTACTTGCAAGATTTTACATAAACCGGGCTTTAAGAAACCCTATCAGGGAATTAACAAAAATTTCGGATTTGGTAGCCGAAGGAAATTTAAATCTCAATATAAGAATTCGTTCCAATGATGAAATAGGAATACTGGCACAAAATTTTTCTAAACTGAATTCAACATTTCTGAATTTAACTGACGGAATAAGTAATATGACCGAAGAACATTCCAAAGGCAATAACGAAGCTGTAATCCATGTAGAGGGCTTCCAAGGGGTTTATCGAACAGTTGCCGCCAATGTTAATCAAATGGCAGAGGAATATATAAATGAAACAAAAGAAATACTTGCGGTTGTTTCTGAATTCGGTGCCGGTAATTTTGAAGCGGAATTAAGACTTTTTCCCGGGAAAAAAGCCGAAATCAACGGAGCGATCGAAAAATTACGCAGTACCTTTAAGGCAATACATTCGGAAATAAGAAGCCTAACCGACGGCGATTTGTCTCGTGAGATAGATTATGAAGAATTTGAAGGTCATTGGGGCAAGATGATTAGGGGTCTGAATAAGCTACTCAAAGCAATGATAGAACCCATCAAGGAATCCGTTGCCGTATTGAGCAAAATGTCCCGGGGTGATTTTAATTCCAAAATACAGGGCGATTATAAGGGCGATTTTGGCTTGATCAAGGATTCATTGAATGCCACACAGGATGTATTTTCCGGTTACATTAAAGAAATCAGTCATTTGCTTACTGATATGTCTAAACAAAATCTGGCGATTTCCGTTGACAGAGATTATATAGGTGAATTCAGCGATATTAAGAACGCCATTAACCTTATTTTGCAGACCTTTAATAATATTTTGGCAGATTTCAGCGACTCAGCGGAACAAGTATCCGATGATTCCAAGGAAATTTACAATCTCTGCTTGGAATTATCCTATGGAGCCGACAAACAGCTTTCTGCCGTCGATGAATTGAACAGTATCATCGAAAAAGTAGAAAATCAAACTCGTAAAAACGGTGAAATTGCAGCCAATGTTAATGAGCTTACCAAAGACGCCAAGAGTAACGCAGAAATGGGTACTCAGGTTATGAATGAAATGCTTAAAGCTATGGAAGCCATTAACGAGTCTTCTACCAACATTTCCAAGATTATAAAGGTAATCGAAGATATTGCTTTCCAAACAAATCTTCTGGCGTTAAACGCGGCGGTTGAAGCTGCAAGAGCAGGTGTTCACGGTAAAGGGTTTGCGGTTGTTGCGGAGGAAGTAAGAAATCTTGCAAGCCGAAGCCAAAATGCCGCAAAGGAAACCACCGTATTGATTGAAAACTCTGTAAGCAAAGCATCGGAAGGTACCCAAGTAGCAAACGAGACAGCCGAAAAATTGGGTACCATAGCAGGACAAATTTCCGAGGTTTCCAATTTGGTTAATAACATCGTAGAGGGTTCCAGAGAGCAGAGCAACAATCTGAAACAATTAAACGCCTGTATAAACGAAGTTACCACCGTAACAAGTTCCAATACAGAAATAAGCCAAAAAAGCTCGGCATTCTCCGAACGCTTGTCAAGGCAGGCTGATACTATCAGAAGAATGGTGGCAGGGTTTAAATTAAAAAAATAGTGTAATTTATTTAAAAAAGGGTTGTGACACAAATAGAGTTGTGTCACAACCCTTTTTTCGAACAATGCGTTTTCCGTGAAAAAAGAGATTTATTGTACAAAATACATAGAATAAGTCGAAAAAATAGTTGCATTATGCATAAAAAATGTATAAAATATACTAAGACTACAGACATCTTGCCAAGGACTTATAGATAAGTACCGGTTTTAGCAAGGTGTCTTTATTTTTTTTACAAGGAGGATTTATGAAGAAGATTAAATCGTTTTGCCTATCAGTATTGGTATTTTCGTTAATTCTCACATTAAACGGCAGAATTTTTGCTAAACAAGCGGAAGAAGCACCGGCATCTGTAAACATAAAACTATCCTTCGCCGGAGACTGTACCTTGGGTATGGATCATACTCGGGGGTATGCAAACAGCTTTTACAATGTATTTGATAAGCAAAAAGGAAACTTTGCATACTTTTTTGAAAATGTAAAACCCATATTTGAAGCAGATGACTTAACAATAGTAAACCTTGAAGGACCCTTAACAGACAAAAATACATCAGCCAAAAAAGAGTTTACTTTCAAGGGCTTACCCTCTTTTACAAATATTTTAAAAGAAGGCAGTGTTGAAGCCGTAAACTTTGCAAACAATCATAATATGGATTATAAGCAAGGCGGATTTGACGATACCCTAAAACACCTTTCGGAAGCGGGAATAGGCGTTTTCGTATCGCCAAAGGAATACATAACGGAAGTAAAGGGAATAAAGGTAGGGTTTCTCGGCTATAAAGGTTGGTCTGCCGGAGCAAAAAATGAAATTAAGGCTGATATACAAGCATTGAAAGACAAAGGTGCGCGTTTGGTCACGGTAAGTTTTCATTGGGGCATAGAAAGAGCAAATGTTCCAAACAAAACCCAAACGGATTTGGGGCATTGGGCCATAGATTCAGGAGCCGACTTGGTTGTAGGTCATCATCCTCACGTAATGCAAGGTATCGAAAAATATAAAGATAAATACATAGTTTACAGCTTGGGAAATTTTTGTTTCGGAGGGAATCGTAATCCTACCGACAAAGATACATTTATATTTACACAGCAATTCACTTTTGACTATAAAGAAGGTACTTATAATCTGACCAAAGACGAAGTAAAAATCCATCCCGTAATGGTTTCCTCTGTGAAAAATTTAAATGATTTTAAGCCTACTCCGGCACAGGGGGCTGATTTTGAAAGAATTGCCAAACGACTGAATGACTACAGTGCAAAGGTTAACAAAGAAAAAATCTACTTACCCATTGTTTCGTTTTCCGATGAAAATAAGATCAATTCTTGACATATTCCCGGATCTTTTAATAAGGAGCATAATATTTCAATAATATGTATTTACTTTAATATGTTGAATTTTTTGCCGAATTTAGGTATTATATAGATTCAATCTAAAAGATTAGAAGGGAAGTGGCATAAGATGGACACGGCTTCAATGGTTTTAGGTATTTTAGGTTTGGTATTCTGGGTTACCCCGCTTTTTGGGCTACCCATTAATATTGTAGGGCTTTGCCT
>CAYXWM010000062.1:0-13373 GCA_964468805.1 uncultured Defluviitaleaceae bacterium
AACCCGTGGCCTCTTGACTGCCAGTCAAGCGCGATCCCAACTTCGCCATATCCCCAAGTGCAGTTTTTAAAGACGTTGATATATTACCACAGGAGCGTTAACTTGTCAACAAAAATTTATCTATATTCTTAATATGAAAGTTTAGTAAATTTTTGCCAAACTTTAAATATTTGGTAGATTAATTGTTGACTATTTATGTATATACATTTATTATTAATTCATGTTAAAAATCCGGTAAACAATACAAGCACCTTATAATTATGTTACTGTTTCCGGATGTGAAGTTTACTTTTATTACCCGAGATTCACCCAGGAGGAGGAAATTAATGAAATTTTTTGATAACCTTAAAATCAAATCGAAGTTATTGGTAGCTTTTGCCATACTTATAATTCTTATTATGGTATCTTCAGCGTACAGCGTGATTACCATTGGCAGAGTTAACAGCAGTTATAAATCATTAATCGAGGGTCCCCAAGCGGCTTTGACCAACGTTTTGGAAATCGGTCGTGCATTTGCCAGATCTCGCAGATCTATTTTAACAATTGCCCTTTATACTCAGAACGAATCCATAAAACAAAACGCTATTAACGAATTTGATGAATACATGAAAAGTATTAAAGAAAATTTTGATGAATATAGAACCATCGTTGATAACTATACCGGTCTTACCGAAGCAGAAAGAGCAGACAGATACAAATGGGTAGATGACATGCTCAACAAAATCAATAACGATTATGTTAAGTTTAAGAATGAAGTAGTTGCTTCCTCAAACGGTGAAATTAGGGAAAGCACTCAAGATATTATCGATAGAAATGTTCATATTCCCAATACAATCAATGAGAGTTTAGATGATAGAATAAAAGCTCTGGACGACCAGGTTACAGAAACCAAAAGACAAGTTAATACCGAATCAACCCTTGCAATATCTGTTTTGATTATCGCTCTTTTGTTACTGATTTTTGTAGCTATACTAATAGCCTTGATTGTTGCTTCTCGTATAACAAAAGTAATGACATCGATTACCAAAAAATCACAGGAAATAGCCAAGGGTAACTTTGATGTTAAAATCAGAACCAATTCCCGTGACGAAATTGGTATATTGTCAAACAGTATTGCCGAAATGAGAGACGTATTTCAGGCACTTATCAGCGATGTCAATAAAATGGCGGGATCCTTTGAAGAAGGTGACATTGACGCCCGTATAAACCCCCAAGGCTTTGAAGGTGGTTACAGAGTAGCCGTTGATGCTATCAATAATACCGTTTCTTCTCTTATTGACGATACCACTCTATGTTTCAATTACATGAACGAAATCGGCAGAGGAAACTTTGACCTGGATGTAAAAGTATTCCCCGGCAAAAAATACCGTCTTACGGAAATAACCAATAAGGTAAAATCAAACCTTCAAGACATTTCCGGTGACTTAAATACTTTAATAAAAGCTGCAATAAACGGTCAATTGGATGAACACGTTAATGCTGACATTTACGAAGGAGACTGGAAAAAACTTATTGAAGGTCTTAATAAATTGCTGGCTGTGGTTTCCGAACCGGTTAAAGATGCAAATGATGTTTTACTTAGGCTTTCAAATGGCGATTTTAATGTCAAAATTACAAAAGAATACTATGGCGATTTTGCTAAAATGAAAAACTCCTTTACTGTTATGATCAATGCCATCGGTGCTTATATTAAGGAAATCAGCGACAGTCTCAAGGCTATTGCTCAAGGTGACCTTCGTGTGACTATAAGAGCGGATTATGTGGGTCAATTCTCTCAAATTAAGGAATCCATAAATGAAATTACTTCAACTCTGCACCAAACTGTAAGCGACATTAAAACTTCTGCGGATAATGTACTTATGGGAGCAAAACAAATATCCTCCGGAGCCATGTTACTGGCAGAGGGTGCAACAGAGCAGGCAAGTTCTGTACAAGAATTAAATGCTTCAATTATCACCATTAACGAGCAAACTCAAACAAATGCATCAAATACCCAAACTGCAAACGATCTTTCTTCTAAATCAGCGGAAAATGCCTTAAAAGGCAATAATGAGATGAAAAATATGTTGTCCTCCATAGACGGCATAAAAGACGCATCCAACAATATTTCAAAAATCATTAAAGTTATCGACGACATTGCTTTCCAAACCAACCTCCTTGCGTTAAATGCCGCTGTTGAAGCAGCCAGAGCAGGGGTACACGGTAAGGGCTTTGCAGTAGTTGCGGAAGAAGTGCGCAGTCTTGCAGCCAGAAGCTCTCAAGCCGCCCGTGAAACCACCGTTTTGATTGAAGATTCAATCTCTCGTGTAAACGACGGTACTGTTCTTGCAAAAACCACTGCCGAGGCTTTGGAAACCATAGTAAACGATGCAAGTTCAATTTCTTCCATCATAAACGACATATATATTTCAACCACCCAACAGGCAGAGGCAATATCTCAAATCAGCTTGGGCATCAGCCAAATCTCTTCAGTTGTTCAAAGCAATTCTTCAACATCCGAAGAATCAGCCGCTGCTGCCGAACAATTATCCAGTCAGTCCGAAGTATTAAACCAATTAATATCTTATTTCTCCCTTTAAAACTGAGGCACGGCTCAACCGTGCCTTTTTTTATCGACTGCTTATTGATTATTAATGAAATAGCAGTTTGGGACAAAAAGGCTTCTCTCAACACCTATATTCAAAAACCCAAAACTGAACAACCAACAAAAAACAGACCAACATAATAGTTTCGTTTTTTTTGCCTGTTCAAATTAGCCTTGTAGGATTTTGTATTGAAAAGTCAATAAAATAATACATTATTTAAAAAAACATTGCATTATACATATAATTTCTGCTAAACTATAAAAGAACGTCAGAAAATAATTCCACATATACTTAACGAGTTTAGAAAAAAGCCGATTATCATGCGGTTACCAAAGATAGCAATCGGCATCGAAAGCGTTTAGTATACTTTTCTGTGCAAACGGAATTTTTTTATTTTTAGGCATAGCTGAAAAATATGTTACAAGTAAGTTTAAAACCTGCGAATAATATCCAAAATTTAAAAGATAACAGTGATAGACTAACATAAATAAATGTGTTTCGATGAAATTTAAATTTCGTTGAACTTCTGAAAGTTTTCGCAAGTTTTTTCACAATAACCATGCGAAACATATTCGGAATGATCGACTGCATCGAACTCACGTTAAATAACCTAAAGACAGATGAGGTGTACCAATGGGTATTTTAGAAAAAATATTCGGTAATTACAGCGATAAAGAAATTAAGCGTATTACTCCCATAGTGGATAAAATCGAATCTTTGGAACCGGATTTTGCAAAATTAACCGACGAGGAATTGGCTGAAAAAACAAACGAGTTTCGTCAAAGATTAGATGACGGAGAAACTCTTGACGATATATTGCCGGAAGCCTTTGCCGCCGTAAGAGAAGCCGCAAAACGTACCTTAAACGAGCGTCATTACCGTGTGCAATTAATGGGCGGTATTATACTCCATCAAGGGCGTATTACAGAAATGCGTACCGGTGAAGGTAAAACCCTGGTTTCTACTTTACCGGCCTATTTAAATGCCCTTGCGGGTCAAGGCGTTCATGTAGTAACTGTCAATGATTACCTTGCAAAACGTGACGCTCAGTGGATGGGTAAGGTTCATAATCTCCTGGGGCTATCCGTGGGTGTTATATTGCATGATATGACTCCCGAAGAACGCCGCGAGGCTTATAACTGTGATATAACCTACGCAACAAATAACGAACTTGGTTTTGATTATCTTCGTGACAATATGGTAGTATATCAAGAGCAAACCGTTCAACGTGAATTGGCTTATGCCATTATCGACGAGGTTGACTCTGTTTTAATCGACGAAGCCAGAACGCCACTTATTATTTCCGGCACCGGCACCAAGAGCACCGAACTTTACAGAATAGCTAATAACTTCGTAAGAGGTTTGAAAAAAGGAAGAATCCTTAACGAACAGGAAGCACTTAACCCCATAACCCGTGCCGAACTTCAAGAAGAAGGCGACTTCGTGGTAGACGAAAAAGGCAAGACTGTTTCTCTTACTCAACAAGGTGTACACAAAGCGGAGCGTTTCTTCTCCGTGGAAAACCTTGCAGACCCCGAAAACTTGGAATTGCAACATCACGTTAACAACGCCTTAAAAGCTACCTACGGTATGCATTTGGACAAAGATTATGTGGTGCAAAATGATGAAGTTGTTATAGTAGATGAATTTACAGGCCGCCTTATGCCCGGTCGTCGCTATTCCGACGGCTTGCATCAAGCCATAGAAGCAAAAGAAAACGTAAAGGTAAACCGAGAAAGCAAAACACTGGCTACCATTACTTTCCAAAATTTCTTCAACAAATACGCCAAAAAGGCAGGTATGACCGGTACGGCACAAACCGAAGAAGGAGAATTTCGCCAAATTTACGGCATGGACGTTATTGCCATTCCCACAAATTTGCCTGTAATTCGTAAAGACCTTTCCGATGTTATTTATCGTACCGAAGCGGCAAAATTCCGTGCCGTTGTTAAGGATATAAGGGATAGCTATGAAATCGGTCAGCCTGTTCTTGTTGGTACTATCACCATAGAAATGTCCGAAATTTTGAGTAAACTTCTGAAAAAAGAAGGAATACCCCATGAAGTTTTGAACGCCAAATATCACGAGCGTGAAGCGGAAATAGTGGCAAATGCCGGCTTAAAAGGAGCTGTAACCATAGCCACTAACATGGCAGGTCGTGGTACCGACATTAAACTTGGCGAAGGTGTTAAAGAACTTGGCGGTCTTAAAATTATCGGTACAGAGCGACATGAATCCCGCCGTATTGATAATCAGTTAAGAGGACGTGCCGGTCGTCAAGGCGACCCCGGTCAATCCCGTTTTTACATTTCTCTTGAGGACGAATTAATGAGATTATTCGGTTCAGAGCGTGTAATGAAACTGGTAGACGCTCTGGGACTGGACGAGGACGAGCCGATTCAACACGCCATGCTCACCAAAGCCATAGAAAACGCTCAGAAAAAAGTTGAGGGCAATAACTTTGGTATTCGTAAGCATCTGCTGGAATATGACCGTGTTATGAACGAACAGCGGGAAATTATCTATACGGAAAGACGCAAGGTTCTTGTTGGCGAAGATTTAAAAGATAACATTCTGTCCATGTTAAAATGCGTTATAGACCGTGCCGTAGACAGTCATACTGTTGACGCTCAATATCCCGAGGACTGGGATTTAAAAGGTCTCAACGAAAACCTTATGCCAATCTTTCATAAGACTGCCTACGAATTAACAGAGGAAGACAAAGAAACTATCAACAAGGAATATTTAAAAGAAACACTTTACAAAGAAGCTGTAGAAATTTATAATCACAAAGAAGAAGAATTTACCGCTCCCCGTATGCGTGAAATAGAAAGAGCAATAATGCTCCGTGTGGTTGACCAAAAATGGATGGACCATATCGATGACATGGACCAAATGCGTCAAGGTATTAATCTTCGTGCCTATGCACAAAAAGATCCCTTGCTTGAATATAAATTTTTAAGCTATGATATGTTTGAGGAGCTTTCAAACAATATTCAAACAGATACGGTTCGTGCCATGTTTAACGTACGTTTGGCTATAAGAGAGCCTGAGCGTGAAGCTGTTGCAAAAGAGATGTTTACCAATCATGACGAATCCGTTCAAAAAACACCCCAAAAGCGTAAATCCGCTAAAATCGGACCCAATCAACCCTGCCCTTGCGGCTCCGGTCAAAAGTATAAAAGATGCCACGGTAAACCGGCTGTATAATGCTATAAAATAATTGAACTGTTTGTGTGGGAAAACTGCCATACTTTGGGTTTTACCCCCACAAACAGTCCGTTTATTCAAAGGATGCATTGAGTTATACAGTCATTCTCCCCTGTCTGAAAAATCCTGTAAATTCAAATTTAAATTTACAACTTTTGCCCACGAAAGTGGGTTTTAATGAGTTTAAAACCGGCAGAAGGATAACCCTACTGCAATTCAACAAAGAAGGAAGTGAAAAAATGCTGGAATTGGAACAGCTTAATCTGGACCTGCAACCATATGCAGCAAATTTAAAAGAATTGGGGGATTCACTTTGACGTTGCAGGAGCAAAACGCAAAATAGAAGAGCTGGAAACTGTATCGGCTCAACCTGAATTCTGGCAGGATATGGAAGCCGGTCAGAAGATTTTGCAAACTCTTAAAGGCTTCAAGCAACGTGTGGAAGAATATGACGGATTAGTCCGTGATTACGACGATTTATGTACCTTAATAGAATTGGGCATAGAAGAAAGTGATGACTCGGTTACCGCAGAATGTCGAAAGTTACACAAACAATTTGTAAATAAATATGAAAATATCCGTATAGCAACCTTGTTAAGTGGCGAATATGATAGAAGTAATGCCATTGTAACTCTGCACTCCGGAGCAGGCGGAACCGAAGCTTGCGACTGGGTTAGTATGCTTCTGCGAATGTATACCAGATGGGCGGAAAAACGCGGCTACTCCATTGAAACCCTTGACTTCTTACCCGGTGACGGTGCCGGCTTCCGTTCGGTTACCTTCCAGGTTAACGGTGATAACGCATACGGCTATTTAAAATGCGAAAAAGGCGTACATCGTCTGGTAAGAATTTCTCCCTTCGACTCTTCCGGCCGCAGACATACATCTTTCGCCTCTTGTGACGTAATGCCTGAATTGGACGACACCATTGAATTTGAAATCAATGCGGACGATTTGCGTGTAGACACCTATCGTTCCTCCGGTGCAGGCGGACAGCACGTTAACAAAACCTCATCAGCCATTCGTATTACTCATATCCCCACAGGTATAGTTGTTCAATGTCAAAACGAACGCTCACAGCATAAAAACAAAGACAGAGCCATGAAAATGCTTAAAAGCAAGTTGTACGAGCTGGAACAACAACAGCAAATGGAAAAGGCACAGGATATTCGCGGAGAGATAAAAGACATAGCCTGGGGCAGCCAAATACGCTCCTATGTATTTCATCCTTATAACCTGGTCAAAGACCACAGAACCAACGAGGAAATGGGTAATTTACAAGCCGTTATGGACGGCAGTATAGATAATTTTATCAATGCTTATTTGATTCTTTCCAAAACGGGCAATAAGTCCGAGTAGACAAAAAGGTAATATACGGCAAAATACAATGATTATTTGCTTTTTTGCCGTAATCATATATAATAAAGGAGAGTGATATTTTTTGTATTGCAAAGGCGACAAAATCGTCTATCCCATGTACGGTGCAGGAGTTATCGAAGACTTGGAACACAAGGAGATAGACGGCAACAACCATACTTACTACGTTTTGCGTATTCCCGTAGGCAACTTAAAAATCAGCGTTTCAGCTTTGAAAGCAAAGGATTTGGGAATAAGACAGGTTTACAACAAGGATGAAGTTATGGAGGTTATTTCCGGAGTTAAAAACTTCCCCATGGAAATGCCCGATAACTGGAACCAACGTTATAAAGAAAACTTGGAACGCATAAAAACAGGCAAGCTTTCCGAAGCCGCCTTGGTTTACAGAAACTTGCTTATGAGAGAACGAAGCAAAGGCTTATCCACAGCAGAAAAAAAATTGATGACCAATGCAAAACAAATTATTGTCTCGGAATTAATTTTATCTCAAAATATTGATAAAACTCAAGCGGAAGATTTATTGATGACCACCATCGGTGCAAGAGTAGAGCCGGTTTTAAAGGTTTGAAACGGCAAATCAACCCTTGACGTTACGGAACTTTTAAGTTAAAATTAAGTTTGAATGCAAAATATGCAACCAAAATTTATCGGAGGTGAATGGATTGGCAAATATCAAGTCTGCAAAGAAAAGAATTAAAGTTATTGCAAAGAAAACTTTAAGAAATAAAATTATTAAATCTTCAACAAAAACGGCAATCAAAAAGGTTGTTACCGCGGTTGAAACAGGCGACAAAGCAAACATTGCCGTTGCTTTAAAAGGTGCTGTTTCCGCTATTGATAGAGCTTGTTCTAAAGGTATTTACCACAAAAACAATGCTTCAAGAAAAAAATCAAGCCTTACACGTTTTGCCAACGCTGCTTTATAAGAAAGCAAAAACAAAAAAGTATTATATTTTTCACTCTAATTAAATGCAACGGCTTTCCGGATGCATTTAATTATTTTTAAGAAAATAAGAGATTTTCCGGGACGATTTTTATTGAATAACTTCAATGGGAATCGTCTTATTTATCCGGAGAAATAATAAGCTGAATTATTTCTTTGATTTTTTTCAATAGCTTGTTTAACGGCAAATTGAAAATAATTATTATCCTGTTTCAGTTAATTATACCAAATGCCATCGGATTTTTTATTGGTTTTTGACGTTTAGACCGGATTATATTTTTTCATTTCATGGTTATTATAACAAAATTCTTAAATGTGCATAAAAATATTAAATTTGATATTGACATTCAAAATCTCATATGATATAATGTTGACTTTTCCTTTACCTTATGTTATTATTGGGTTATTATAATATTCTTGGATAAATGCTGAATAAAGATTTTAAAAAGACTTTAAGTATAACATTTTGGCAAAAACAGTATAAAATTACTGCGTTCACCTCATCTGCCATATTCACTTACGCTAAGACTTTTCTAAAATTTTACGTTACTCAGCGTTTTCTTAGTCATTATAGCTTATGTAAACCTTAATACCCTGCTTTATTTTTGCAATATTGCCAAGTCAATTTTCGGTTTATTTTGTAATTTACAGGGTACAATAATAAGCGAGGTGAAGGCTATGTATATTAAAAACGACGTTTTTTCGGTAAAGAGGGATATTGAACGCTTCATCGGTTCAAGAGTCAAGCTTGAATCTAACAAAGGACGACAAAAATCTACTGTTAATGAAGGTGTAATTTCCGACGTCTACCCCTGTATTTTCACAGTTCAGCTTTTCGAAGGAAAGCAGCCTTCAAGAAAAGTGTCTTTTTCGTATACAGATGTCCTTACCAATACTGTAGAAATAACCCTTTGCGACTGACAAAGGGAGCTGCGGCTCCCAAGTTTTATGCCCATATTCGGGAAACAGAGGTGTAGAATTTGAGCAATGAGAGCAATATATCTGTTTTTGATGAAGGCGATCAAGTGGAAAACAAACTCTTGTTGCTTTATTTAATAGACAGAATGAATATTCCCATGACAAACAGTCAAATCTCCCAATTCACCTTGGAAGAAAACTTCATGTCTTATTTTGAATTGCAACACATTCTTTTTGAGTTGGTTCAAGCCGGTTATCTTCAGCTTAAACAGGAAAATAATTTAAGCTATTATTCCATTACAAACGAAGGTATTACTACCCTGGAATATTTCGAAAAACATGTTCCCGTACATATACGCGACCGTATTTTAACATACGTCACCGAAAATCAACGCATAGACCACAAAGCTTATGATGTTACGGCAAATTACTTTTATGACCATTTCAGCAACGAATTTATCGTAAAATGCGGGCTTTATGAAAAAGAAAAGTCTCTCATGGAATTAAGCCTGCTGGTAGTATCCAGAGAGCAGGCAAAGCTGATTTGCAATAATTGGAAATCCAACGT
Source organism: uncultured Defluviitaleaceae bacterium (assembly GCA_964468805.1). GTDB lineage: Bacteria > Bacillota > Clostridia > Lachnospirales > WRBF01 > CAYXWM01. The sequence continues at coordinate 9,602 of CAYXWM010000062.1, forward strand.
AAATAAGTTATACGGAAACATTATCTCCGAACTGATTTCTAACGAATAACTGCAGCAACAGGCTTGTTACTTATCCAAATTCAATAAATATAATATAAGCGAAACATCGATTAAATATTCAATCGGTGTTTTTTTATTTTGCCGGAATTTTAAGGAAACTATCAGCCGTACTAACACTTTATTCTTGAATATTTTCGACGATTTCAGACAAAATATTAATGTAATCTACTTAAATCTTAATCGATTATAATGGAATCTGTATAATTAAATATTTAAGCGGATTACTCGATTGTGCTAAAAATCGATATTGAAGTATATTTATGACGAAGATAATTTCCCGGAATGGGATTTAAAAAAATACGAAAGGGGATTTAACATGTCACAACTTAACCAAATGGAATTTAACGCAATCCGTGAAATAGCTTCCGGTCATCAAATGATGGCCAAAAAGCTCGGCGCATATGCAAACCAATGCCAAGACCAAGAAATTAAGCAAATGTTCCAAACAGCTTCCAACGAAGCCTTGTCCAGCTCTAAACGCTTAATTGATATGTTATAATAAAATTATATAAATAAGGAGGAAAACCGGTCATGATGCAAGAAAAAGATATAGTAAACGACGTATTAAGTCAAACCAAAGCCAGCATGGGTAACTATGCAAAAGTAATTTCCGAATGTTCCGACCAAAACTTACGCAAAACTTTCCAACAAATGCGTGACGGCGACGAACAATTCCAATACAACCTTTATAAAATAGCTGAAAAGAAAGGTTATTATACACCCGCACCTCAAGTTTCCCAAAACGAAAGCAGTCAGCTTAAATCTCATTTAAGCTCCGGCTTAGGCGGTCAAGGAATGGGTTCCGGCACAATGAATTCAGGATCAGGCGGAAATCAAATGGGTTCCGTAATGTCATAATTTCACGAATTAGAAAAGCTTCCGAGGATAACTCGGAAGCTTTTTCTATGAAAAAAATCAATTATTATGTCCTCTGTTTAAAATGGATTCAGTATACACATAAAAAAGCAGAGGTGTCGGACCTCTGCTCTTTTTCCCTATCCTTAGTTTCTTACACTTTAAAAGTTTTAAACCTTAGTATGTATAAAAAATTATCTGAGTAATTGAAGAATGTTTTGAGGAGCTTGGTTAGCTTGAGCAAGCATAGAAGTAGCAGCTTGGCTGAGAACGTTTTTCTTGGTCAAGTTCATCATTTCTTTAGCCATGTCTGTATCACGGATACGAGATTCGGATGCGGACAAGTTTTCGGAAGAGATGTCTAAGCTCTTGATTGTGTATTCAAGACGGTTTTGGAATGCACCGAGAACCGCACGTTGGCTGGAAACGATTTCGATAGCGTTATCGATACGGGTTGTAAGCTTGGAGATAACTTCGCCGGCTGTTAATACTCTGCCGTTAGGAGCGGATAATTCTTTGCCTGTAGCATCAGAGAATTTACCGGTGTCTTTATCAAAGTTGATTTCTCCTGCAGTGTTTCCGGTTGTGGGTTCGCCCGGAGTAGGGCCGTCACGTTTAATAAGCGTAGAAACGTCAACGTTTGAACCGTTTACGTTTTGTTTGGGAACACCGTAGTAAGTAAGGGTGTTGTTGTCAGCATCGTATCTGAAAGCAACGATACCGTTTGCGTTTGTTGAGTCATAAGCCAAAATATCGAAAGATTGAGTTATGCTTCCGTCTTTGGTGTTATAAACGCCGCTGTTTTGTTGGAAACCTTCTGCAGAGAAGGTGCCGTCTTTGTTGATAACAAGTCTGGAACCATTGGAAAATTCATAAACGCCGGAAGAAGAGTCAAGTTGCAATGCGTTTTTGAAATCAATAACATCAGAAACAGTGCCGCCGTTGTCTATGAATATATCCTTACCTTGCAGAGGTTGTGGTTGAGATGTAGCAGGTATGAAAGTAACGGATTTGTTTCCGCCGGGAATAGTTACCGGACCCGCTACAGTAGTACCACCGGTAGCATTTTTAAATTCATCTATTAAACCGTCACCATCTACGGTTAAAATTTTTCCTCCAAGATACAGGCTCGTAGCACCACCGAAATCTGATCCAAGTTTTGCATCTAATTGTGCCGCTGTTAATCCGTTAATGTCGATGGTTCCTAATGATTTACCTGTAGCGTCCAATACATGTACGGGATCAGTGTAATTGTAAGTAATATTAGCTGCACCGGTAGCAAAGTTATAAGCATTTTGAACGCTAACAGAGATAGACAATCCGTTGATACCGGTTATGTTGGTGGTACTACCGGCCGCCTGTGCTGCAGCTACTGTACCGACAGTATCTGCTGTAGCAGTAATGCTTTGACCGCCTCTACCTTGACCAAGGTCTGTTACTTCAACTGTTTTATTTGTTGCGTTGTAAATAAAGCTTGCACCACTTCTGGAAGTGTATTGAACACCACCGGCAACGTTTGAAGTTGTAAAGCCAAAAGCATCAATAGTACCATCCATCTTAATGGTTAATTTCTCGCCGTCACCGAAGGTATAAACACCGGCGTTTGCATTAAGGTCTGCTTGGTTTTTCATATCCAAGGTATCGCTGGCATTATTGCCGTTAAGTCTGAACAAATTGACTGAGTTGTATCTTGTGGTGCCTTCGCCGGCTTGAGTTGCTGTGCTGCTTACATAAGCAGTATAAGTAGTTTTGATTGGGTTTCCTACCGGTTTGGATTCCAAAACAGCTCTGTTTTCAATGGTTCCGTTAGCGTTGACTTTAATTTTATAACCGTCTATTTCAACATAACCGCCAACACCTTTGAAGAGGTCTTTTAATTCATCGGCGGTGTAAGCAACACCATGTTCAATACCGATTTCAGTGCCATCGTTAGCTTTGGCAATCAAATCTTTAGCACCGTTACTTAAGTTACCATGGTTGAAGGTATAGGTAGGAGCTACACCACCACCGGGAGCAGCGTAACTAACACTGCCGCCAAGAGCACCGATAGTAGTTGTTGTACCGTTTGTAAGGGTGATAGTTTTTACATTACCGCTAACTGCATCGGAACGATTTTGAACAAAAGTTAAAGTACCTTTGTTATCCGGTCCTGCAACATAAGTGAATTTCAAACCGTCTTCGGTTTCAAATGTTTGAGGCATAGTTTGAGCGGAATTTTGAGTATCAAAGATACCGTTCATAGTAGAGTTTTTGAAACCTTCGGTAGTGATAACACCCTTATCGTCGATGATCATTTTTGCGCCGTTGCCAAATTCATAAGTACCGGCAGCATTTTTAACATCGTTAAGGTTACTGAAGTTGATGGCATTTTTGCCGTTAAAGATGTCTCTGGTTTCGGTGGTTACGGAACCGGGTTTGTTGAAAGCGGCTTCAACGATATCGCCGATTTGACCTTTGGTTACACCTAACCAAGTAGCATCCATGTTAGCGATGTTGATACGGATACCTTGACCTTCATTTGCACCTACTTGGAAGTAGAGTTCATTTTTAGCCCAGCTACCGTCGATAAGTTTCTTTTTGTTGAATTCGGTTCTGCCGGCAGTAGCATCGATTTCTTCGGTTAATTGGTTTAATTCCAAAGTAATCTTTGTTTTGTCGGATGCTTCGAGAGGAGAGTTGGAAGCTTTAACTACCAGCTCACGCATACGTTGAAGCATGTTTTCAACTTCTTGCAAAGCACCTTCTGCAGTTTGGATTAAGCTAACGCCGTCTTGACCGTTTAAAGAAGCTTGATCAAGGCCGCGGATTTGAGCACGCATTTTTTCGGAAATTGCCAAGCCGGCTGCGTCGTCGGCTG
>CAYXWM010000063.1:0-13185 GCA_964468805.1 uncultured Defluviitaleaceae bacterium
ATAAAATGGATTATTCCAAAATGTTGGAATTTCATAAGAAAAACAACTGCCACGCTACTATAGCCGTATTGGAAGTTACCATGGAAGAGGCTACCCGTTACGGTATAATGAATACAGACGACAATGACTGTATCTACGAATTTGAGGAAAAACCCAAAAACCCCAAAAGCAATTTGGCTTCCATGGGTATTTACATTTTCACTTGGGAAAAACTCAAAGAGTGCCTGATTAAGGATAACAAAGTTCATACGGACAGTGACTTCGGAAAGCATATTATACCTATGATGCTTGAAGAAAAAATGACCCTTTACGCTTATCGTTTTAATGATTACTGGAAAGACGTAGGAACCATAGAATCCTATTGGGCAGCCAATATGGAACTTATCCGCACAGTACCCGAATTTAACCTTTACGAGGATTACTGGAACATATACACCGATATGGACCATCAACCGCCGCTTTACACCGGAGAGGATTCGGAAGTCAGCACCAGTCTTATTTCCGAAGGCTGTGAAATTTACGGTACGGTTATAAACTCCGTGTTGGGACCGGAAGTTTTTGTGGATAAGGGAGCTTATATAAAAGACTCCATTATAATGGGCTATTGCTCCATAGGCAAAGACTGTCACATAGACCGTTGCATAATTGACGAGAGATCGAAAATCGGCAATAACGTTACAATGGGATTGGGAGAAAATACTCCAAACGAGCTTAAACCCGATATATACGACACCGGTATTACCGTGGTGGGCGATAATTCTGTTGTGCCGGACGGCGTTAAAATCGGCAAAAATTGCGTAATACACGGCATAACCCAATTATCTGACTTTGGTGACAACGGTTTCTTGCCCGGCGGCGGAACGGTACTTATTGAAGAAGAGGTGAACTTATGAAAGCTATAGGCGTAATTCTTGCAGGCGGTAATAACGAAAAATTGGGAGTTTTAACTGATAAGCGAGCCTTGGCGGCTATCCCCGTGGGTAGCTGTTATCGCAGCCTTGACTTCAGTTTAAGCAGTATGTCCAATTCCGGCATAGGCAAGGTTGCTGTTATAACTCAATATAACTCACGCTCTTTGCATGACCACCTTTCTTCCGCAAAGTGGTGGAATTTGGGACGTAAACAAGGCGGGTTATTCGTTTTCTCACCTTATCTGTCCAACAATAACTCCTTTTGGTTCAGAGGAACGGCAGATTCCTTGTATCAAAATATAACTTACTTAAAATACGGCACGGAGCCTTATGTTATTATAGCCTCCGGAGACGCCGTTTATAAAATGGACTTTAATCAGCTTTTAAAACAACATGTTTCCACCGGAGCCGAAATTACTTTGGTTTATAAGGACATTGAAAATGAGGACATAAGAAATTACGGTGCGGTAGAACTGGACAGTACAGGCAGATTAATTGACCTGGAGGAAAAACCCATAGAGCATGATTCCAGTAAAATTTCCATGGGTATCTATGTTATCTCCAGAACTTTGTTGATTAAGCTTTTAGACACCATTATTCCCGAAGGTCGCTACGATTTTGTAAAAGATATAGTTATCAGGTATCGTCGTAAACTTAAAATAATGGGATATAAATTTGAAGGTTATTGGAGAGCAATCAACAGCATAAACTCTTACTTTAACACCAACATGGATTTCCTCAAAAAAGATGTAAGAGAATTGTTTACCAAGAACTATCCTTATATCGAAACAAAACCCAAGGATGAACCCCCGGCAAAATTCAATTCCGGTTCTCGCTCCTGTAATACATTGGTAGGCTCCGGCAGTATCTTAAACGGCTTTGTGGACAGCTCAGTATTGTTCCGGAGGGTATTTACCGGAGAAAATTCCGTAATCAAAAATTCCATCATAATGAACGGATGTTATATAGGAAACAACTGTGTTATCGAAAACGCAATTTTGGACAAAGAAGTGGTGCTTTCCGACGGCAAGCAGATTATCGGTGGTACTGAGGAACCTACGGTTATCCCAATGGGTTCCGTACTTTAGTATCTAAATAATTAGCCAAACGGATTACAACAGCTTAATATTTTCTTTTTAATCTGTTGTAATCCATAACAAATTGTTATAAATACATAAAAATGTTCATTAAAGCTTGTATTCAAGCTTTCCCGAGAATATAATAAGTATACATAATATACCGGTTTCCAAGAATTGTTGTTTTGGTATATTCGGCAAGCAATCTTTGTTCATACCTTACAGAAAAACTGTAAAAAAAGTGTTGCTTTATTGCAATTTATATTATATAATAATAAAAGAAACAAAAATATCTCCAAACTTGAATTATCGTTATTTTAGTAGATTGCTTTTTTTATCGTTTATTACTAATTCCATGTTATAGCTAGAAATAAACCCTGCTTCATTGTTACCGGAGTTAGAAAAACACAAAACCGTCAATTGGTTGTGATATATGCGGCTATTGACAATTTGTCCCGGCCGTATACATAAAAAACAAAATGTATTTTCAAACAGAGAGGAGAACATCATGGAAATAACAGATGTTAGGGTTAGAAAGGTAAACAAAGAGGGTAAAATGAAAGCTGTGGTTTCCGTTACCTTCGACAATGAATTTGTAGTTCACGACATTAAGGTAATCAAGGGTGATAAAGGCTTGTTCATCGCCATGCCCAGCCGTAAAACACTGGACGGCGAGTTTAGAGACATCGCTCATCCCATTAATTCCTTAACTCGTGAAAAAATTCAAGCGTCTGTACTTGAAAAATTTGAAATGGCTATGATTTCGGAAGAGGTAATAGACGAAGTCGCTTCCGACCTCGAAATGATTTAAGCCATCTTGTCATGACTCCGCTTTTACTGTGCATCCGGCCTCGACAACTTTTAGGTTGATTGTTTGCAACTTCCTTTTCTATGGGAGCCCCGCAAACAATCATTCCATAGCCATTAACCGGGTATTGATTAAGACAAAACTTACTATTTTAGGCCGTTTTTCAGCATATTCAATTCGATTTCGGTAATATACAAAATACTTTGCAATAAATTTGCTTTTATACCGAAATTGTTTTACAATATCTTTTACCGCGGTGAAAGTGGAGTATGATATTAATAGCAAAAGGGGCTTAAACAATACTTAATGAAAGAATTTATTATAGATTCTCATAACCAAAACCAACGTTTGGACAAATATCTTCTTAAATTGCTGAATAACTCAGGCAAAGGCTTTATTTACAAAATGTTGCGTAAAAAAAATATAAAACTCAATTCTTTAAAAGCAACCGGTAACGAAATACTTAAATGCGGAGACAGAATTACTCTTTATCTTTCCGACGAGACAATTAATCAATTTACACAAGAAATCTCCGTTAATTTAAGCGCCGGACCCCTCTTAACGGTGTTTGAAGACCAAAACATACTGGTTGTCAACAAACCCAAGTCAGTCCTTTCCCAACCCGAATCCTCATCAGACAGGGATACGTTAATCCACCGTATTCACAATTATCTTCACCATTCCCACGGTTTCGATTTCTCAAAAACATCCACCTTCAGCCCATCGGTTTTAAACAGACTGGACCGCAACACCACCGGTTTGATAATAAGCTGCAAGAACCTTCCGGCAGCCCAAGTTTTAAATGAAATGCAAAAAGCTCACCAAATTGAAAAGTATTATTTTGCTGTGGTTAAGGGACAGGTCACCCAAAACCGTACTTTAACCGGGTATATCAAAAAAACAGAGGGCAACAAAGCGGAGGTTTCAACGGAATTTTCCCACGATGCCACCAAGGTTGTTACCGAAATCTTCCCCATAAAATCAACAAACAAACACAGTCTGATTAAGATTAAAATATTATCCGGAAAAACCCATCAAATCAGGGTACACTTAAAAAGCATCGGCCATCCTATTTTGGGAGACTTAAAATACGGAGACCCCAACGAAAATCATATGTTGAAACATTCTTTAAATGTCAATTCTCAACTGCTTCACAGCGGTTTACTTGTATTTAAACGAATAAAAGAACCCTTGGAATACCTTTCAGGCAAAGAGATTTCTTGTGCCTTACCAACGGAATTTCAACAGGTTCTGGAATATTGTATCTTAGATTAACACCTTAAAAAAGTAACCCTACTTCAAATAATCTTTATCAAAACTGTACTCAAGAGGTATACATTGGAAAAAATTATAGCTGAGTTTGCCGCCCATAAAAATTTAATATACGGCATATGCAACGCCGAACCCTTAGACATAGAGCCAAGCCTTCTAAAACCGGGAACTACTCCCTTTGTTAAAAAAGATATAGAGATTCGAACGAATCCTAAAGCTTCCTTTAATAATGCCGAAAGCATTATAGTCATAGGCATGGGATATAACAAGGAATTGCCGGTTTCAGACGATGATTTGCCCCGAGGCTTGTTATCCGTTTATACGGTGGGCGAAGATTATCACGTAAAGCTTCGCAGACTGTTGCTTGAACTGGCGGACAAGTTGGGGCTTGCGGAAGATCAAAGGAAAATATTCGTGGATTCCGGTAATCTGGTGGAACGTGAGTTGGCGAAAAAGGCAGGTCTGGGTTGGTTAGGTAAAAACTGCGGGGTTATTTCGGAAAAATTCGGTGCCTATTTTAACATAGGATATATGCTCACCTCACTGCCTTTAAAGCCCACTCCCGGTTATGCCCCAAACTTTTCACTTTGCGGAGATTGCCGTAAATGCATTGAGGCTTGCCCGGGAAAAGCACTGACCTACAAAGGCTATTCCTGCAACCCATCTTTATGCGTTTCCTTCTTAACCCAAAGCAAGGCGGTTCTTACCCCAAAGGAAAGGCAAAGTATGGGAAATATGCTGTACGGATGCGATGTTTGCGTTGCGGTCTGCCCTTATAAGGGAGAGTACGCAGATAAAATAACCGACATTAACCTTATTAAACCCACTTTGGATTCTATACTCAACATGACAGACTCTGAATTTGATTTACTGTATAAAAATTCAGCCTTAGCATGGCGAGGGCTTAAAATATTAAAAAGAAATGCAGAAATTGCAATACAAAACTTAAATTCTCAATAACTAACGGCAAGAGATTAATAAATCCTTTAAAAAACAGATATAATGCATCCCTTCAAACACGGAGAAACATATATCTTGGCTAAAGTAAGGATTTATATAAGACCTTTTGCCGTTATTTTATTTTCAAATATATTTTCAGGGTTTATGCTTGCTTATAAGCAAAAGTATACTAATTCCTTATAAGATGAAGGACTTGTTTTTTCCTTGAACCGTTGGTAAAAATCAATTATTTTTGTCCTCTGTTTAGAATGGAATCAGTATAGAACCAAAAAGTATAAAATTAACGTTAACGCTAAGTTTTTTTCATTTTCCGCTTACCCTTTGCAAAAGTTTGCCAAATTATATTGAAAGTTTCTAAATTTTGTGATACAATTTTGACAATGGTTACTATAATTAATTTATTCAATTTTATTATTTGTATATATCGTCCGGAAAAGAGGTGCTATCGTGAGATTTAAAAAAGTGGGTAACAAACTGTTTTTTATTTCATTATTAAGTATACTATTAACCACAGCTATCTCCGTAACTATAATGCTAAACGGAAACATGCGAGTCATAGACAGAATCTTGGAGCATGATACCGCCGTTGCCATGAATGCTATTCTTAACGAAACCAACAGCATGAAAGAATCATCCTTGGAAGTTGCAAAACGCTTGGCGGATGACAACCGGATAAAAAACGCTATGCAATACGGCATGATATCCGGGTTGAAAGAGACAGCAAAAAGTATTTTGGCAGAAACAATTAACGACACCGATTTCTTAACCATAACCGATACTGCCGGTGATGTTGTGGTCAGAACCCACAGCGACAAGGCAGGAGACTCTATTTTGTATCAACAAAATATTACTTCTGCTTTAAACGGCGTAAGCGAGTCTTATATTGAACCTGGAACGGAAGTAAAACTTTCGGTACGCTCATCTTCACCCATTATAGCAACCAACGGTAAAATCCTGGGCGTTGTGTCTACCGGATATAAACTGGACAATCCCAATTTTGTGGATAATTTAAAGCGTTCCACCGGTTGCGAAATAACCGTTGCTCTCAAAGACGAACGAATCAATACCACCATAACTAAGGAGGGCGAACGACAAATCGGCACCAAGCTTAACGAAGATATAGCCGACATCGTTCTTAATCAAAAACAGGATTACTATGCTGAAGCGGATATTTTGGGCAATAAATACTATACATCGTATAAACCCATTATCAGCGAAAACGGCGAAGCTATAGGGGTTTATTTCGCCGGAAAACCCATAGACGATATTCTGGCTTCCGTTACATATAATACGATTTTAGTTCTGTGTACCATTACGATTGTAGGTATAGGTATGCTGATTTTAAACCGATATTTATGCAAAAGAATGATCGTTAATCAAGTAGTTAATATTTCTCATGCAGCAGCGGAACTTTCCAACGGTAACATAAATATCAACATTCCTCATACCAACTCCATAGACGAAATCGGACAATTATCCGTAGGCATATCAAACATGTTAACCGTTTTACGTAAGCTTATTGATGACTTGAAATCTATGTTGGAGTCCCATAAAAACGGTGAAACCGGTGCAAGAATAGACGTTTTCCTTTACCAAGGAAGTTTTCGAGATGTAGCCGTGGGAATTAATCAAATGGCAGAAGATTATATAGAGGACAGCCGGCTGTTGTTGGATTGTCTATCAAACTTCGCACAGGGCAACTTTGACGTTCAGTTAAAGCAATACCCCGGCGAAAAACATCAAACCAATCTCGCGGTAGAACAAGTTCGAGCAAACCTAAAAGACGTAAGCCGTCAAATTAACCTTATTCTGGAACACGCCTTAAACGGCGAGCTTTCTCAACGGGCTGATATATCTGAACTTTCCGGAGAATGGAGACATATTTTATCAAGCCTTAACAGTCTGCTCCAAGCTATAACCGACCCTATTCAAGAAGCCGCTCCTATTTTGGACAATATCGCAAACGGACACTTTAATCAACGAGTAAAAGGCAACTATAAAGGTGTTTTCGCACTTATTAAAAATTCGTTAAATTCAACCGCAGATGCTCTTGCCTCTTACTGTGTTGAGATTAACAAAACTTTGGAAAACATGGTCAACAACAATTTTGATCAAGAAATCCAAGGCAATTTTAAGGGCGAGTTTGCCGGGATTAAAAATTCCGTCAATGCACTTATAGACAAATTCAACGATATAATCCAAGGAATGCAGACCGCCTCCATAGAAGTACTTCAAGGAGCTTCCGATATATCCAAATCAAGCATGATACTGGCTCAAGGATCCACGCAACAGGCTAAAACCATAGAGGGATTGGGTTTGTCCTTAGAAAGTTTAAACAGTAAAGTCCGAGAAAACGCCAATAAAGCGTCTATGGCAAGCGAATTGGCAGACAACTCAAAAGCAAACGCAAAAGACGGCAATCGTTGTATGAAGGAAATGTTGCAATCAATGAGTGCAATTAACGAAGCTGCCGAAAATATAGCAACTATTCTAAAGGCTATAGACGACATAGCTTTCCAAACAAACCTACTGGCTCTGAACGCCGCCGTTGAGGCTTCCAGAGCAGGAGAATTCGGCAAAGGTTTTGCTGTAGTCGCTGACGAAGTTCGTAACTTAGCTTCCAAAAGCCAAGTCGCCTCCAAAGAAAGCAATGAATTTATATACGACACCTTCGAAAAAATACGAGACGGTGAAAAAGCCGCAAAAAATACCGCCGCTTCTCTAAAACAAATAGTTAAGGATATAGAAGATGTTTCCGCCTATGTTTCGGATATTGCCGTGGAATCCAAAAATCAGGCAGAATCTTTGTCACAAATCAGCCTTGGTGTTACCGATATTTCGGGCGTGGTTCAAAACAACACTGCAATTTCCGAAGAATCTGCCTCTACGGCACAACAGCTTAACAGCCAAGCCGAAACCATGAATCAGATTACAAATATTTATAAAATTAAAAGATTATAAACTTAGGGAGAGAACCTTCTGACAAAAAAGTTCTCTCCTTTATTTTTTGAACACAAAACCCCAATAACCAAAGATTGTATCTTATAGTAAATTAACTTTAAAATTAGATACACGATTTTATATTCGGCTTTTTTGGAAAGAGGGAGTTTGATGGAGAACTACTATATAATGATTCCATTTTAAGCAGAGGACATAAATAATTGATTTTTTCCAACGGTTCAAGGAAAGAACGATTATTTTCGTCCTTCATCTTATTTGGAATTAGTATAACAGCTTGACAATCCCAAATTATAGACATATGATTAGTGAAAATAAAAACAGGATGGTTAGCAGATGGACTTTACAGGTAAAGTTGTAGTTATAACCGGCGGTTCCAACGGTATAGGTAAATGCTTGACCGAAGAATTTCGCAAAGCCGGTGCAAAAACAGCGGTAATCGATATTAGCGATAATCCCGTTGATTGCGACCTTTTTTTCAAGGGCGACATTGCAGATGAAGATACCTTAAAAAATTTCAGCTCAAGGGTTACGGAAGCCTTTGAAAAGGTGGATATTCTCATAAATAACGCCTGTATAAGCAAGGGCGGTATCAGAGATTGCGACTATAAAGATTTCTTATACATTCAACAAATAGGTGTGGTTGCTCCTTTTATGCTGACCAAGCTGTTTCTTCCCTATTTCAGTGAAAACGCTTCGGTTATTAATATAGCCTCCACCAGAGCCTTTCAATCCCAGCCGAACACCGAAAGCTATACGGCGGCAAAAGGCGGAATTGTCGCCCTAACCCACGGACTGGCGGTCAGTTTGTCCGGAAAGGTTCGAGTTAACTGCATTTCACCGGGTTGGATAGATACCTTGGATTACCCCTTTTCACCGGAGGACAATTCCCAGCATCCTGCCGGTCGTGTGGGTAAACCCATAGACATAGCTAAAACCGCCATGTTTTTGGCAGGCTCAACCTTTATTACCGGCGAAAACATCATGGTTGACGGCGGCATGAGCAAGCTTATGATATATCACAATGACAACAATTGGAGGTTAGAAAATGATTAAACATATTGTAATGTGGAGATTAAAAGAGGAAAACAAAGAAGAAAACGCCAAGCAAATGAAAATCAAGCTTGAAGCACTTATTAATCATGTTCCCCAAATTAAAAAAATTGAAGTTGGCATAGACTTCAACAAATCCGATCAGGCTTTTGACGTGGTTCTCTACTCCGAGTTTGAAACAGCCGAGGACTTGGACGCATATCAAGAAGATCCCATTCACAAAGAAGCCGCCGCTTTTGTAAAGCAAGTAGTAACTCAAAGAGCAGTTGTGGATTACGAGGCGTAATTGAATATATAGACAAAAAAGGGTGTATGCTTTTCATACGCCCTTTTTATTGCCCATAAGTTATATGCTTCACGGTTGAACTACCGTAAAAATTAGTGTAAAATTTAATGCATTAACCCGGAATTAATCCTCTGATTTTTAGGTGATGATAAATGGAACAGAGAACTTTGTTTGAAGTGAATGCAAAAAATATACCTTTGGCAAGCAGATTGCGTCCTACCGACTTGGATAACTACTTGGGTCAGCAACATCTGCTGGGTAAAGGAAAAATCCTCAGGCAACTTATAGAGCAGGACCTGATTTGCTCCATGATTTTTTGGGGACCTCCGGGCACGGGAAAAACCACTCTGGCAAAAATCATAGCCAATAAAACCAAGGCAAAATTTATTGATTTCAGTGCCACAAACAACGGAATTAAAGAAATCAGAACCATAATGACACAGGCAGAACATAATCTTGCCTTCGGAGAAAAGACTATTATCTTCATAGATGAGATTCACCGCTTCAACAAGGCTCAACAGGATGCGTTTTTACCATTTGTGGAAAACGGAAGCATTACTTTGATAGGCGCCACCACGGAAAACCCGTCCTTTGAGATAAATTCCGCTTTATTGTCACGCTGTAAGGTTTTTGTTTTAAAATCCCTAACTGCCGACGACCTTGTGCAAATAACTCAAAGGGCTTTGTCCCATTACAAAGAAGCTTACAAACTTGAAATAGATATAAGCAGAGAATTAATGTTTTCCGTTGCCTCCTTTGCCAACGGAGACGCCAGAACCCTGTTAAATACCCTTGATATGATAGTCAACAGCATAGGTACGCTAAATTCAAAGGTTACCGTTACCGAAGAAATCGTTGGGCAATGTATCAGTAAAAAATTCCTTATGTACGATAAAAACGGCGAAGAACATTACAACTTAATCTCCGCATTGCATAAATCCATGAGAAACAGCGATGCCGACGCCGCCGTTTATTGGTTGGCGAGAATGTTGGAGGGCGGCGAAGACCCCTTATATATTGCCCGGCGTGTGGTACGCTTTGCAAGCGAAGATATAGGCATGGCAAACAGTCAAGCTTTGGAGGTTGCCGTTGCCGCCTTTCATGCCTGTCATTTTATCGGGGTTCCTGAATGCAACGTACACTTAACCCATGCGGTGGTATTTTGCTCTCTTGCTCCCAAGTCCAACGCTCTTTACCTTGCATACAAAAAAGCCCGCAACGATGCCTTAAAAACCATAGCCGAACCTGTTCCCTTGGTAATTCGTAATGCTCCAACCAAACTTATGAAGGATTTGGATTACGGCAAGGATTATCAATATGCTCATGACACAGAAAATAAGGTAGCAAATATGCAATGCCTACCCGACAATTTGTTGGGCAGTAAATATTATTTGCCCACAAACCAAGGAAAAGAGTTAAAAATAAAAAAGTGGATGGAGGAGTTGGAGGCTTTAAGAAATATGAGTTGATTTCCGGCCATACCAAAGCCGTAATTTTCCGTTCCGAAGTAATCAATTAAAAAGACTTTTTGTTGCTTTTCTAAGTGATATATAGTAAATTATGATAACCAACAAAAATACAGCCGAGAAAGGATTTTTAAAATGTCTGACAATTTAAAAGAATTTATTAAAGGTTTACCCAAAGCGGAACTCCATCTGCATTTGGAAGGCTCGTTGGAGCCGGAGTTAAAGCTTACTCTTGCTCAAAAAAACGGTATTGATATAGGTCAAACCACCATAGAAGAAGTAAGGGCTTCTTATCAATTCGATTCACTTACCTCATTTTTAAACGTTTATTATCCTGCAATGAATGTTTTGCAAGACGAGGACGATTTCTATGCATTAGCCATGGATTATCTGAAAAGAGCAAAGGAAAACAACGTAAAATATGTGGAATTGTTCTTTGACCCTCAAGCACATACCTCCAGAGGAGTGCCCTTTAAAACCGTAATCAACGGCTATTACAGAGCTGTGGAAGAAAGCGGAACTTTGGGCATAGAATCCAACCTTATAATGTGCTTTTTAAGAGATATGTCCTTGGAATCTGCCTTGGAAACATATAAAGAAGCCTTACCTTACAAAGACGAGATTTTGGGAATAGGTTTGGATTCAGACGAAAGAAACAATCCTCCGCAAAAATTTGCAGAAGTATTTGCAATGGCAAAAAAAGACGGTTTCCATATCACCATGCACTGTGACGTTGACCAAGAAAACTCCATACTCCATATAGAACAGGCTCTTATGGAATTGGGCACAGAACGCCTCGACCACGGAACAAACATTGTTGAAAATCCCAAATTGGTTGAATATATTAAGGAAAATAACATAGGCTTAACCTGTTGCCCCGTTTCCAACAGCTTTGTGGTTGATGATATGAAGGGCAAAGAAATAGTGGAATTACTGCATAAAGGTATTAAAGTCACCGTAAATTCCGATGACCCGGCTTATTTCCAAAGCTATATTTCTGATGATATGTATGCACTTGCAACCAAATACAACCTTTCCAAAGAAGATTTGGTTCAGCTTGCTAAAAACGCCTTTGAAATTGCTTGGATTTCAGACGAAAAGAAAAAGGCTTACGTGAAAATGGTGGATGATTACGCCGCCCAAGCTTAATTAACATAATAAAACCAAGATTCCGGATAAGTTTCGGGAGCCTTGGTTTTTTTTT
Source organism: uncultured Defluviitaleaceae bacterium (assembly GCA_964468805.1). GTDB lineage: Bacteria > Bacillota > Clostridia > Lachnospirales > WRBF01 > CAYXWM01. Next base: position 11,995 of record CAYXWM010000063.1, read on the forward strand.
GTTTGCTTATATTAATCTGTATGTAACTTGTAATAGCCATTAGGATATAAACGGCCGTTGTATATAAGGTTTACTACATCGATTTTTAAGCTTGGATAACTGTACTTTATCAAATCCCCTTCTCGTTCATATTCATGTTCAAACTCTTTGCCGTCTTTAAAAATGAACTTAAATTTCCCATCCTTGCTAAATTCCATGTTATATACATTCATATCTTTATCTTCCGCAACCCCCTTTAGGCTTGCATCAAAATGTTTACCGGCGGGAATTTCTCCTTCGAGATAGTAAGAAGTATTAATCAGATATTCACCGTTATTAACATATTCGAAAACAAATTCTTTGCCTTCGTCTTCTCCTACACCTTCAATAATAATCTTGGAGGAAGACACCCTGTAATTATGTTCTATTTCCTTATAAAAACTTTCTCCATAGGGCAAATAATAATATACCAAAGTTCCCATGTTGTTTACAGGTTTTTCACACATCAAGAATTCTTGTTGGGATTGAAAACTAATGTATTTTCCCTCCGGTTCAGGGGACCCTTTAAAAACAAATACAAATACACAAGCCAAAACCGCCAAACCTACCAAAGATAATATCAATGTCATAGGTTTTATTTTTTTGGCTTTTACCGGAATGGGAGGTGTTGATTCTTGTTGATTAAAGTTACCCTGAGTTGTTTCAGGAATGATTACCGTGGCACCCGTTTCTCCACAACTACTCCCACAATTATTGCAAAACTTAGCATGGTCCGGAATTTCTGTTCCGCAATTTCCGCAATACACTTTAACTCACCCGCATTTAGTAATACTTACACTAAACCCTTTCTATGCTTTTATACAATAATAACATAAAAGACAGCAATAATCAAACATTTAACAGTACTTTCTTTATATTAGGGACATTTATTATTAATATATAACAACAAAAAACCTTATTATGTGGCGAAACCAAATTTAAAGGTTTTTACACAAAATAAGGTTATACAAATAAATTTATCTTAAAGCTTTTTAAATACGTCTTTGTTAATTTGATATAACTCCCTGAATATTTCGTATTTTTCATTATAAACGGAAACATTTTGAGCTATAGGCTCGGTTACTTGTTGATTAAACTTTATAAGCCGGTCGCAAGCCTTTTCTATGCTTTCGTAAACACCCACGCCAACTCCGGCAACGATAGCCGCACCCA
>CAYXWM010000064.1:0-12859 GCA_964468805.1 uncultured Defluviitaleaceae bacterium
ATAATTGTTGACATACCGTGAAATTCTAACACTTATCTAAAAAAAAGTCAATATTTATTTCGTAAAAATTATGTAATACTAATGTTTTTTGTAAAAACAGATATATTTGCGTAGTTGCGAATGTGAGCGAACGTTAGGTTTTGGCAGAAAACTGCTGTGAGTGAACGCTTATGAGCAATAGCAAATATATCTTTCATTATACCCGGATTAGTGTATTTACGCTAAAATAATGCGTATATTTAATGATTCAATTTTAAACAGAGGACAAAAATAATTGATTTTTTCCGACGGTTCAAGGCAAGGGACTGCGGTTAGCCCATAGAAAGTGCCAAAAAGTGAGTAAGAAAAAGCATTATGGTATCCTTCAAGCAAAATAAAGGGGCAGTCTTGCAAACATTATACTGATTCCATTTCAAACAGAATACAAAAATAATTGATTTTTTTCCAACGCTTCAAGGAAAAAACGATTATTTTTGTACTTCATCTTATATGGAATTAGTATAAAATCCGGTTTGCATATGCCCCGTTGTATTTTATTTATTGTTCGCTAAGTATAACCGGTTCCAAAACTTTTAAATCCGGATTGCCGTCTTTGAGGGCTTCCAAAAGCAAGAGACTTGGCGGTTTTGCCGGTGAACCGTGGACAAATTGCAGAGTTTTGGGCTCCAGCTTGTATTTTTGGAGTAAAGCGAAAATCTCCGCCAACCGTCCCGGTTTATGCACAAGATAAAACCGCCCTTTGGATATAAGCAAGTCGGCGGCGGTTTTTATGAAGCATTCCAGAGGCGTATGGGTTTCATGCCGGGCTATAGCCTTGGGTGAATAGGGGTTAACAAGACCCGAACCGGACTTAATGTAAGGCGGATTGGAGGTAACCGTTCCAAAGGAGCATTTGGGCAAGTCCAATTCTTTTATGTCGGAGTTTAGTATGGTTATTTTATCTGCCAGTTCGTTCATATCTACGCTGCGTCGGGCTGTTTCGGCGGATTCCTCTTGGATTTCCACGCCGTAAATGTGAGAGGCTTGAGTTTTAGCCGCCAGAAGTATGGGGATTACTCCGGAACCTGTGCCCAAGTCTGCCACTTTGTCTCCCGGTTTCACCCGGGCAAAGTTAGCTAGCAAAACTGCATCTATTCCGAAGCAAAACCCTCGTAAGTCTTGGATTATTTTATAGCCGTTGCACTGCAGGTCATCAATCCGCTCATAACTCTTCAGTATCATTTTGAACCTCTTTAATGTGCAGGCGTTTTACTTGGTCGCCTTGGAATGCAAAGGTAGTCATGGTGTCTGTGGGTTTCTTGCGTATGCCTACTTTAATGTTTTGGCGTAACACGTTTACGCCCAAAACCTCACCTATGCCCTCCGGTGTAAAAACTTGCTCGCCTATTTCCGGCATATCCTTGGTAAGATGTTCATAGGTTTCTTCCTCATATTTTAGGCAACACATTAAACGTCCGCATATGCCCGATATTTTGGTGGGATTCAGGGACATATTTTGGTCTTTTGCCATTTTTATGGACACCGGTTGGAATTCGCCCAAAAACGTTGAGCAGCAAAGGGTTCTGCCACAGATTCCTATACCGTTTAAAATTTTTGCTTCGTCACGAACTCCTATTTGCCTTAATTCTATACGCATACGGAATATAGCCGCCAAATCCTTTACCAATTCCCTAAAGTCTATTCTGCCGTCGGAGGTAAAATAAAATAAAATTTTAGACAGGTCAAAGGTTAATTCCACGTCTATTAATTTCATGTCCAAATTATGTTCTTTTATTTTTTCAAGGCAAATGCCAAAGGCTTCTTTTTCCTTAACACGGTTTTGGGCCTCTTGCTGTCTGTCCTCCTCGGTTGCTGTGCGTATAACCTTTTTTAAGGGCAGGACTGTGGATTCTTTGTCTATATATCTGTTGGGGATTTCGATTCTGCCGAATTCTATACCTCTGGCAGTTTCCACCAATACGTCTGTACTCTTTTCGTAAACACTGCCTTCGGGGTCAAAATAATAAATTTTGCCCACTCTTTTAAATCTTACTCCTACTACTTCTACCATTATGTTTTCCTTTCTTTGGTAAATATTAAATAAAACCTTTAGGGAGCAAACTCCCTATTCCAAAAAGCCGAACTAAAATAATATTAATTTTTCCTATATCAATATATCTGAATTTAATTTACATACAAATAATTTTTTATATTATATCATTCTTTCCGGATTAAAGCCATTATAATAATTTCCCCATAAAGGTAATTTAAACTTAACTTTATAAGGAATGTTTCTTCCTTGAACCGTTGAAAAAAAGTCAAAAATTTTTGTCCTCTGTAAAGGAATCAGTATAAGTAGTAACTTTAACTAAAAAACCCGCAAATTGTTGATTTGCGGGTTTTTCCAACAAGTTATTAAATCATCGGTCGTTTAGTTCAAAATCATTGGCGGTTTGGTTGAGCTCTTCGGCTTGGCTTGCCAGTTCTTCTGTACTTGCCACCAATTGTTCTGTGGTGTAGTTGTTGGTATCTGCTATTTGAAGCAGCATTTGTATTTGTTTGGAGATGGCATCGGAGCTTTCCACCTGACTTGTGGCGGATTGGGCTATGGTGTCCATCAGACCGTTGGTACTGTTTATGACGTTTATAATTTGTTGCATTATGGCGTTGGTGGCGTTGGCGTTTTCTGTGCCGGTTTTTATCTTGTCAACAGCCTGCTTTATAAGTTTTTCTATTTCTTTGGAGGATTCTATACTTTTCTGTGCCAAATCCTTGACTTCGTTTGCAACAACCTCGAACCCTCTTCCGTACAAACCGGCGTGAGAGGCTTCTATAGCTGCATTTACCGCCAGAATATTGGTTTGGAAAGCAATATTGTCTATAACCTTAACTATGGAATTAATGTTTTGGGATACGTTGGTAAGCTCGCTCATAGAGCTTAAAAGTTTATTCATTTCGGCGGTACCCCTGTCTATGCTTTGGTGAGACTCCTCTATTATGAGTTTTGCCTTGCCTGTGTTTTCCAAGTCGTTTGTAGTGCTTGATATAACCTCGTCTATAAGCCCTTTGAGAGTAAGCACGGATTCAGCCTGTTCACGGGAACCGGAGCTGATTTGACCGGTGCTTTGGGCAATAACGCTTGAGCCGTCGGAAAGTTGGTTGGCTGTTGTACCCAGATTATTCAGTATGGTGTTAAAGTTTTTAATAATGCTGTTAAGGCTGTCTTTGATTAAGGAAAACTCGCCTACATACTCACCTGTAACGGATTGTCGAAGATTGTTATTGGACATTTCGTTCAAAATACGGGAAATTTCACGTATATAGCCGGCTATGGTATCTACGGTATTATTGATGGAGTTTTTCACCACCAAATATTGACCTTGATAGTCACCGGTCATCTTAACGGAGAATTTGCCTTGGGAAACCTCCTTTAATACCAGGGCTGTTTCGTTTATGGGCTCGGCAATGTGGTTCATAAGTTTATTTAATGAATCCACCAGTATTCGCCAGTCACCCTTGTATTTATTTTCATCCAAACGGAAATCCAATTCGCCTTGAGATGCGTTTTCTATTAAGTCGCCTAATTCAAGACGTACGGAGGATAAGTTATTGTTAAGCTGTTTTAAAGCCTTTGTTATGCCTACTTTTCTGCCGGGATAATTTCGTATTTCTACGTTAAAATTACCCTTTGCAAAGTTGGAAACACAATGAATAATCTCCTGCAACATCTTGGCGTAATCCCCAACGGTTTGGGACGTTGCCAAGGCTACCTCGTTAAAAGAACCTTGATATTTGCTTGCATCTATTTTGGCAATAATATTGCCGTTGGCATGTTCCTTGGAAAGATTGCCTATGTCGGTCAAGAGCGAATCAAAGGTTTCTATAACAAGTCCAAAACTTTTTGAAAGTGTACCTATTTCGTCGTTCTTGGTGGCAGGAAGGTTAACATTGATGTTACCCCGGGCGATTTCGTCGGAAACCTTAGCCATTTGTACCAAAGGTCTCATCTTTTTACCCAAGTATATAACCGTAACTACCGCCATTACCGCACCTATTAGGATTACAGAAAGAGTTATACCCAAGACAGCGGCGTTGCTGTCTTTAAAAATTTCGGAGTTAGGGGCTACAACCGCTACGGAATAAACCTGATCGGAGTAATCAAATCGCAGAGGTATACGCATTACCATGCTTTGAACACCTTTAACATCAACGTTTTTGTCAAGCTTTTCGGTGGTGTTTGGGTCGTTGATAAATACGTTTTCAAATTCCGGTGCAACATCATCGCCCAGGTCGTCTTCGTTGGCAGTATATATATACTTGTTATCGTCGGAGGTAACGGTTAAATAGCCGGTGTTAAAAATGGGATTACTCAATTGGTCAAATAATTCTATTCCATTCATGTCCACTGCCAGAACACCCAAGAACTTATCATTCTCATCAATAATAGGCACCGAAACGGAAATTATCATTGCACTGTAGTCTGTGAAATTATACAAATAAGGATTGGATACGTAATTCTTTCGATCCTTTTTAGGCCTTTGGTACATATCCAGGTCGTAGTCACCATCTATATTTACGCCTATATCGTCTTCATCTGTTGTACTGATTGTCGTACCGTCGTCCTTGGTGTAAACGTAGATATAAACTTTACCCGAATCGTTGGAACCTACGGTAGACATGGTAAATTCGCTGTCTCTGCCGTCAAAGACGTTGGGTTCCATCATTATGTAAATAGAATCAAGTTGAGGATAATTGCTGAGTACGTCTTTTAAGTAGCTTTCATATTCATATCTGTCGGTATTGCCGTATTTCATTGAATGTAGCAAAGTCGACCTTGCTGTAATTAGCACAGACAGGCTGTGGTCTATTTTATTTTTGATTAATTGTGAATAGTAGTTTGTTGTTTCCAGCAATTGACGTTCAGCAAAGGTATTGGAAATATAACCTAGTGTTGTATTGGTAAATATGGCAAGCAAAATTACCCCTATAGTAATACAAGCAATAAATACCGAGACTATCCTATACTTGATACTGATAAACCTACCCATTTAACTTTTACCTCCGATATTATTGTTTTGAGCCGTTGGGAGTTTTGGGGCTTACGAAGCAGTATTATTGACAGCTCCGAATAATGCCTTTACCCTACCTCTGAATAAAAAATAAGGCATTGGAAAAACAACCCCTATTTCCCATATTTTAAGTCTGTTAAATGCGATTTATCATATATTAACATACCTACCATCCAACAATCAAGAAATTTACTGAAGTTTTACCAAGCCTTTTTAATAAGCCCAAACTTGTACTGTAAAAATTACTTATAGCGTTATCTAAAACTTACGCAGAATAAACACCATACTAAAAGCTATAAATAAACGCCGGCACAAAAAAACCCGATATCGCCAAGATATCGGGTTTAATTATTCTGTATTTATTGCCGTGTAATTACGGCTTATTTATCTTACGTAATTATTGGGGTTGGTGTGAGCGCCGTTTACCCTTACTTCAAAATGCAAGTGGGGACCTGTGGAATAACCCGTGCTGCCTGCCTTGGCTATTACAGAAGCTCTGTCTACCGATTGACCCTTAGATACGGTAAGTTTGGAGTTATGAGCGTAAAGTGTGCTTAGACCGTTACCGTGGTCAACAATTACTGTGTTGCCGTAGCCATTCATATTACCGGCGAAAATTACCGTACCCTTTTCGGCGGATAGAATGTTTGTGCCGGTAGGTGCCGGAATGTCTATACCGGAATGGAACTCGGAGCGTCCGCTGATGGGGCTCTTCCTGGAACCGTAGCCGGAGCTTACGCCTGTTCTTCCTTGTACCGGCCAATTAAGCTTACCGCCGGTGTAGGTGCCTTTGGAAGGTGTCCCTGAGGAAGCTGCGTTCTTTTGACGGGCGGCTGCGGCTGCTGCTGCCGCGGCTCTTGCCGCTTCGGCTTGTTTTTCCTTGATAAGATTTTCAACCTTGGAACCGGATGCTTCCAGCTCTTTAATTTGTTGAAGATATTTCTGCTCGTCGGCATTTAGGCTTTGGATTACTTGTTTCTTTTGACCTAAAGCTTCTTCCAAGGCTCTTTGCTTGGACTTTTGGGAATTCATGAGAACGCCCAGTTCTTTTTTTCGTTCGTCTATTTCGTTGTATTTATCGGCAATTACTTGCTCTGTTTCTTTTAATTGGTTGAGCAATCCTTGGTCGTATTTATAGATTCTGTTTATGTATTCAAGACGGTTGAAAAAATCGGGAAAACTGTCCGTTTTGAATAACACATTTACATAACCTATACGTCCGTTTACATACATAAAGCGAAGGCGTTCTCTGAGAAGCTCGTATTGTTCTTCTCTGTCTTCTTCCGCCGCTTCCAGTTCTTTTTCTGTATTAACAAGCTGCGTTTGAGTATTTTCCAGCTCGTTTTGTACCGTATCCAATTCATTTGTAACTTGGGACAACTGGTTGTCTATTTCATCCATCTGCTGTTGCAGCTCTGATTTTTGCTGACCCATAGAGTCCAATTTTTTCTTGGCCTCTGCAGTATTGGTTTTAATTTCCTGCTGTTGTTTTTTAAGGTCTGCTATGCTGTTTGCGAACACTTGTGAGCCAAAAGAGCCAAACACCGAGAGTATTAAACAAAAGCATAATATTTTCTTCAAAATTTACCTCCAAGGTTAACAGAGTTCTTTCAAATGATTAAAAGAAGTCTGATTTTAACTTCCGTTTCATTTTATAATGAAGCGAGGAGTACTGTTAGCAAAACGGTTAAAGGGAATTCTTAAACCTTCAAATGTCTGCGTAATGACCAAACCGAGCCCAAAGTACCCATAAAAATGCCCATACCAATGGCAAAAGGTGCCAAGAAGGAGAAAATCTCCATATCGGTTCGGAATAGGACAAAGTTGTTGATGGGCAGGACGCTTGTTGCATAGTTTACGGCTTCGTTATAGGTAAACATACAGAAAAGTATGGGAATAATCGAACCAACTATCCCGATAAGCACGCCCTCTATAACGAAAGGCCAGCGAATGAACCAGTCTGTGGCACCAACGTATTTCATTATGTTTATTTCTGTTTTTCGGCTGTTAACGGTAATTTTAACCGTATTCATAATAATGACCACGGAAATTACGATTAATATGCCGATGACGATTAAGCTGACCACACGAACGGAGTTGTTAAGAGTTATTATAATGTTGGTAATATCTTGGTCCAGCTTAATTTCTTCTATACCTTCCTCTTTCAGCTTTTCTATTTCTTGGACGACGAATGCTTGCTGTTTAGGGTCTGAAACCTCGATTTCAAAGGAACGTGGCAGAGGATTTTTTGCCCGGAGCCCTTCCAGGGCAACCGCATCCTCACCCCAGTCCTTGATTAAATTGTCCAGAGCGTCGTCGGAAGATATGTAAACAACGTTTTTAACGTTAGGTATTGCCTTTACTTTATCCAGCAATTCAAAGGCTTTTACCGGGTCGAGATCATCCTTGAGGTAAACCGGAAAGGCTATGGTGGAGCTGACCTGGGTAAGCATATAATCCAAATTTGCGGCGATGCAGAATGAAAACGACATCATAAATATACAAGCTATAACGGTTGCTGTGGATGCCAAACTCATGAGTCTGTTACGGATAAGGCTGTTTATAGCTTCTTTAAAATAGTATGCTATGGTACTAAACCTCATCTTCATAACCACCTTTGCTGATATCTCGCATTAAAATACCGTTATGCAGAGTAATAACCCGTTTTTGCATTTGGTCCACTATGTCTTTTGCATGAGTAGCCACAACAACGGTGGTTCCCCGGTTGTTTATATCCTCCAAAAGATTCATAATCTCCCAGGAATTGTTTGGGTCAAGGTTTCCGGTTGGCTCATCGGCAACCAAAATGGACGGTTTGTTCACTATGGCACGGGCCAGAGCTGTTCTTTGCTGTTCACCGCCGGAGAGTTGATTGGGGTAAGCCTTGGCTTTTTTTTGTAAACCTACCATGGCGAGAACCGCCGGTACGGCACGTCTGATTTCTCTGCCGGGAGTTTGTACAATTTGCATGGCAAAGGCAACGTTTTCATAAACGGTCAGATTTTTCAGCAAGCGAAAGTCTTGGAAAACCACACCGATTTTTCTTCTGTAAAACGGCAGCTGCTTTCGGGTGATTCTAGCCAAGTTCTGATTGTTTACGGAAATTTCGCCTTCCGAAGGTTCTATTTCTTTGAGTATTAATTTAACTATCGTTGATTTGCCCGAACCGCTTGCTCCTACCAAGAAAACAAAGTCTCCTCTTTTAACGGTAAAGCTAACGTTGGCGATACCTTTTGTTCCGTTGTCGTAAATTTTGGTTACGTCATTTATTAAAATCAATTATATCTCCCTTTCAGGCAAAAACACCTTTTCCAAGGGTTAAACCAAACCCCGTATTTAATACAGCGGCGATTTTTGTTTTCCCGGCTTAACTTAAATAAAACTGAATTAAATTGCAATAAGCCGCACATTTTAAGGATTAGCTGTTATTAACTTCAGTATATTTTAGCTTAAACCGCCATAACCCTTTTGACGGCAGCTGACTGCCGCCAAAACACAAGGTAATGTAAAATCCCGGTTAATTCTCAAGGAAACGGTATATTATATATTTTACGCCTTTTTTACATAAATTTCAAGAGATATTTCAATATATTAAGAACTTTTTAAAAAGAAAATTCTTTCTTAAATGTCATATATTTACTAACCATAAGAGCAATTTTGAAGGTTATGGCATCGTCAAAGTTACGAAGGTCAAGACCGGTGATTTTCAGAAGTTTGTCAAGCCTGTAAACCAAGGTATTTCTGTGGATGTAAAGCTGTCTTGAAGTTTCGGAAACGTTTAAGTTGTTTTCGAAGAATTTATTGGCTGTAACAAAGGTTTCTTCATCAAATTGAGACAATACTTGTCCTTGAAGGACTTCGTCCACAAACATCTTGCATAGAGGTACGGGCAGGTGATAGATAAGTCTGCCTATGCCCAATTGATGATAGTCCATGATGTTCTTTTCCGGGTCGAAAATCTTGCCGACTTCCAAAGCCATTTTTGCTTCTTTATAAGAAGAAGAAACAAATTTCAAGTCCTCAACAACCGTACCTATAGCAACGGAAATTTTGCACATAGCCTCTGCACTCAAAGTATCGCAGATTACTTTTGCGATTTGTTCTATTTCTTCTTTTCCGTCTTTTTGTCCCAATTCTTTAACAAGAATTATGCTCTTTTCGTCTATTGTGGTTACGAAGTCTCTTTGTTTTGACGGGAAAATATTGCGTACTATTTCAACAAAGTTCATATCCCTGTCTATCATAGCCTCAATTAAGAAAACCACGCGTTTTGCGTTGTTTTCTATGTGCAACTTTTTGGCTCTGCTGTAGATGTCAACCAGCAACAAATTGTCCAAAAGGAGATTTTTGATAAAGTTATCCCTGTCAAAACGCTCTTTGTAGGCGACCAAAAGAGTTTGGATTTGGAAAGCGGTTATTCTGCCGATTTGATAACTTTCTTCCTCGATACCTTTAATGGTAATGACGTATTCGGCAATGCCGTTGTCAAACACTTTAAAGTATTGATAATTTTGAATACTTTGGCTTTCCGCTTGAGAATTCAAGAAATTATCTATACCTTCAAGCTGACGTCCCTGCATATGTTCTTCGGTGCTTGCTATTACCTTGCCTTCACGTTCGATTACCGAAATATCTGTTTTAGTTATATTTTTCAAACCGTCAATGGTCGATTGCAAAATCTGATTCGATATCATTGTTGTTTCAACTCCTTGTATAATTAATCCTGCATAAAACGTAATCTTTTCAAGACAGCCGGATTAAACAGCATTACGGCAGTTTCCGGACGCAACCCCACGCAATCGGTTGCTGCCGTAAAACACAGATTTGTTACTATAATTCATAATACCAAAATTCAATGCGATAATCAAATTTTTTTTGAAATAATTTTAATCATGAAGTATTAGTCTTAATTATAGATAATTTTTTCTTGAATCAACCTCCGTTTAGGGCTAAAATGCATATGAATGTACCGGTTTCGTGAAACAAAGTTTCATCTGTTTTTAATAAATTTGGCACGTATTGATTAAATCCTTGCAAAAAGTTATCATAAAGTATAGCCGGGAATGCCCGGCTCACCCTATGTTTTAGACCTAAAAAATCTGCCGGTTACGGTAAACTTCAGCCCTTTACTTTCAGATATTTTCTTTTTAAATCAATTAAATACAGCTTAATTTAACAACAACTAAAAAACAAGCAGGCAATACCGAAAAAACATCGGTAATATACGGGGATTCGTTCGGGAAAGTGCAGATATTTACGGAACAGAGGAATTGAACCGGTTGGGATGTGTTATAAAGTACGGTTATACTGATTCCATTTTAAACAGAGGATAAAATATTGAATTTCTCCAACGGTTCAAGGGAAAAACAATTATTTTTGTCCTTCAACTTATATGGAATTAGTATAAATTCTGCGGTCATAACCGGTGAAATGTTCCGAAAAAATGTTATATACAGAAATTATTAACAGAATTTAATGAAAAAATCCCACAAATTTTTTAAACATTCTTATTTAAAAATTCGGAAGAGCCGGAAAAAACCCGTTTATGGGTTAGATTCCAAATAAAATTGTACTTTAATTAAACCAATATAATACATTTTTATATATTTTTAAAGATTAATTTTTTGCACACTTTAACATAAAAATACCCCCGGTTTGTTTCAAACCGGGGGTATTTTCAGATTCTACAGCTGTAAACGCCGAAATTATGGATTATTTTAAAGATAAATCTTTGAGACGCATAAGAAATATTTAGCAAAAAGCATTTTCTTACAATTTTGTTACAAAACAAGATTTGGTTAAAAATATAACAAAACAAACCTTCAGCCTTAATACCCAAAATTACTGCTTACAGCAAATATTCTTTTGGGATTCCCTGTCGAACAGGCAAAGTTTTTCGGGATTAATGGGCAGTTTAATCATTTCGCCTATGTTGGGTTTAAAATTAAGCTGTGCCGTAAAGTTATGTCCTTCGCAGTGGAGATGGTGATAGATTACATCGTCTATGATTTCCGAAGCCAAAACGGTAGCTGAAAGGGTAAATTCAGATTCATAAGTAAAATCTTGAGGACGAATACCCACAAGGACTTCTTTGTTTGTATATCCGGAAAGATTTTTTGTTTTGCTTTCGGGCAGTTGAAGCTTTCCGCTACCAAACTCCAAGCAATAACCGGAGCCGGATTCTCTCACGTAAATTTCCATTACGTTTAATTCGGGTTTGCTCATAAAGCTTGCCACGAAAAGATTTGCAGGATTGTTTACCAAAACTTCCGGGCTGTCTGCCTGTTGGATAATGCCGTCGTTCATTATAACTATCTTTGTGGCAAGTTTTATTGCCTCGGTGGGGTCTTGTGTAACATAAATTATGGCAGAATTCAATGCCTTATGAAGCTTGAGGATTTCTTCTCTGACTTCCTTTCGGGATTGATTGTCCAAATTACACAAGGGATCGTCCATGAGATAGGCTTTTGGCTCTCTTACTATGGCACGACCCAAATTAATCAAGCATTTTTGCTTTTCGTTAAGTGCCTCGGGTTTTTGGTCCAATAAATTATCCATTTGCAATACGGAAGCTGCATGACGAACCCTTGGCTCGATTTCGGTTCTGGGTATATTGTGTAACTTTAAACCAAACGCCAAGTTGTCAAATACGTTTAATAAGGGATATAAGGCGTTATTTCTTAAAACCAATGCAATGTTGCGTTCGGTGGGCGGCAGATGATTTGCTTGCTTGTCATCTATGTAGAGTTCCCCTGCTGAAATATCTTCCAGTCCCGCAATCATTCTCAACACAGTAGTTTTGCCGCAACCCTCCGGACCTACAAATGCCACAAAGTCATTTTGTTCTATAGTCAGGTTCATTTCCTGAACCGCAACAAACCCATTGGAAAAAACTCTTTTAATGTCTTTAAGCCTTAGTATCGCCATCATTATCCTCCTTTTACCGGTAAACAAGGTATCGAGAAAAAGGGGAATCAAAATTGTATTTTATGATTACCCGTCTCCGCGAAATAAAATTGTCCGTTTAAACCCGGCTGATAAAGCACAGTTTTACGTTATTTAATAAAATAAAGCATACACAATATTTCGGGAATGTGCTATTGATTAAATTAACAAAAAGAATATTACAATTTTGTAACACTTGTATAATTATTACATCTAATCAAAAATTATAGGTTATGCTAAATAACAAGCCTCCGGAGAACGACTTTGTCCGTAGTCCGGTTGCTGCCGGCAAAATACTGTAAAACAGGGATTTGTTGCGGTTAATACCTACCCTTTTCGCCAATAGAACCATTGAAATAATTTACCAAAAAAATAAACGCGAAGAAAATTTATGTATAAACACAACAATTTTCTTCGCAAATATTTTTATTGCTTGGTTATATAACATAAGAAGCCGCAATAATTGGCTTTTACAGGGCTTTGCTTTGTGCAACATAAATAAGTTTTAAATACAATTTGCAAGTTTAAGGTTCATGTTTTTGAAAATTACAAGTAATTTCAAGTTTGTTAAGATTTTTCTCGGGGCATATTTTTACAAATCTTGGTTGTCTGATAACTTCATAACATATTTAGTTTAAAAAATTTCGGGGACTGTTATGCATAATAACGAATATTTTCGAGGCACATTTCAAATATAGCCCCTTTTATTTGTGAATTGTTTATAATTAACCGTAATTTAATCAGGATATTGGTTGAAAACCTTCACCCAAAACTTCACGTACATCTGCAACTATAACAAAAGCGTTGGGGTCTGTTTCGATGACTGCATTTTTAACCAATACCAGCTCTTTTTTGGAAACAACGCA
>CAYXWM010000065.1:0-12854 GCA_964468805.1 uncultured Defluviitaleaceae bacterium
TTTTTCGACCCATTGTCGAAATCCGCCCCAATGTTCCTTAACAACATATTTCAAATCATCGGGGTGCTACTGTTTTATAAGCGGATGATTTAAAAACTAAGGTCGTTAAGTATACATCTAATGTATGCTTAAATTTATTCATTTGTTTTTAACGTTCTTTTGTATTTATCATTCATTTGTTTTTAAATTGACTTTTGTCTGTTGTATGATTGGCAGCAATTTACAATGAATCAACAACTGTTTGCAACTTGGCAGTAAGAGACTGTTCAATAGCAGAAATGGAATTAATCAAGCTTTCAATTCCTTCATTTACAGCATTTAAATCTTCGGGCAAAAACCTTCTGAGGGACGGCTCAATGAAATATTGTAAGATTTCACCTTCAGCATTAATAATGTGTGAAAGACCTGCTTCTTGCAACGCTATTGATTCAATTATATCAGCCAGTGCTTGATTTACAGTAGTGGTACCCGGGTCAATAACAGGCATTGACATATTCTTGCACCTCCTTAGTTTTTTAAATCTTTTGCTTATAGTAGAACTATAAAGGTAAGGTAACTTAATATAATCCTGTGTACTAAATTTATGCGATTAAGTGCTTGTCAACATGTTCTACTTGCTATACTATATGTAATGAGTTGTCCTATTGTGACAAAAAACTTAGCTAAATTTTAACCTGAATTTACTTGTAAACAATAGACTTTTCGGTGCCCCATGTCATTTTCAAATTAAAAAGCTCATTTCGGAAAATCCGGTTTAACAGAGGTTCCAAAATGAGCTGATATGGGGCGAAACAGCGGTTTAACTTTAATCAGCTAAACCGCCATAAAGTACAGATGCACCTCAAAAAAGTATTAAATACAAATTTTATTTTACAATGCTTCAAGAACAGTCTGCATCTTGGATGTGAGCGATTGTTCAATAGCTGAGATTGAATTTATCAAGCTTTCGATTGAATGATTGGTACAGGCCAAGTCTTCGGGAGTAAATCTTTTGCCACAGGGATCGATAAAATATTGTAATATCTCTCCTTCAGCATTGATAATATGAGAAAGACCTGCTTCCTGCAGAGCTATAGACTCAATTACATCGGCAAGAGCTTGGTTAAGGGTGGTTGTACCCGGATCGATAACAGGCATTGACATAATCTTTGTACCTCCTTTGTTTATTTTAAATTTTTCCTGAACAGTAGAACTACAAAAAGTGCTTTAATTTTCTTGAGTATATAATTATGCCGATTCAGTGCTTGTCTAACTTGTTCTACCTTATATACTATATGTAAAAAGTTGTCCCATTGTTACAAAATATCGATTAATTTTCCATTTATTTTTTTATTATGCAGTACCTATTTAACTGTGCAAGAATATAAATTCTTTGCACAGTTAAACGGTATGAGAGCCATTGGAAATCGAAATTCTAAATATATTCGTCAGATACTTTTTTTAGGCAAGGAAGCCGGTTTATAATCTACTATATCTTTATATGACTTCAATTCCGACTTGGTGTAAGGTTGAGTGGGAATCAATCCGGTGCAGTCGGTAGAGGAAACCTCATGTCTCATGTCATCAAAATCCATGTCGTTATTCATAATTTCTCTCCTTTAAACCATGATGAGCGTAGGTTTATTTGTAAACTTATATCTTTTAAAATGAAATCATATTAATCCGAAATAACTGTATCTACCAACAGTTAGATTTAGGATTATTATGAATAATCACTTTATACTTAATTTCGAGTTAAGTAGTAACAAAGCGTATATTCGTAGTGGTGAGCCACCGGTGCTTTTTTATAAAAACGCAGAGCGAACCGTTAAAGAAGAATAGCCTTTGTCACTATACTTTAATAAATTAAGTATAATATATTTTTCAAGCGTAGATAAAATTTATACGAATGAATTGTTTCCAATAAAAAACGAGCCGGTATTTCCGACTCGTTTTTTATTGATTATTTTCCTATAAAAATTCTCGTTAATGGTGAATCTATAGGCAGAATTATGGTTTTATCGCCCTTCATGGTAACTTTTAAGGCATCCAAAGTTCTCAAAAATTCATAGAAAGCGGCACGTTCTTCGCCGTTATAGGCTTGTGCAAGTATACGCATATATTCGCTTTCGCCTTCACCCACAAGTAGGGCTGCCGTTGCCTTGGCTTGGGATTCTATTTCCATGGATTCTTTACTGATGGTATTGCGGATTTTGTCCGCTTCTTCCTTACCTTCTGCTCTGAATTGAGCGGCTATTTTTTCACGTTCGGAAATCATACGGCCGTAAACTGCATTTTTATTGTCTGCAGGCAAGTCAAATTGTTTGATTCGAATATCAATAATGGCTATACCGTAACCTTCCATTTGTTTCGAAACTGAGGCTATTATTTTATCTTCCAGGTCCGTACCTCTCATGCTGATTATAGACATTTGGTCCAGTGAACCCAGGAGATTTTTTATGGTGTTGTATGCCGTAGCATCCAGGAATCCTTCTGCTCCACTCTCTGTACTTGTTGTTTTGATAAAGGTCAAAGGATCGGCAATCTGCCAAACCACATAGGAGCTGACGGTCATAGCCTTTTTGTCCAAAGTAAGCACGTCAGAGGGGCTTAAATTATAGGTAATGGCGTTGGAACGAATGTAAAGCGGGGTGTCAATGGGAAGCTTCCAGTGCAGACCGGGTTCGGTATAGGTTTCAACCACTTGTTCAAAACGTTTTATACAGACCGAATAATTTTCCGGTACGGACACGGTAAATAAAAAGAACGCCGTAACCGCCAAAATAATTAATACAAAAAACAAAATTAATCTGAAATATTTCTTTATAACTTTCTTACTTTTTTCTTTATTGTCATCAAATACAACTTCCACAGGCACACCTCCTTATTCAAGATTTAAAAGCTTCAAAGCACCGTTTCCGTAATCTATATAAACCTTAACTCCGGGAAGTATGTTTTCCAGAGTTTCCAAATACATACGTGTTCTGGTTATGGACGGGTTCTTGATAAATTCAGAGAACATGTTTTCGAAACGGGCAACCTGACCCTTTGCTTCGTTAATACGAGCCAGCTTAACACCCTCTGCTTCTTTTAAAATTGCGTCAGCACTTGCACGAGCCGAAGGAATTCGCTCGTTATATTCACGGGACGCTGTGTTTATAGCCGTTTCTTTTTCCTGCTTTGCATTTTCAACGTCTTTAAAAGCAGCTGTTACCTGATTCGTTGGCGGTGAAGCGTCTTGGATAGTAATATTCGTAACAAATATACCGATTTGATATTGATCAAGTTTATTTAAAATTTCTTCTTTTATACGTGATTGAATTTCGGTTTTTGCCACCGTAAGAACTTCATCTACGTTATAAGAGCTGACTACGGTTCGGGCTTCCGCTTGAATTGCATTTCGCAACAACCCTTCGGCATCCACCGACTTATAAAGAAACTTTACAGGGTCGGAAACCTTATACTCCACGTAAAAGTCTATCATTACAAAGTTAAAGTCTTTTGTTATCATAAAGGATTCGGACTCGATATTTTCATATACTCCGTCTCGGGTACGATAACCTATCTCCATACCCCTTGTAACCATGCTTACCTTTTCAACACTTTCCACAAAGGGTATTTTAAAATGCAAACCGGCTGTTTTCATACCTTCTGCTCTGCCGAAACGCATAATTACGGCTTGTTCCTGCTCGCTTACGGTATATACCGAGCCAAAGAAAAGGACGGCAATCAACAGCAAGAAAAAAACAAAAATAACTGTTGAGGTTAGCCTATCCCTAAAATTCTCAAACATATAACTCCTCCTTCTTTAATATTTACATAAGATTATTATAGCCTAAAATCACTTGAATATTTGAAACGGGTTTACTTAGTTGACAGTTAAGTATAATGCTAAGACCCCGGATTCGATTTACCGGTTTTTACTATAGGTTATTATTAAAAAAGGGAACTTCTTCTTAAAAAAGTTCCCTGAAACTCCCTTAAAAAACAAATATTGTAGCGTAAATTCCCGGTATAAGAGGCTTCCTTGCTATATTTAAATAATGCCTAATTAGCAAGCTTTAAATCCGAAGCTGATTGTTTCAGTTCGAGAGCGGCGTTTAAAGTAGCGTCTGTAATAGCAGCTCCGCCCAACAGCCTAGCAATTTCCCTAACAATTTTATCCGGACTTAGTTCATAAACTTCCGTAGAGGTTTTGTTGTCGGCGGTTTGCTTTTCTATTAAGAAATGGCTGTCTCCCATAGCGGCAATTTGAGGAAGATGGGTAATGCAGAGTATCTGATAATTTTCGGATATTTCAACCAACTTTTCCGCTACCTTATGGGCGGTTCTCCCTGATACACCGGCATCAATTTCATCGAAAACAAAGGTTTCTATGTTGTCTACCTTGGCAAGTACTGACTTTAAGGCGAGCATTATACGAGACATTTCTCCGCCGGAGGCAATTTTCGCCAAAGGTTTTAACGGCTCCCCGGGATTTGCGGAAATCAGAAACTCTACTCTATCGTAGCCGTTGGGCGTAAATTCCTTTTTACGCTCCATAACAATATCAAATTGGGCGTTGTTCATGCCTAAGTCTGACAATACCTGTTCTATACGTTCCTTTATGATTAAGATGGCTTTTTTTCGTTCATTGCTGATTTGGGCACAACTTTCGGAAATATTTTCTATGCATTGTTTTCTTTCTTTGTTTAATTCGGCTATTATATGCTTGGATTGCTGTAATCTTTCGGTTTCTGCCGTTAATTTTTCGTGATATTCCAAGATTTCTTTTACGGACATATTATATTTTCGTTTTAAATTATATATTAAATCCAGCCGACTTTGGATTTTTTCCAATTCTCCCGGGTCATGTTCCAACTCGCCCGTATATCCTCGTAAATCACGAATAATTTCCGATAATTGAACGGATACGCCGTTTAAACTTTCCGTTAATTGCTCCATGGAGGGGTCTAGGCGGTTTGCATCTGCCAAGAGCAATTCTGCTTTGGAAATTTTGTCTATGGCAGAGGGTTCTTGGGAGTCTGTTCCGCTTAATAGTTCCAAGGCTTCCAAGGCGTTTCTCATAAGCCGCTCAAAGGAGTGCAACACGTTGCTTCGTTTTAACAATTTTTCTTCTTCGTCCTCCTTCAACGAGGCTTCTTCAATTTCACGGATTTGATACTGCATTTGAGCCGGGTCTTTTGAGTTGCCTTTGAGTTCGAAAATTTCCTTGGCAATTTCTTTATAGCGTTTAATTTGCTCGTGAAGACCCAGTTTTATAGGTTCTAGGGTATCTCCGCAAAACTTGTCCAACAATTCCACATGGCGATTGGGATTTAATAAGCTTTGATGCTCGTGTTGACCGTGCAAATCCACCAGCATAGGAGATATTTCCTTTAATATGGCAAGAGAGACGGATTTTCCGTTAAGTTTGCAGCTTGTTTTGCCCCCGGAAGTTACAGAGCGGCTGATTAAAAGCATATTATCGCTTTCCATGGGAATATCCAGAGATTCCAGCGTTTGAGCAACTGCGGAGTTATTGATTGAGAACATTCCTTCTACAGATGCTTGATCCGAGCCTTGTCTGATAAAGTCTTTCCCGGTACGATTACCCAATAAAAAATTGACAGACCCAATCAGCATGGATTTTCCTGCTCCGGTTTCCCCGGAAAGTATATTTAAGCCCTTGTTAAAAGTTAGTTCTGCCGACTCTATCAATGCAACATTGCGTACCTGCAACCACTCAATCAAATAACCACCTCCGAGCTGTATTTTTATAATTTTTTCCTCATGAGTCTTGAGGAACGGTTCAAGTAATTTTCCCTACACTTAGGTATCTTAGGGACTATCTTCTGTTTGCAGCATAATTTTTATGCTTCTTAATTTTTCTGTTAGAAGGTTTGCTTTTTTTTCTGACTTTACGGCACAAAAAATTGTATCGTCTCCTGCAATGGAACCTATAATTTCCGGCTCACTCATTGCATCCAAAGCGGCTGCTATAGCCATAGCCATGCCGGACAGGGTTTTTATTACTATAAGATTTTGTGCGGATTCAATGGAAATTACGCCCTCGGCAAAAATTCTGTTTAAACTTTTGGAGATTTCCGGGTTCACCGGCTGTTTTAAAGTATAAACCAGCTTACCCTCATTTGAAGTATGCTTAACCAATTTCAATTCTCGGATATCCCTGGAAACGGTAGCCTGTGTAACTTCAAAGCCCGCTTCGTTCAGTAACCGGGCAAGTTCTCCCTGGGTTTCAACGCCACGTTCCGCTATTAATTTCTTAATCATTTCGTGTCGTTTATATTTCATTGCTCACCATCCGGTTAAGAGAATTTTATTATACTGAAGATTCTTAACATTTATAAATTTTATCCCTAGTCAACCAACTTTTGCCTTAATATATTATAAAACCCTCGGTCTTGGGTTTTTATAATTCTAGTATAATACTCCGAACGGCGAATGGTTATAATATCTCCGTTCTTTAAGTGGTTTGCGTTTTCACCGTCCAAAGCAAGACGGCTGTCGTTATAGGGGTTTTCCAACACTTCTATAGATATAACATCTTCCGAGGATACAACAGAAGGTCGGGTATAGAGCATATGAGGGCATATTAGGGTGATAGCCATAATCTCCATATCGGGCTTTAAAATAGGACCGCCGGCAGAAAGATTATAGGCAGTGGAGCCGGTGGGAGTTGATATGACGATACCGTCTGAACGATATGTATCCACATATTCACCGTTAAATTTCAGCTTTATGGTAATCATTTTAGAGGATAAACCCTTGGAAACACACACATCATTTAAAGCTATGCCTATATCTGTAGGGGTTTCCCCGGTGTTTTCCGAGGTAAGAGCTACCTGTAACATTAGGCGTTTTTCTATTTTATAGTTACCTTCAAAAACTTTGGTCAGGCTTTCAAAGGCACCAGATTTTTCCACGTCCGTTAAATAACCCAATCGACCCAGATTGATACCGATTAAAGGAGTGTCATAAACGGCGGCGGTTTTAGCCGCTCGCAATATGGTTCCGTCGCCGCCCAGTACTGTCAAAAAATCAGAATACCTAAAAATATCGTCTTTTATCGTTGCGTATTCCATGCAACCCAATTCTTTTGCCACATCTTGGGTCAAAAGAGGCTTAATGTCATTGCTCAATAACCAATCCAACAGCTTTTTTGTAAATTCCAGCCCTTTGTCTCTATCAGAATTTGGCAGTATACCAACTGTTTTCATACAACACCCTCTAAAGCTTCCGTCACTGTAGCTTTTATATTATAACTGCGATTGTTTTCAGTGAATTTTAAATGAATTAAGTATTCAATATTTCCGTTAGAGCCTTTAATGGGAGAAAAACCTAATCCCCAAGTAAAAAGCTTGTTTTCCTTTGCAAAAGCAATAATATCGCCTATTACCCTAATGTGTTCTGCCGGATTTTTAACAATGCCGTTTTTACCTACCTTACCCTTACCCACTTCAAATTGAGGTTTTATCAAACAAACCAAGTCACCCTCCGGTTTAAGCAGGTCGGCAACGGGCTTTAAAATCTTTGTAAGGGATATAAAGGAAAGATCGGCACAAATAAAATCTACCTTTTCGCCCAAAAGCTCCGGGGTTAAATCTTTGGCGTTTAACCCCTCTTTTAAGACTATTTTTTCGTGCCCCAACAATTTTTCCGCAAGTTGAGCCTTGCCGGAGTCTATGGCATAGACTTTGACTGCATTATTTTGCAACAAACAATCAGTAAAGCCTCCTGTTGAAGCACCTATATCAGCACAAACTTTTCCGGTTATATCTATTTTAAATTCTTTTAAGGCCTTGGCAAGTTTATAACCACCTCGGCTAACATATGTTTCCTCGGGTAGAACTAAATCCAATACGGTTTCCGCCGGAAGTTTTAAGGAGGTTTTTGCTACGGTTTTACCCTCTGCAAAAACCCTGCCTTGAACTATATATTCCTGAGCCAAAGCCCTGGAAATTCCCTTTTGTTTTGATAATAAAATATCTGCTCTTTCCGTATTCATAGGATTTCCTGAATTTTGGAATGAATACTTTCCGCATCCATTCCGTACTGTTTGAAAATTTCGTCTCGAGTTCCGTGCTTAATAAATTCATCGGGAAAGGCGAAAACATGAAGTTTTCCTGTATCTATATTTTGGTTTCTCATTTCCTCCGCAACCAAGGAACCGAATCCGCCTGTTTTATTGGCATCCTCCAAGATAAAAACCCGGTCGTAATCCTTTAAATCGCTTACCATGCGTTTATCCAAGGGTTTGATAAATCTGGCGTTTATCAGCGTGGGAATATGTCCGTCTTTAACAAGGCGTTGATATACGTCATGCGCCGTGTCTGCCATGGCTCCCAGAGAAATAACTGCGATTTTAGAGCCTTGGTATAGGGTTTCGGATTTGCCTTGTTCAATGGGAGTTTGCATATCTTCAAACAGATTGGAAGCGGCGGCTCTGGGAAAACGTATGGCTACCGGTGAATTAAGTTTAACTGCGTATTTAAGCATAGCTGTCAATTCAGCCGCGTTTTTCGGAGACATAACGGTGATGTTGGGAATGTGGCTTAAAAAGGCTATATCAAACATACCTTGGTGTGTTTCACCGTCTCTGCCTACAACTCCCGCTCTGTCAATAGCAAAAATAACGTGTAAATTTTGCAGGCAAACATCATGCAATATCTGGTCGTAGGCACGTTGCAGGAAGGTTGAGTATATTGCTACCACGGGAATAAGCCCCTCTTTAGCCAAACCTGCGGCGAAAGTAACCGCGTGGGGTTCCGCAATACCTACGTCGAAAATTCTGTGAGGAAAGGTCTTTTCAAAATTCTCCAATCCGGTGCCCTGAACCATAGCCGCTGTTATTGCAACCGTTTTGCTTTCGGTTTTGGCGATTTCAGTTAATGCCGAGCCGAATATATTGGAATATGTATGCTGTTTTGTAGCGGACATGGGCTTACCGGTCTTGATATTAAAAGAATCTATACCGTGGAAAGCGGCAGGTGCCCTTTCGGCTTGAATGTAGCCCTTACCTTTGGTTGTATATACATGCAACAAAACAGGGCGATTCATATGCTTTAGTTTATTTAAAATTGAAATTAAGTCCATCAAACAATGACCGTTTATGGGTCCTATATACTTAAAGCCCAGTTCTTCAAACAAAGCACCGGGAACAAATAAATATTTTATGCTGTTTTTGGTCTTTTCTATGGCATCGCTTATACCCTTGCCCACAAAAGGTATTTTTTGGAGCAGGTCAGCAGTGTCTTCTTTTACATTCAAATAAGGGCGAGCGGTACGCAGAGCATTTAAACTGCGAGCCATAGCACCCACGTTTTCTGAAATAGACATTTGATTGTCGTTGAGAATTACAATAAAGTTGCCCTTGAATCTGCCGGCATTGTTTAACCCTTCGTAAGCCAAACCGCCGGTTAAGGAACCGTCACCGATAACGGAAATTACGCTGTGATCTTCTCCCTTTAATTCACGGGCACAACACATACCCAAGCCGGCTGAAATGGAGGTTGAGCTGTGTCCGGTACCGAAGGCATCATGTTCGGATTCGTCAGGACGAGGAAACCCGCTTAAACCGTTGCGTTGGCGTATAGTTTCCAGTTCCTTTCGGCGACCGGTTAGGATTTTGTGTATATAGCTTTGATGTCCCACGTCCCAAATAATCTTGTCATCAGGGGTGTTAAAGCAATAATGCAAAGCTACCGTAAGCTCGACCACTCCCAAATTGGACGCCAAATGTCCGCCGGTATTTGCCAAAGTCTTAACCAAATACCTGCGTAATTCCGTACAGAGGCATTTCAGTTCTTTCGGTGTAAGATTTTTTAAGTCGTCCGGCGATTCGATTTTATCTAAATATCCCATTTTTTATCTCCATACTGCCAAGATGTTTGTTAGTACAGCGGTTTAAGTTAAAATGAACTAAAGCAATTACAATCCATTACAATTAATCTTAAACCACTATACTGTATCAACCGAAAAATATTATGGCCACAACTATGCCCAAAATACTGCCGGCAAATACTTCTATGGGAGAATGTCCCAAGAGTTCCTTCAGTTTTTTATCCAGAGAAACCCCCGTATTTTCAAAGCTTTCCAGCAGCATATTCAATACTTCGGCTTGCTTTCCGGCGGCACGGCGTACACCGGCGGCATCGTACATTACTATAAGACTGACCACGGCACTCATGGCAAACAAAGCAGAGTTAAAGCCCAATATAAGACCGATTGAGGTGGTCATGGCGGTAACAAAGGACGTATGAGAGCTGGGCATACCGCCGGAGCCTAAAATCAATTGCCACTTTATTTTCTTTATCCTTAACAATTCTCGGAGCATCTTTATAAGCTGGGCAATAAACCAAGCCAAAACCGATACCCAAAGTATTTTATTTTGTGATAATTCATTAAATATACGAGACAAATAATGTCCTCCTGTTGAGAAAAATTATATTGAATATTTTTCTGTATACAAAATGTAATGCTAATTCTTAGGTTACTTCAGTTTATATGCCGTTTAATAAATTTTCGGCTATTTGTTCAAGTAAATTGTTGTTTTTTAATGTTTTGAAAATATCTATGGCTTCCGAAATAGCGGAAACAAAATCTTGTTTGGATTTTTCCGTGCCGTGAACGGACACATAGGTAAGTTTATCGTTTTTTATATCGGAATTTATGGGTTTGCCCAACTCTGATTCTGTGCTTGTTATATCCAGTATATCGTCTCTGATTTGGAAAGATATTCCCAAGTTCATGCCCGCTTTGGAAAGAAGATTTATTTGTTCCTCGTTGGCGTTGCCCAAAACTGCTCCGGCTACCGTTGCTGCCTGTATTAATTTTGCGGTTTTGTTTGTAATAATATACATCAGTCTTGAGGAATCCGAATTGCTTTCGGAAGTTATATCCACAGCTTGTCCGGCAACCATTCCTCGGGAGCCGGCGGCTAGGGCTATAATCTGCATGGCACGTACATTGTTTGGCGTAAAATTTTTAAGACAATGCTCGGACATAATTTCATAAGCCAGATTTAACAATCCGTCTCCGGCCAGTATAGCCATGGCTTCGCCGAATTTTATATGATTGGTAGGCATACCCCGACGTAAGTCGTCATCGTCCATGGCAGGCAAGTCGTCGTGTATTAAGGAATAGGTATGAATAAACTCCAAGGCACAGGCAAAGGGCAGAGCAGATTCTATATTACCGCCTACCGCTTCACAGGCAGCCAACATAAGCAAGGGTCTTATTCTTTTACCCCCGGCATAAACGCTGTATGCCATGGATTCAAATAATATTTCCGGATAGGTTATTTTTAAATATTTTTCCAGTTCTTTATCTATAATTTTTTTCTTGGTTTTTAAGTTTTCTTCAAAGATATTTTTCAAAGGGTCACCGCTTTTCGGTCTTTTTATATAATCTCTTTGTTTTCGGTATTTAGGGGCTTTTGAGTAAACAGCCCGTCTGCCTTTTCTTGTAAAACCAAAATTTCATTTTCTATGCTGTTTAAACTTTCGCAACACATTACCGAAAGCTTTATTCCTTCTTTATACAATTTTATGGATTCTTCCAAGGATACGTCTCCTTGTTCTATGGCGTTTACTATTTCCGTCAGTTCGGACATGGATTGGCTGAACGTTTTTTTTGGCATTCGTATCCCCTAATTTTTTCTATGATTAACTGTAAAAAAGATTACAGGTTGGTTTCTTTGTTAATTTGAGTTTCTGTTACGGCGGCTTTTAGGCTTCCGTCTTTTAAATTGATTTTTATTTCATCGCCTGTTTTTATGCCGGAAATTGATTTAATTATATTTTTGCCTTCCCTATCATATACGATACCGTATCCTCGGGACATTACTTTTATGGGAGAAACGCTTTCCAGCCGGGAAGACAAGGCATCCAGCAAAGCCTTGTTTTGCTGCAAGCGATTGCACATAATATTATTCAGAAGTTTGTACTTATTTTCTACCACCGTTTCATAGTGATAAACGGAGGTCAATAGATTTTTAAAGGACAATTTGTTTACAAAGTTTTGAAGCCGAGTTTTGTTTTGATTAAGTTTTTCGGAAAGTACAGCGTTCAAGCGATTTGTGTATGCGTTTACAAGGGCGATTTGGTCGTCCAGGCAGGGTATTGCCAATTCTGCAGCCGCGGAAGGAGTTGAGGCACGCAAATCCGCAACAAAATCAGCTATGGTAAAGTCGGTTTCATGACCAACAGCGGAAATTACGGGAATTTCAGATTTAAAAATTGCACGGGCAACATTTTCTTCGTTAAAAGCCCATAAATCCTCAATTGAACCGCCGCCTCTACCAACAATGATAAGGTCACAATCTTTGATGCGGTTTAAACTCTCTATAGCTCTGACTATGGTTTCGGATGCTCCGTTCCCTTGAACCTGAGCCGGTGCTATTAATAAGGAAACATTTTTGTTGCGGCGTTGGGCAACGGTGATAATATCTTGAATGGCGGCACCGGTCAAGGAGGTAACTATACCAACTTTTGAAGGGTAAGAAGGAATGGGCTTTTTGTAATCTTGGTCAAATAAGCCCTCTTGCTCCAACTTTGTCTTTAGTTGCTCAAAGGCAAGCTGTAGACTGCCTTTTCCCGCCGGTTCTATAATTTCCGCATAAAGCTGATATTGCCCTGTTTTTTCGAAAATTGAAACATAGCCGAAAATCAGTATTTGCATACCGTTTTCCAACCGGAAAGGCAAAAGTTCCGCATTGCTTTTAAACATCACGGCGTTAATTGCTGCGTTTTCGTCTTTTAAAGTAAAGTATATATGCCCGGTACCGTGGTATTTTAAGTTGGAAACCTCACCCCGGACGTATAAACCGTTTAAAATTACGTCGTCTTCAAGTATGGATTTAACGTACAGATTGA
>CAYXWM010000066.1:0-12801 GCA_964468805.1 uncultured Defluviitaleaceae bacterium
ATATTTCTTTATGGGAATTATTAAAAGCAGTTGACGGTAAATATTACGGAAAGGATATGGGCAACTTTCGCATTAGTTCCGTTAGTACAGACAGCCGTGCCTGTCCTAAGGGTTGCCTTTTTATTCCGCTGAGAGGCGAGCGTTTCGACGGGCATGACTTCATATCAGACGCCTACGAAAAGGGTGCTGTATGCTCCCTGTCCGAAGAACCCCGGGATACACGCCATGAATTGGAAAATGTACCGCTGATTTTGGTACGCTCAACCCATACGGCACTAATGAGGCTTGCGGAATATTATCTCAGCAAGTTTAAGTTACCCGTTATCGCCGTTACAGGCAGCTCCGGAAAAACCACCGTCAAAGAAATGACAGCCTCCGTGCTGGGTCGGCGTTATTCTGTCCTCAAAACAGACGGTAATTACAATAATGAAATCGGCCTTCCTTTAACTGTTTTTAATTTGGACCGTAAATTTAACTGTGCTGTGCTGGAAATGGGCATGAACCATTACGGCGAAATGGAACGATTAAGCAAAGTAGCCAAACCCGACATCTGCTTAATCACAAATATAGGCTTTGCTCATATAGAAAACTTTGAAAATCAAGAGGGTATCTTAAAGGCTAAAGCTGAAATATTTACGCATATGAAACCAAAGGGCTTGGCTGTACTTAACGGTGACGATATAATGCTTCGCCGATTAAGAATATCTCCTTGCTTATATTACGGTTTGGGTTGCGAAAACGATGTTTTTGCTACTGATATAGAATATAAAGGTCTGACCGGTATAGGTTGCACCATAAATTATAGAAACGATAAATTCACCGTCAACATTCCTTCTCCGGGCAGACATACGGTGCAAAACGCCTTGGCGGCGGCGGCCGTGGGTTATGCTATGGGGCTTTCGTCCCAAGAGATTAAAACCGGCTTGGAGAGTTTTGTACCGCCTAAAATGCGGATGAATATTATTGAGGCAAAAAATATAACCGTTATTAATGATACCTATAACGCCAACCCATCCTCCATGCGTTCCGCTCTGGACGTATTAATGGGTGCCCAAGGGCGAAAGGTTTGCATTCTGGGTGATATGAACGAATTGGGCGAACACGCGGAGGAGATGCATTACAGTTTGGGAGAATACTGTGCCGGATTAAACCTTGACTGCATTATATATGTAGGCAAATATAAATCCTTCTCACGGGCTTTAAACAATCATCCCAACGCTTATTTCTTCCCAACACAGGAATCACTGTACCAAGTACTGCCGGAACTTATAAAGCCCAAGGATACAATTTTAGTCAAGGCATCACGGAGTATGCAATTGGAAAAGACAGTAGAAAAATTGGTTGAGGTGAACCATGGATATTAGATTGACCGTAGCCACCTATGCGGTAATAATAGCTTGTATTTTAAGTATAGTTTTAAGCCCCTTGGTTATACCGTTTTTGGTTAAGCTGAAATTGGGTCAAAATGTACGAAGCGACGGACCCCGGTCACATCTTTCCAAAGCCGGAACCCCGTCTATGGGCGGTATTATTATTTTAACCAGTGCCCTGCTTACTTCCCTATTCTTTCTTCGCCAAAATAACGACGGAATAATTGTTTTGTTTTTAACTCTGGGGTTTGGAATAATAGGCTTTTTTGACGACTACATAAAGGTCATAAAGAAACGCTCGCTGGGTCTGAAAGCCTATCAAAAAATTATAGGACAGCTGGTGGTTACGGCTGTTTTTATAGCCTATTTAATGCTGAACAATGGGGATTTTTTAAATTCATCCTTGACCAAAATTATCATCCCTTTTACAGAGGGTGCTGAAATTAATTTGGGCATGTGGTGGATTCCCTTTGTTTTCCTTGTTGTTATAGGCTCGGTTAATGCCGTAAACCTTACAGACGGACTGGACGGTTTGGCTTCCGGTGTTACCGTTTTGGTTTCTACCTTTTTCATTATTATGGCTTGGGCCATGAATTCGGAAATTCTTCCCGTTACCGCTGCCGTTGCCGGAAGTTTGTTGGGCTTCTTGCTTTTTAACTCCTACCCTGCAAAGGTGTTTATGGGCGACACCGGTTCCCTTGCCTTGGGCGGTTTTATTGCGGCTGTTGCTGTTATTTTAAGGCTGCCTGTGTTTTTGCTTATAGTGGGAATAGTTTATGTGGTTGAGGCTTGCTCCGTTATTATTCAAGTTCTTTACTTCAAAAAAACCGGCAAACGCTTCTTTAAAATGGCTCCGATACACCACAGTTTTGAGCTTTCCGGTTGGTCTGAGACAAAGGTAGTAACCTTTTTCTGTATACTGACTACTTTAGCCTGCCTTATAGGATTTTTGGCGGCTTCTCATATTATTTAATTGTCTTTTATCGCACTGTTTTCTTAAACAGTGCAAAATTTTTAAGTAACATAGGACAAATTACTTAAACAGTTAATTTATATTTGATAATGTTCGGATTTTGGAAAAGAGGGATTAACCCTCAAGGTTTTTATTCTTTTTAATGCCTACTATTAATTATACCGGCGGTGATTTATGAATTTTAGAGAATTGAACGTATTGGTTTGCGGCATGGGTATGAGCGGAATTTCTTCGGCTCGTCTTCTTAAAAAGTTAGGTTCCCATGTTGTATTAAATGATATTAAACCCTTGGAAAGTTTCGGGGAAACCGGTCAAATGCTGCAAAACGAGGGAATAAACCTTTATCTTGGCAGTACCCCGGAGGCTTTGTTGGGTCAGACGGATTTAATAGTGTTAAGCCCCGGTATTCCTTGCGATTTACCCTTTTTAAATGAGGCTCACAACAGAAGTATACCTGTTTGGGGTGAAATTGAGTTGGCTTACTCTCTTTGCCCCTGCGGTATTATTGCAATTACCGGAACCAACGGTAAAACAACAACCACTGCTTTGGTTGGCGAAATTATGAGGGCTTACAACAGCGGTACTGAGGTTGTGGGAAATATAGGCGTACCTTTTTGCGACAAGGTAACAGGATTAAAGCACCAAGACCTTGTTGTGGCGGAAATCAGCAGTTTTCAATTGGAAACCGTACATAATTTCCGACCGAACATTGCTGCGGTTTTGAACATTACCACCGACCATTTAAACCGTCACAAGACCATGGAAAATTATATTTACATGAAAAGCCGTATTTTCGGCAACCAACAAAAAGACGATTTCCTCATTTTGAACTACGATAACCCCATAACCGCAACCATGTATAACTATACGGAGTCCGGCACGGTATATTTCAGCCGTCTGACCCTGTTGCAAGAAGGGGTTTTCGTGGACGGTTTGGGTAATATACAGGTGAGATTGCCTTGGATAAGCGAACAGGTTATACATATAAACGATTTGCAGATACCCGGCAAACATAACCTGGAAAATGCCTTGGCGGCGGTGGCAATTGCGGTTTGTGCCGGTGTACCCCTTAATATTATCCGTCAAACTCTGTGCAATTTCTCCGGAGTAGAGCATAGAATTGAATTTGTTCGAGAATTGGGCGGCGTTTCCTTCTATAACGATTCCAAAGCCACAAATCCCGATTCTGCCATAAAAGCCATTGAAGCCTTTAACCAACCCATAGTGCTAATAGCCGGCGGCAGCGACAAAGGCTCCGACTACGGGGATTGGGTTAAACTTTTCCCCAATAAGGTAAGACATTTGGTTATAATAGGCGAAGTTAGCAATCAAATCAAGCAGACCTGTGATGCATATAATTTTAGCAATTATTCCTTTGCCAATACTTTTGAAGAAGCGGTTCAAGCGGCTTACAGCAAGGCATATAACGGTGATTGTGTATTGCTTTCGCCTGCCTGTGCCAGTTTTGATATGTTTCAGAACTTTGAACACAGAGGAAAAGTATTCAAGGATTTGGTTTGGAGACTGGGTTAAGAGCAATTTATCGGTACAGGTTGAGTATATACTAATTCATATAAAATGAAGGACAAAAACAATAGTTTTTGCCTTGAACCGTTGGAAAAAATCAATTATTTTTGTCCTCTGTTTAAAATGGAATCAGTATAAAACACATTTGACCCGAATAATATTATAAAGTAAACACTGAATATTTCAGCGGTTACCGGGGTGTATAAAGACGCATCCCAAAGAAACGAGGTGAACAGCCATGAGTATACCGGCAATTAAAGACCAATCAAAAAAATTACATCGCAGACCTTTTTCTAATGCCGGTAAACGTCATACCGAGGAATCGGTAATACACGTGGGCAGTATAGATTACACTACTTTTTTGGTAATCTTCCTGTTGGTATTGATAGGTGTGATTATGGTCTTTTCCGCCGGTTCGTATAATGCTCGGGTCGAGTATAACGATGCGTTTTTCTTCTTGAAAAGACAGGGTATATTTGCAGTCATGGGATTTTGTATCATGATTTTCATGGCGAATTTTAATTATAAGTACCTGATGAAATTCGTTGTGCCCCTGTATTTTATTACAAATGCGTTGCTTATAGCTGTTCGGTTTGTGGGTCGTGAGAAAAAAGGGGCTCAACGTTGGATAGATTTACCTATTATAGGGCAATTTCAGCCGTCGGAGCTTGCGAAAATCTCGGTTTTGTTACTGGTTGCTTATCTTATATACAAACGCAAAGATATACTTAAAAAATGGCCGGGGTTCCTTTTTGTTTCCGGGATAGTGGCTATAACCGTTGGTTTGGTTATCCTGGGCAGCTTGAGTTCCGCAATTATAGTTGCCATTATCGGGTTCGGCGTAGTCTTTATTGCAAGCCCGCATATTTTAAGGTTTGTTGTGGCAGGCAGTATGGGTGTATCTGCCGTATACGTGTTTATTACCTTCTTTTCAAAGTTCCGTTCAAATCGGGTTAATGCATGGCTCGACCCTTTCGCTTACCTATTGGAGGGCGGTTATCAAATAGTACAGTCGCTGTATGCGGTGGCATCCGGTGGTGCTTTCGGGTTGGGTATAGGGCAGAGCCGACAGGCAAGCTTCTTACCCGATGCACATAATGACTTTGTATTTGCAATAGTCTGCGAGGAACTGGGTTTTGTGGGTGCCGCTTTGGTACTTATATTGTTCGGTATATTAATATGGCGACTTATACATATAGCAATTAACGCTTCGGACGTGTTCGGGGCATTGATAGCGTCAGGCATCGCTTTACTTATCGCCAGTCAGGTCATAATAAACGTAGCCGTTGTAACCAACACCATTCCAAACACCGGTATTACCATGCCCTTTATCAGTTACGGAGGAACGTCACTACTGGTAACTATGTTCCTAATGGGCGTAGCGTTAAATATTTCCAGATACAGTAAACAAAAATAGAAAGAGGACTGTTGAGTCAAATCAACAGTCCTCTTTTTATTTCTTGGCAGAGAAAACCCTCTCTTTCCAAAAAAGCCGAAGATGGTGGTAAAAATTTCAATTACCATGTTAAAGCTTTTTGAAAGGGGTTTGGGGCAAACTTTTTTCAGAAAAAGTTTGCCCCAAGGTCTTAATCTTATATCTTTACATACCTCCAAAGCTTGTCCCTGTATTCCGGGGTGGCGTAGTCTATGCCTATACGCTTGGTGGCTTGGTGTTGGCAGATACAGCCGTCGTCCTCCAGCCAGAGTAAGTCAGAGGTGATTAGGTTTTCGTAGTTTAGGGTTCTGTCTATTTTAAGTGCCTTGGTTAGCTTTCCCGGCCCGTTATATCCCTCTACGCCTCTGATAAGAGCCGCTTCCGGGAATCCTTCTTCGCCGGTAACAACGTTCAGAAGATGATGTATGCCGTAACACAGATAGACATAGGCAAATCCGCCGCTTTCAAACATTACTGCGGTTCGTGGAGTTTTGCCTTTGTGAGCGTGACAGGCGGTGTCGTCCGGTCCGTAATATGCCTCGGTTTCGGTTATGCGTAGTTTTATGATTTCTCCGTCTATGTTTCGGCAAATTAGTTTTCCCAACAAAGCCGGTGCAACTTCAAGTACGTTTTGTCTGTAAAATTCATGGGAAAGTCTGCTCAAAATTACACCTCTCCTGGTTCGTGGGAATTTATCCTCGGTACTTCAATACGCCTGTCTGCAAGATAATCTATTTCCGCCGCATCATGGGTAACAAGGATTACACAATTATTTTTTGAATAATCCTTAATAATATCCATGGCTTTTAGGCGGATGTTACTGTCAAGTCCGTTAAAGGGCTCGTCCAGTATAAGAAGTTGCCTATTTACAAACAAAGCTCTTGCCAGAGCAACTCTCCGCTTCATGCCTCCGCTTAAACTTTTAACCTTTGTATTTAAACTATCGGGCAGAGCCAATTTCTCCAACATTTCCCCAGCCGCTTCCTTGTTGTCATGCACCAAAAGCAGATTATCCAAGGCTGTAGCCCAGTTCAGCAGTCTGTCCTCTTGAAATACGGCGGCTTTGGATAAATGTTCGTGACCGGTGATTGTACCGCTGTCAGGTTTCGTAAGCCCCAGTATAATGTTAAGCAAAGTAGACTTACCGCAACCGGATTTGCCGTAAAATGCAGTTATGCCCTTGGTTTCAAATTCGGCTGAGAAATCTTTTAAGACTATATTATCCCCGAACCTTTTGCAGAGTTTTTTAATTTCCATAGCCACGGCTAACCGCTCCTATCAGCATCTTAAATCCTTTTTCCACCAATATACTTAAAAGAATAAGTATTACCGTCCAAGCGAAAAGGTCCGGGATTTGCAGGTTGATTTTGGCGTTGTATATATTTATTCCTATAGATTGGTTAGGCAAGCCTATAATTTCGGCGGCTATGCCGGATTTCCATGCAAAACCCAGCCCTACCGTTGCCGCCGATAAAAAATGGGGTATTACGGATGGAATATAGATGTTGAGGATTCTCTTTAAAAAGGGTACTTTAAAGACCTCTGCCATCTCAAGCAATTTTTTATCCACATTGGTTATTCCGCTGTAAACCCCGTAATAAACCATGGGCAAAACCATAACAAAGGACGCCAATACGGAAAGCCAATAACTCTTTACAAACACCAATGCCAAAATTATAAAAGATGCTACCGGTATGGATTTGATAACATTCATGGCAGGGTTTAAAAAGTGAAAAACAAAGGAATAAACCGATGCCAATGCCGCCAGCAAAACAGCAACCACTATGGCTCCCAAAAACCCCAAGATTATTTTCCACATGGAGTTAAACAAAGCCGGCCAAAAACTATCCAAGGTAAACAGTTCAAACAGTCGCAAGGCAACTGCCCCGGGAGTGGGCAGAAAAACCTCGTTGTCAAGCAAGACCGCCGAAACCTGCCATAAAACCAGCCAGACTGCACCTATTGCTATTTTTTTAATCAAACTAATCCATGTAATAGAATCCTTCATCCGGCAAGGCTCCTCCTACCGATGCGGAATCCGCTTGGAAAAGTACGGTCAAGTAATTTGATATATAATCCTTCATTTCTTGACCTTTAACAAAAACTATATTGCAACGTTGCAAGGCTTTCTTTACCGTTGCGGCGGGCATAATATCAAATTTTTCCGATAACAAAGAAGTATTTTCCGGGTCTGCCGTTACGGAACCTATGGAGTTTTCGTAATCCTTCAAGAAAGCATCTACGGATTCTTTGGATAAGCCCTCTCTGAAAATTACCACACCGGTTACCAAAGGATGTTCGCTTACCTTGTTCCATTCTTCCGTCATATCCAAGGCTATTCTCAAGTCTTGATTTTTTGAAAGTACGGTGGTAACAAAAGGCTCCGGCAACATAGCAAGCTTGGATTGTCCGGCTATAAGCAAACTTGCCAATTCCGTGGCTTCGCTTTTAAACTCCACGGTAACATCGGCTTCCACTCCGTTTGCTTGCAGAATATGCTTTAAAGTATACTCCGGAGTAGTACCTTTTCCTACGGTTTCTATGGTTTTTCCTTTTAAATCTTCAACGGAATTTATTGAGTTGCCGTTTTCCAGCATATAAAGCACGCCTAAGGTATTAACCGCCGCTACTTTTACCTTGCCTTTGCTTTTGTTATACAAAACGGAAGCCAAGTTGCAGGGTACAGCGGCTATATCCGTATCGCCCTTGATGATTTCCGCTGAAATTTGGTCAGCAGCACCAACTATGTTAAAACTGTAATCAGTACCGCCGGCAACTTCGTTTTTCTCCATCAACCCCAACATACCCAGCCCGGTGGCTCCTTTTAATACGGTGACCTTTAAAGGCTCCTTGGGAGTTTCCGATGGAGTGGGAGTTGCGGACGGTGACGCTTCCGGAGAAGGTTTGGGGCTTTCCTGTGCCGGCTTATCGACAGGGGTATTACAAGCGGACAGTAAAAATGCCAAGCATAATAACATACATAATTTCTTCATAATTACACCCTTTTTATCCTTGCCTATTGGAACAATTTTTCTGTACAACTTACGTAAAAATCATAGTCAAACACTTCCATTTTCATTATGCAACAAATATATCATTTACAGTCAATTTATTACAGTGTTATGCATATTTTCACCGGTCGCAGATAAAATTTTTAATCCTTTGGGCAAAAGATATAAAGTTTTTCCTTCCTTAAATATTGGGATAATTTTAAATTATAGCAATATATCGACAAAGGGTCAATAAAATTGTAAAATAGAGAAAAGCCTATAGGAAAGTGAGCATATGAAAACAGAAATTTTTGCGGACAAAGTTATCATCAGTGAATATGACAGCTTTGACATAGAAGAAACCCTGGAATGTGGGCAGTGTTTCAGATTTTTTAAAATAGCCGAGAAACACTATAAAATTATTGCCCATGCCAAGGAATTATATATATATCAGCATGAGGGTGTTACGGAATTTTATCCTACCACAATTGAAGAATTTAAGGATTTGTGGGTTCATTATTTCGACTTGGAGCGGGATTATACCCAAATAAAACAAAGTCTGGCTCAAAACGACCCTGTTTTATGCAAGGCAATAGAATTTGCCGGCGGTATA
Source organism: uncultured Defluviitaleaceae bacterium (assembly GCA_964468805.1). Taxonomy (GTDB): domain Bacteria; phylum Bacillota; class Clostridia; order Lachnospirales; family WRBF01; genus CAYXWM01. The sequence continues at coordinate 8,909 of CAYXWM010000066.1, forward strand.
CGCATATTAAATCAAGACCCTTTCGAGACCATAATTTCCTTTATAGTTTCACAAAACAATCGTATACCCATGATTAAAAAGGTAATCGATAATATGTCCCGTCAATTTGGGGACAAGCTTACTGAAGATTACGCCTTTCCTACTTTACAACAGTTTGCGGAACGCAGTTTGGAAGAAATATGCGAATGCAAAACCGGTTTCCGAGGAAAATATATTATGGACGCTGTAAGCAAAATTTCCGGCGGTTTAGTTGATTTACAGGGCTTTAAAGTCAAACAAACCACCGACCTGAAAAAGGAACTTATGAGTATCTACGGCATAGGTTCCAAGGTTGCGGATTGTATTTTGCTGTTTTCCTGCTCAAGACACGAAGTCTTTCCAACGGATGTTTGGGTAAAGCGTATTATGAGCGAACTTTATTTAAGTGAGTCCGCAACCCTAAACGACATCGCCAAAGCCGCCGCAGAAATGTTCGGCGACAAAGCCGGCTTTGCACAACAATACCTATTCCATTACGCCAGAGTACATAATATCGGAAAATAAAACCGGTAGGTTATCCAATGATTTTTTTAATAAAGTCTTTTTAAAAGGTGTTTGGGGAAAACTTTTCTTCAGAAAAAGTTTTCCCCAAGGTCTTAATCTTCTTATACTATTTCTTAGCTAATGTATAGATATATTTACTACTGTTCATAAGCGTTCACTCCCTGCGTTTTAAAAACCGCAGAAAAACACCTGTTCGTTCACATTCACAGTTGATCAAATATATCTATATTTTTAAAAAGAAATAGTATTATATCCCACACAGCATTTTAAGGAGAGATAACATGAAAAAATTTCGTATAGCTATAGGCAGCGACCACGCAGGCTTTGATTTAAAAAACGAACTTACCGAGTATATACAATCCCTTGGGCATGAAGCCATGGATTTCGGCTGCTACTCCAAAGATTCCGTTGATTATCCTCTAATCGGCAAAACCGTTACCAAGTCAATTAAAGACGGTGCCTATGACTTGGGTATTCTGGTCTGCGGAACCGGCGTAGGCATGAGTATAGTTGCCAACAAAATAGCCGGCATTCGTGCCGTTGTCTGCTCCGACCCATTCTCCGCCATTGCATCCCGTGAACATAACGAGACAAATGTACTTTGTCTTGGCGCAAGAGTTATAGGCTCGGATTTGGCAAAACTCATAATTAAAAGTTGGCTCCAAGCCGAGCCCCAAGCCGGCAGACATGCCATCCGTGTACAAATGATAAAAGACTTGGAAAAGGAATAAAAAATAGTTCTACATTAAAAAAACAAACCTTGAGGGAGAAAACCTTTTTTAAAGGTTGAAAAAGGTTTTCTCCCTCATACTAATTCCATTTTAACAGTAAGCAAAGTATGGAATTAGTCATAAACTCTCTCTTTGCAAAAAAGCCGTATATAAAATAAAAAAGGTTATGCATCTTAAAAAATGCATAACCTTTTTTATAAACTTTGTAATATTTCTTAGCTAATGTAAAAAGATGATAAAAATAGTTATTTTCCAACTGTTAAAGGAAAAATGATAATTTATATGGAATTAGTATATAAATTAATAGAAATAGCATTACGCCTTAAATGAACTCTTCAAAGACACTATCCTGTTAAACACAGGCTTTTCTTTGTTTACATTTTTACTGTCCAAACAGAAATAACCCAGTCGCATAAATTGGAATCTGTCCGCCAAGTCCGCATCTTTCAACGCCGGTTCGGCATATGCCTTATCCATTACTTGCAGAGAATTGGGGTTCTTTTTGAATCCACTTTCTTCCGTTTCGTCGTCTATAATAAAAGTATCGTATAAACGGGCTTCTACAGGTACTGCGTGTTTTGCGGAAACCCAGTGAATTGTACCCTTAACCTTGCGTTCGGTGAAACCGGAACCGCTCTTTGTTAGTGGGTCATAGGTAGCGTGGATTTCAATAATATTGCCCTTTTCGTCTTTTATAACATCGGTACAGGTTACAAAGTAAGCTCCTTTTAAACGAACCTCTTTGCCCGGTGACAGCCTATGGAATTTTTTCGGAGCATCTTCCATAAAGTCGTCACGCTCGATGTATAATTCTCCGGAGAAGGGTATGCTTCTTTCGCCCATTTCGGGATTTTCCGGGTTGTTTTCTATGGTCAGCATTTCTTCTTGGTCTTTGGGATAGTTTGTGATTACCAATTTAACGGGGTCAAGCACCGCCATTACTACTTTAGATTTAAGTTTTAAATCCTCTCTTACGCAAAACTCGAATTGGGCTAAATCCACCTTGCTGTGAGCCTTGGAAACACCGATTAATTCACAAAATTTGCGTATGGCCTCCGGGGTTACGCCTCGTCTGCGTATGCCTGCCAGGGTAACCAGTCTTGGGTCGTCCCAACCGTCGGCTTCTCCTGTATCCACCAATTCTTTAATGTAGCGTTTGCCCATAATGGTGTTTGTGAGAGAAAGCTTTGCAAACTCAATTTGTCTCGGTGGATTTTCAAATTCAGTTTCTTTAACCGCCCAATCATAGAAGGGTCTGTGATCCTCAAACTCCAACGTACAAAGGGAATGGGTAATCCCTTCGATGGCATCCTCCAGAGGATGAGCAAAGTCGTACATGGGATAAATACACCATTTATCCTTGGTATTATGGTGAACGGCACGAGAAATACGGTATATAACCGGGTCACGCATATTAATGTTGGGTGATGCCATATCTATCTTTGCACGTAAAGTACGGCTTCCGTCCGGAAACTCTCCGTTTTTCATGCGGTTGAAAAGATCCAAGTTTTCTTCAACGGAACGGTCACGGTAAGGACTGGGAGTACCGGGTTTGTTTAAGGTACCTCTGTATTCACGAACTTGGTCAGCACTTAAATCGCAAACAAACGCCTTGCCTTTTTTGATAAGTTTAATTGCACAATCATAAATTATGTCAAAATAATCGGAGGCATAGTAAAGCCTGTCTTCCCAATCAAAACCCAGCCATTTTATATCTTCGATTATGGAATTGACGTACATAACGTCTTCTTTTACGGGGTTGGTGTCATCAAAACGAAGGTTGCATTTACCGCCGTACATTTTTGCTATTCCGAAGTTAAGGCAGATGCTTTTAGCGTGACCTATATGCAAAAAGCCGTTGGGTTCCGGAGGAAAACGGGTATGAATTTTGTTAAGGTCGCCCTTTAAATCCTCATTAATATATGCATGAATAAAATTACCGGTTGCACTCAGCGATTCATTATCAGAAATCATAACACAGCTCCTTAGTATAGCGGTTTAAGTTAAATCACCAATTTATATTATTAAAGTTAAACCGCTTTATTTATATACGGGAATTTTCGTAATCTTCATGATAAAAGACGGTATTGCAAAACGGACAGGCTCCGAACAATACCACCTTATCGGAATTATTGTCTTTAATCTTATATTTTAAATCTACTTTCACAACTTTTCCTTGGGCGTGGCAGTCATGGTTTTCGTAGTAGTAATTTCTTGTGGCAGTAAAACCTTGGGCAGAGTTCAAAACAGACATGAAATTTTTTAATATATCCATTTTATACCTTCCGACTTATTTTTGACTAAGATTATATACCATAAATGCTTTTTTTTCAACTGTCCCGTTAAATATAATGATTCCATTTTAAACAGAGCACAAAAATAATTGATTTTCTCCAACGGTTCAAGGAAAAACCGATTATTTTTGTCCTTCATCCTATTCAGAATTCGTATAAAAACAAAATCCTTTGGTGTTAACCTTGGATTTTATTTGACGTAAAGATTTTATTTGCCCTTTTGGGCTGTAGGTGTATAATATGTTTATTGCTTTACCGAAAAGTTAAATAATAAGGAGCATTTATGTTAGCCTGTAGAATAGATGAAAGCCAAGTTAAAGATTTT
>CAYXWM010000067.1:0-8603 GCA_964468805.1 uncultured Defluviitaleaceae bacterium
ACGAGAAGATACAGTGCTTGAAAACTTCCCCCTCTTTTGCCCCAAATGCAAGCACCTCTACATAGATTAAAATTTTATTAAGCAAAAAATAACTACAATCCGAGTGGATATTATGCCCTGTATGCCAAAGTAAAACACGCACTCAAATACGAGGTGATACAGAGCTGGAGAATTTTCCTCTGTTCTGCCCCAAATGCAAGTAGGAAAGCCCTCATCACTGCCTTTACAAGCGGAGGTTTTATATTGGTCATGCTTATTGAACCATTTGTGGAAGAATTTTTGATGCGAGCACTTATGACAGTGCGACTATTATGTCGACTGCCGCTATGGTTTGTTGTTGCACTTCCAACTGTCTTATTTGGGGTTGGTCACTCTGCGGGTGGCATAGGTCAGATTGTAGGTACAAGCACGGTAGGTCTTGTTTTTACGTTTGTGTTTGTGTGGACAAATAGTCTACCCACTGCACTTTTGGCACACGCACTCAACAATATATTAACCGCGTTTCTGACGTTGGGCGCAATTAAAGCCAGCATGACCACACCCATTCAGTTGATAGTCGGAATTGTCGGGGTAGCTCTTGACTGGTTTAGTAGCATACATAATTTATAAGCGGTGGAATAAGGAAATTGCGATTGTGTAATTAGGCTTGTAAGCGTATATTATGAGTAACATAGACACAACCCTTACTTTTTCAAATGGAAAAGCGACTAAAACTAATTACGAAGCTGACGAAAAACATGGTTGCAAAAACTAATTTATATTATGTTGAATTTATAATTTAGTTCCTTTGAATATAATTTGATAGGCAAGGGCAGAAAAAGTTGTTTTCTGTCTTTGCCTATGTTAGTAAATAAAAATTTACTTAGGCTGTCTTTTTTGCCCCTCATTACAAGGTTTTCAGTTTATGTTATTGACAGCTATTTTTAACACCGTTATAATATATAACAATGTTATATAAAGAGGTGATTATATGTCAATCCATAACCGTAAAGAACGCGAAAAACAGGATCTTCGGCAAAAGATATTTAACGCTGTCAGCCATATTATTTTGGAACAGGGATATGAAAAGCTATCCATGCGCAAAATAGCCGAGAAGATCGAATACTCCCCCACAATTCTGTATCATTACTTTACCGATAAAGCGGATATCGTCAATCAAATTATCTTGGAAACCTACCGCGATTGTGTGGATAAAGTTAAGGATGAAATGGAACGGAATGCTCATCAGGATGCCAGCGTTCAATTGCGCGCCGGAATAAAAACTTATGTCCATACGCTAACCGCAAACGCCCAGCAGTTTCGGGCGGTACTGCTCAGTGGGGGAAATATGGCGATGCCTGACCCTGATGCGAGCCGTGAAAGCGGTCTTGATGTCATGGAGCAGGTGTTGCAAAAAGGAGTTGAGCAGCAGATTTTTCATACTCTCACTCCTATGACATCTCAAATCATTATCTCTGCTGTATTCGGTCTGGTGTTCCACATTATTGGGCACGGCATTGATGATTATGAAACAATCGACAGAATGGCGGAGGAATGTGCGGAAATCTTATTATCGGGGCTGACTGCCTATAAAATTGGAGGACAAGAATGAAATATAGAAAAGTGGTTTCGATACTTACATCACTCATAATCCTTTTGTCTATCATAGCGGCTATAACAGGTATATTTTCAAATAATGTTGAGATGCATGCTGATATAACGACTGTCCGGGGCGAAATTGTACAATTGTATAATAAGGGCCTGTATGCACGGGATTCTGTCTCTATGGCAGCACAAGCAATCGCTCAAGATATTGTTACGTTGATTGTTGGAATACCATTGTTAGCAATCGCCCTATTCATGGTAAGGAAGGGTAGTCTAAAGGGTGTATTATTGCTTACAGGAACATTGGGATACTTTCTGTACACGTATACGTCCTATGCTTTTCTCATGATGTACAATCCATTTTTCTTGATTTATGTGGCATTAATGGCTTTGAGCTTCTATGCTTTTGTCCTGTGCATGGTGACATTTCAAGGCTATGATCTAAAGCAGAGCTTTACCGATAAATTCCCTGTGAAATCTCTCAGCGCGCTTTTTTCATTTATGGGATTGATGCTTTGCACGATGTGGTTAGGAAGAATTGTTCCGTCCCTGTTTAGTAATACCCCTCCATACGGGCTTGAGCATTATTCAACATTAGGTATTCAGACTTTGGATTTAGGGGTTATCGTACCCGCATGTTTTGTTACTGCGAGTTTGCTATGGAGAAAACGACCGTGGGGATATTTGCTATCTGTAGTTCTGGTATTAAAAATGATAACGATGTTGACAGCAGTTTGTGCCATGGTCATTTCAATGCAAATAAATGGTGTAGATGTAAGCATCGTTGAAATGATAGTGTTTCCGGCGTTTACTATATTAAGTATCATTTTCATGGTCAAAATTCTAAAGGAAGTAAAAAAAGAAATGTGACGGTTTTGAACTAAAAAATGTATAAATGTTTTCGGAGGAGATATTGTGAATAATATTGCTGTTATATATAAGTCTAAATACGGCGCAACTAAACAGTATGCCGAGTGGATTGCACAGGCACTGGATGCTACGCTTTTGGAAGCATCAACTGTAAAACCTTCTCAATTGCTATCTTTCGACGCTGTGGTTTATGGCGGCGGTCTTTATGCTGGTGGAATTGCCGGAGTAGAACTGGTTACGAAAAATCCCTGCAAGTCACTTGTCGTGTTCACGGTAGGGCTTGCTAATCCTGAAACGACGGACTATTCAGTAATTTTGGATAAAAACTTTACACAAGAGTTGCTGTCAAAAACAAAGATCTTTCATTTGCGTGGCGGCATTGACTATAAAAAGTTGGGGATTGTTCATAGAGGCATGATGACAGTAGTCAAGAGCATGTTGGGAAAAAAAGACGAATCAGAATTATCTGATGAAGATAGGGCTCTTTTGAAAACCTATGGCGGAAAGTTTGACTTTACAAACAAGAACGCAACCCTGCCTATTGTCACATTTGTAAAAGGGAGAGTTTAAATATTGAAAATGAAAATACTTGTTTCACTCGGAGCTGTTTCTGTTCTGTTGATTGTCGTATTTTTTACGATAACAAACGGGCTTTCCAATGGAAAAAATATTTTGATAAGCAGTATTGATTTGTCCCACATCTCCGATGGCAGTTATACCGGAACCTATGAACAGGGGCGGTGGACAAACACTCTGACTGTTCATGTTAAAAATAACAGGATAATAGGGATTGATATTGACAAAGATGTTTTAGCCTCCGGAATAACCGATTGTTCTGAGGAGGTGTTTCGCCGGGTAATGGAAACACAGAACACTCAAATTGATGCTGTTACTGGTGCTACAGTAACAACAAAGGCATACCTCAAAGCAATTGAGGATGCTTTGAAGGAGTAGGTTTACCCTTTTTATTATATGAAAAACATCAAATGATACCACTTGGTACATATCATTCATATACCGAGTATAAGCAACATAGACGCAACCCTTACTTTTCAAATGGCATAGCGAATAAAACTAATTACGAAGCTGCCCTATTTATGATTGCTGCATAAACGATAAACATTTAAACCATTGTGGTAAATGTGCGCTATTACCCTGTGAAAAATGGTATCAATTTAGCGACCCAGCAATGAGCGAAGAAGAAAGCAAATTAATTGGCAAACAGAGAATTGAATTTCTAAAGTCCTTGTAGCTAATGAGCAAACCCTTTATTATATAAAAGAATTGTTGAGAGGATCGGAAAATTCTTATAATGTGAAACCAAGTATTTGGGGAGGTGATAATTTGGAACAGGCAGAATGGATACTATGCACTACTTGCAAGAGTAAAACCCGCACGAAAATACGAGGTGATACAGAGCTTAAAAACTTCCCTCTGTTTTGTCCAAAGTGCAAGCAGGAAAGCATTATAAATGTCATACAACTAAATATGTCACTTATAACAGAGCCAGCCGCACAGACGCAGAGCCGATAACTAATGATTTTGTCACGGTTATCGGCTCTTTTCTTTTGATAGAACCCCACTATTGTGAGAGATTGTGGTTTCTATATTGAGCGAGAGAGGTTATTGGCTTTCCAGTAATGCCCTTACGGTTGCTTCTATAACCGCAAGGGAGCGCTCATCACACATATGTATCAGCCGGATAAGTTGTAAGAATTCAATTGGCTGCAGTTGCTATAAATTGAATTTAACATATGTAGTGCAAATGCCATATCTCGTTCATTACTATGTTCCAATAAACTGTTAAGACAACCACTAATATTTATCATTTTATCTAACATGTCAAAGAGCTTGCGTGGACAATAATGCTCCCCCATGGAACCGATCATTTCGCTAATCAAGTTATCAACAATTTTTCTGTCATCACTACTAAATTTTTTATCAGCTACAGGAACTGTAAAAAATTGTGGGGCAGCCCAACCAAAGTTATCTCGTAATTTCTTACTATACATTTTATCATCATATGGTGGCATAGCAGGAATCACAATATTGTACGCACACCATTGCGTTGACCACATACTCATATCAACACAAGTAAAATATGAAATCCCTTGTACTGTTGTGTTGTTGCGTTGAACCCATTGCATAAGCATTTGTGGGAGAATATATTCCTGCTTGTAAGGAACTTTCCCACTTTGAGTAACGAATGAGCAAGCCAAGACCAATGGATATGTTTTTAAGTATCTAATAATAACTTCAAGCCAAAGGTCAAAGTTATTATACTTGATAGAAGTACCCCAACGACGGATTTCGCTTGGTGAATATAGCGATAGAAAACGCAACTCTTTATCTAATAAACGATTTTCAAAATTTGCATCATACACATATTCATATTGAAACTCAGAATAATATTATTTTTGAGGATACCCACATTCTTGCCAAGCTAATGGAAGCATTGTTAATAAGTATAAGCTCGGGAATCCAGCAAGACTAAGAGCCTATCCTAAATAAGCAATTTCGCCACTTTTCGGCTTTTTTCCAAATTTCTTCGTCAGCCCCTCCTAGCATATATTCGCTGAATATGCGTCGTCGGAGCTTCCTCGAATTTTGAAAAAAATCTCGAAAATAGGCTTCATTCTTATTTAGGGATAAGCTCTTAATCTACACCACCAAGCTGTGGAATCATATCACCGCATGGTACGAAAATTCACGAAAACAAAGGCAATTTTCCCAACCTCCTATTCCATACGCAGAGTAGTTTTCCTATTTGTTAGAGAGACTACAAAAAAGTGGCAATGCCGACAAGGGATTGGGGTGATTGGGGTGATTGGGGTATGGCATACAGACAAATAATGATTTTCTTTGCAGACAGATTCGCTGCCTAAAACCGTGGTACTCTGCCCCAACCCCCGGAGTTTATCCGCTTTTTGGCTTTCTGGTAACAAAAAGCGAAACCGCAGAGCAGTCCTGCGGTCTTCTAGTAATATAAATTATTCTGATAGCGTAAATTTAGGCTTTTATGGTAATAAATTATGAATTAAGTATTATTTATGTAACATATATCAAACAAACTTACTATTTGTATTTTTCTGCAAGCTCTCTATCAAGAGCGGCATTTATACTGTCACCCATAATTTCATATATTTGGGCTCGTGATCTATAGAATTTATAAAGAACAGGATCTGGCTGTTAATGTATTATTTCCCACAGTTCTTTCTGTGTTGTTAATGAATCCGATGTTACTGAGTTTTTTTTCTTGATTTTTGGTATGTATTGAAATAGCAGTACTTAAATCATCAATAACAAGCTTCTGATTACTAATACTTTGCAAATCTTTATTTAAAATGATTTTTCCACGCAAATAGTAAGCATATGATAATTCTGGAGTCAGAGTTACAGCTTTATTTGCATAATCATACGCTTCATCTAAATTAAATTCTTCTTTGGTATAATATTCGCATAAAATAATAAAGCACATACTGTTTTCCGGCGTAACTTCAAGAACTTTAAGTGCATATTCTGAAGCATAGACATAATCTTGTAGTAAATAATATATTGATGCTAAGTGCTCATATATATAGTATTTAAAATAGTTATTATTTTCTTTTTCAATTTCTAGGACTTTTTCATAAAAACTTTTTGCGTCAAAAATATTTCCCTGAACATAACTAAGGTTTCCTTGAATTATATAATAAGTAGGTGACTCATTATATGTTGCAAGCGCTTTAATATGCTCTGTTGCTAATGGCATATCTTTATTATAAACTGATAAATCTCTAAAATCAATTTTTAGTTTTGAATATACAAATGCTAAATACAAATGGGCCTCTTCATTATTGGAATCTTTAGAGAGAACATAATTGAAATCTTCTATTGCTTTTTCATCTTCATTATTTAAAGTGAAAATGATACCTCTATTAATAAAAAGTTTCAAGTTACTATCTGTATTGTTATCAATAAGAGTAGTCAAACGATCTATTTCTTTATGATAATCAATACTATCACTCAGTTTTATAGTATACTCACCCTCATTATCAGAACCGTTTGCTACATTAGAACAACTTGCTGTTTATAATAGAGTGAGTATGAGAGTTAATACAAGCAAAAAACATTTCATATCTAACACCTTCTTTTAAATTATACAATATTACAAGTATGTTTTAATAACTATGCAATACCTAACTTTCCTTTAGTAAATCTGTAGTAATATAGTCCGTGGTGTCCTAAACATATGGAAAGTAAGACCTTGTGGCTCTGCCTCCTCCCACTGCAAACAAAACTGAAACTTATTAAGCTTTTGTGAGAGTTTCGCCTAAAATAAGGTGTTTGTTTGATAAATTCAACGGTCTTTGCAAATTTTAAAGTTGACTTGCTATATCCATTTAGTATATCCCTATGGGTAAAAATAGCATTTAGGATTCTGCAGAGTACATTAAAGAGTACTTTAAATTAAATTTATTTATTTGGTGTAATATAGTATAAACGGTCGTTGTATTCATAGAAAAAGGTTGTCAAATATTTTTTAAGAACATCATTGTAAAATGATGTATTGTGAATATAAGCATCAGTAGGTGTTATACTTCTACCATGAGAATCTATTGCTGAACCCCAGTTATTATACGCTAAGCGATTAAACTCACTAAAATTTATACCCATAACATAAAATGATTCCTTTGATAGTGTTGTTAGGTTTATATATGTGTAAGCATAATCTTCTTTTTCCTTAATGAGAATAGCATCTGTCGCTATGTTTCCAAAATAATCTTCTGAGCCTATAGTGTGTGTTAATACGACTTCTCCCGATTGATTAAGGATAGATATTTCCTTTTTCATATCTTCGGAATCTTTACTTTCCATCATATAGTATTCATCGTTAAGAATTTCTAAATTTTCATAGTCTGTATGCACAATGGGTGATAGGTCTTTATTAATCACGGTCATTTTGAAAGGTTCTTTTTTTATAGCAAAGATCTTTCCGTTGGGTAAATATCTTGCATACATATGATTAAAATTTATAAATTCACCATTTTCATAATCATATAGCTTTAAAGTATCATCCGATCCACTATAATAAGCGGCTCCTGTTACAAAGTAATAAACTAAATTGACAGATTCCCACTTTAGTTCATCTTTTTTAGAAAAATAATATTTATTAATCTCTTGTCCTTTCTTATTTATAAAGTAAAGGTGGTCATCGTTAGGATAACCCACAACACAATACCCATTAGCAAAATTGGTTACTAAATAAACAGGCTTATTAAATACAACTTCCCCACTTGAATCAATAATTAAAGTACTTGTATCTGAATAAAAAGCGAACATACCTTCTTCTAATACTGATATGGAGCCATATCCTTGAAATATAATTTCATTTTTATTAGCATCAAAAAGTGCACATTCTTTACTTTCATTGTCATTTATAATAGCTATATTACCATATACATCCCTAATATTATATTTTTTAAGAGATACATTCATTTCCTTAATTACATAACTCGTAGGCTCGTTTATTAACCTAATCCTTCTTTTTTGAGGATTATATATTCTATCAACTATGTTTGCAAATTCTGCCCGAGTTAAAACTCTATTCCAGTGATAAACTTGATTTGATTCTTCAAGTATTCCGGCATTGCATAATTTTAATATATATTGGCCAACATCATCCTGTGTATTAATAGTACTAAGTTGATCTGCCTTGTGAGTTATTTCTAATTTAAGATTTGGAATTGCCGAATACAAAGCTGATACAAAACTTAAAGTGTTTATTGGTTCTTCAAGTTCAGTTTGATAATCTGTTGCGTTTACATTTCCATCAAAAGTAATTCTCCAATCAATTATTTCATTTTGTACGGCATACTCAAGATATGGCAAAATATTATTATTAGCGTCGGTTTTAAAAGTTTTATTATTTACTTCACTATGGTATTTAACCACAAAGCGAATCAAATCTGCATATGTAGTAAATCTTTCAGCATCTAATTGATCATCTATTTTTTGCAGTACTCCTTTTGCAATACACCAATTCATTGAAGCTGTATAATCTATTGTATCTGTTGAATTTGTTGTTATATTATTTGTACAGGCGGCTAAACATAAACATAAGAAACATAAGAAACATAAGAAACATAAGAAACATAAGAAACATAAGA
>CAYXWM010000067.1:8703-12794 GCA_964468805.1 uncultured Defluviitaleaceae bacterium
AAACATAAGAAACATAAGAAACATAAGAAACATAAGAAACATAAGAAACATAAGATTTTTCTCATTAATTAAGCTCCTAAACTTTTTCTGCAACACTAATTGAAGGTGGTAGGCCAAAAATACTATTAAAGTCCACAAAAATGTTTTTCAGTACAACCTTTGTTTTCAACTCAAATGTTATACTGAAAAACAAGTCAATATTGTCACTGGCTTTTACCTGCATTAAGCTTTACGGCATTACAAATTTGTGGTAATGCCTGTTTTGCCTTTGCTGCTTCATTTTCATTAAATTCTGTACCATCACAATGGCTAAGAAGGTCAATAAATATTTCTGACTCCTCTTTAAACTTATCAGCAATAATGAAGTCATTGCTAAAATACTTTTTGGGCAATGCAATCTTCTGCATGAATTTTTCTATTGAAAATTTCATTTAGCTCCTACTTTCGTAAAATTAATCTATTTCATCATTGGCATAATGCTGAGCATCTTATTGAATATGTTTCTTGATAAGAAATTTAGACACTCTTAAGCCAGTTTCAACTCCACATTATTGCTAAAATACGAAATACTGTTTTATAAATTATACCATAATTATACAGACTATTCAACAATATACAGCAATTTATTGTAAAAAAATCTATTTTAATAATTAAGTATATATAGAAATATACTTTCAGATATTAATATTTGCAAATAAATAACTTCTTGGCATTTGTATTTTGGAGGGTGTTAACTTAATGTATCTGAAACAGGATTGTACTTTCTAAAGTTTTGCCCTGAACCTGCGACAAAGATTTCATTCCCGATGAGAACCGCAGAAGAATAGCTTGCTGCAGAAGGGCAATCTGTTAACTCTGTCCATGTGTCTGTGGTTGGGTTATACTTTCGGGCTTGGCTGTAAGGGCTTGTTACACCACCAAAAACATAAAGTTCTTTGTTGTATGCCACTGCTGATGAGTACCTTGCATCTGAAGGACACGGTGACAAGACAGTCCACATTTTATTTGATATGTTGAATTTTACAAGTTGGTTGTATGGGGTTGTACTGCTCCCAACAATGTAAACCTCACTACTGATTACGGCAGCAGAGGAAAAACCTATATCTGCTGGTTCTCCCGACAACGCAGCCCATGCACTTGATACTGGATTGTAGCAGTATAACTGGGTATACGGAGATGTATTACCTCCGGCAAGATATATAACTCCGTTTATAGCTTCAATAGAAGAATACCTAGCATCTACAGGGCAGTCCTCTAGTATTGTCCAAGTATCTGTGGCTATATTATATTTGCGAAATTGTTTGTATGAGCCAACATTACTTCCAATAGTATAAATTTCATCATTCAAACCGGTGGACTGAGAATAACGTGCGTCGGAAGGACAAGCCGTCAGTGTCTTCCATGCTCCTGTAATGAGATTGTATTTACTTAATTGAGTAAATGGAGCAATATTACTCCATACAGCATAAATCTCTCCGTTTAGAGTAACAGCTGAGGACATGTGGTCTACACTGGGACAATCGGGCAAAGCCGTCCAAATATCAGCAGGGATTTTTTTAAAATCATGATAAAATCCAAACGGTGCTGAACTACCTCCCTGTGTTAATCCTGCCATAGCTGATTTATGGCTTCAACTTCAGTTTTTACTTCATTAATAGATGTTTGTGTAGCTCTTGTGGACACAGAAACATCAAGGTTATCCAATTTTCCAGCACGGTCCGATGTAAAATAAGACGTAAACATGGAAACAAGATGCTTTATTAATGAAAAGAGTGTTGTTTCATTTGAACCACTTATATCGCCACTTGTTCCAAGTTTTGTGTTAATTTCATCGGTTTTAGTGTTTATATTAGTCGCCGTTGTTTGAAGCATGTCTAGGCTTTCTTGCGTTGCCCTAGACGAAACTGGTACATCAAGACTGTCCAGATTAGACGTCCTCTCAGATGTCAAATACTCCTTAAGATTCGATACGTCTTCTTTGGTTGTTTTAGTATTAGTCTTTACATATTTCTTTTTCTCATCAGGTGAAAACAATGCTTTATTCATTGCCTGTTCGATCCGAACTAAAGCAAAAGATGACTCATAAGTGTTTCACGAAACACAAATGAAGTCATCTCAGGGTTTGGCTCTGAATGGAGCAGAAAATAAAGCGGATGATCAAGGGCTTTTTCTTTGCCGTTTTCTGTATGTTTGTAAATCTGTAATGGGAGAGAGGCTATAGTTTCAGCCAATATTCTTACACAGGCATACACAGCTGATGTTTGCAGAGCCGTTCGTTCATTTACCGCCTTGCCACTAGTTGTATTGCCAAAATAGAATGACACACCACTGTTAAATTGATTTTTCGGGGCATCTCTTGGCTTAAAAAGGTTTTTTAATAGTCCCATAGGTTAACCTCCTATCTGTTTTTGGGCATAAGAAAAGCACCCTCAGTTTGAAGGTGCTAAATATATTGAGATATCATTAATTACAGTAAATATTAATAGCTTTCAGTAGAAAACTTGCACAGCCGACTGCAATTTTATCATAATAAGCAGTAAACCTTTCATCGACAACATACATTTCAGCAATACCTTGATGTGCTTCTATTGAATACATACCATCTTTCCAAAACATACACAGCCATTGCCTATGTAAGTCACAAGCTCTTTGGGCTTCATCACTTGCAGGGTCACCTATCTCAAATGCAGTTTTAAGTAGGCTTTCGTACTCAATACGGAGTGCTTCCGCTTTTTCCAGTTGTTCCTCACTCATACCCTTAACCTTAGTATAGGAAGCATTAATAATATCATCACCGTATTTTTTACGAATTTCTTTACCATACTTGGTTTCATTATCGTCAATCATTTTTTGCTTAAAGCCCTCAAATTTTTCATTGTCGCTCATAATAGCTTCTCCTTTCAACGAGCCTATGGTCTTTGTAACATTTTTAATCAATAGCTCAATTTGGCTTTTTCGTTGTAAAAGTGCAGACAAGTGACCTTCAAGTGACTTTCTCTTATCATAATCGGGAGCTTTAAGGATATGGCCTATCTCTTCTAAGGGCACACTTAGCTCACGATAGAAAAGTATTTGTTGTAGTAAGTCAACTTCATTTTGCCCATAAATCCGATAACCGTTACAGGAAACTCTTGCAGGACAGAGAAGCCCTATTTGGTCGTAATATCGAAGGGTTCGGGTGCTTACTCCCGACATTTGGGCTAATTTGTTTATCGTATATTCCACTTGTCACCACCTCACAACATTAGAATAAACTATTACGCAACGTCAATGTCAATAGATTTTTGAAAAACTTATGTAGTTATTATTTTTATGTGGAACTAAGTTCCTTATCAATATTCCGACCACCGTACATTATACGAATGACCGTGACTGTTTCCTTGCTCTCAATTGGTAAGTAAAACACAATAAAATTATCTACAGGCAACACACGAAGCCCCTTACTGTGCCACGGCTCCTTTTCATAGAGCCGATGGCGAAGGGGCATATTGTCAAGACTTACGATTGCCTTCATAATCCGCCGTGTTTGATTTTTTACCGTTTCCGGCATGAGTAGCGTAAAGGCGATATACTCATAAATCCCACGCAAATCACGTTCTGCTTGCTCTGTATAGGTAACCCTCCAACTGCTCATACTCCATAATCCCGTTGCATACGCTCAGCAACACTGTCGGCAGCAGAGACTCTACCTTCGGTTAAATCAGCCAGTCCTTTTTCTATTTCAGCATTAAATTCCTCATCTGTCAGTGACCCAAGGGAGAGCGGTTTACTCTGGGGCAACTTCATATCAAAAGGGATACCTCTTTGTAATATTACCTGTCGCAAAAATAATCCAATTGCGTTTGACATTGGTATACCAAGCTGGTTTAATACAATTTCTGCCTGTTCTTTTACTTCCGGCTCAACTCGTGCAAATATATTTGATGTTCTTGCCATTTCACAACACCTCCGTATTGTTATATTATACTATTGTATTGCGAATTGCAAGCATTATACAAAGTTAATAAGATTATTGCTGTGAAAACTAATTCTTAAGCCAGCGAAAAACACCATAGCAAATAAGCCCACAAAAGTGTGCTTAAAAAAATATG
>CAYXWM010000068.1:0-12783 GCA_964468805.1 uncultured Defluviitaleaceae bacterium
CAGTTGGTAGAGCAGAGGACTGAAAATCCTCGTGTCGGCGGTTCAATTCCGTCTCCGGGCATTTTTTTATTTCAACAAGTTTTGATACTTTGATGGTTATTAACTGCTAATCTCATCGGACACCTTTTCAAGGTGTTTTTTTGTGTTACGTTTCATCGATTATAATTATTTAGAAAGAAGGAGTTCCGATACACTCATACCGGTTTCATTTTGAATGAATTGATATAGAATTCCGTTTATATATTTAACATTAAATAATTCTTCGCTATTCACTTTGACTTTAGATTTAACTTTAGAATCTTTATCAATATTAGCAATATAAATATTTATTGCAGAAGTTTCATCCTCATCCATTTCTATAATTCTAAGATTGTATCCCTCCGGAGTTATCTCATAACATTCTGCACCCAAAACGTATTTATCTGAATAATAAACAAGACCCGGCTTTTGTGTGCCGTCTAAATCATAAAAATTTATTTTAAGTCCGTGACCAATCATCTTACCCTCGTCGGGAATATGCTCGGGTAAGTAAACAGTATCATTTATTAATTTGCCGTGAATTTTGTTTCCCACAAGTTTAGCCATGTCTCCGGAAATATCAACTTTGTATGTATAAATGTCGTCAACATCCGGATGTATGGCAGATAAAGCTACTATGTTATTTTCCGGCGCATAAAAGTCAGTAACAGCTGTTAATGGAAAATCATTAAATTTTGAAAACCTAATACTTTCAGTCTCATCTATCTTCATTATCATGCCCTGCTTACCATCCGCCAGGTAAATGTTATCATTCTTATCGCTCGCAATTTTATAAGGATGTATGTCCATTTCTTCCGGTATTAAGTCATATATTTTTATTAATTCATTGTTTCCGAATTGAAATATTTTTCCCGTTTTGGAATCCACTAATAATACACTGTTATCGGATAACACGAAAAAATCCTTTATATAATATTCTGCTTCATTGCCATGTTTACCAAAGCTTAATAAAGGCTGTGTTTCGGAATTAACGGATAAAGCCGCGGGATGAGTATAGGTCTTACTTACAACTGTTTTTTTTGGTGTTGAAGTGCTTTGATAAGGTATCGAATTATCGGAGTATCTTTTATTTTCGCTGCAAGCTGAAAACATTAATAAGACACAACCCAATAAAACAGATAATAAACAAGTATTTTTTCTCACTTTTTCCCTCCTTTATTGCTTGTTGGGGTAACATAATTTAATAATTATATCAAGAAAATTCTGCAACTGTCTACTAATATTTATGAAACGTTTAGTTATGGTCAGCTTTCATTAACAGGCTTCTTTTGTGGTTGCAATTTTTCAGAAAAAACTATATAATAAGAACTTATACAAAGCTAAGTATCTTATTTTGAGATATCTTTATATAACCGGCAATAAAGGGTTCCTTACCCGGTACCCATCAAGGAGAAATCATGAATTCAACGCAAGCTTATCAATCACAAGAAAATTTCATTAATAAAATAAAAGAATACAACAAAGAATATTTACAAAAAACCGGCAGCACAAGAAAAATGTTCATAAACACCTATGGCTGCCAAATGAATGCCCACGATTCCGAGAAATTACAAGGTATGCTCAGTGATATGGGATATGATTTAGCCCAAAGCGAGCAGGAAGCCGATATAATAGTATATAACACCTGCTGTATAAGGGAAAATGCCGAAAACAAGGTATACGGTAATTTGGGTTATTTGAAAAATTTAAAAACAAAGAAGCCCGATTTAAAAATTATACTCTGCGGTTGTATGATGCAACAGGATTCGGTTATTACCGCTATAAAACAAAAATACCGCCATGTCAGCCTCATTTTCGGAACTTTTAATCTGCACAGATTCCCGGAGCTTCTTAATACGGCTATAGAAAGCAATTCCCTGATTATAGACGTTTGGAAAGAGCATACGGATATAGTCGAAGATTTGCCGGTGGAGCGTAAATATACATTCAAATCTTCTGTTAATATAATGTATGGCTGTGACAATTACTGTTCCTATTGCATAGTGCCTTACGTAAGGGGCAGAGAACGCAGTCGTAAACCGGATGATATAGTAGCCGAAATTAAAAATTTGGTTACAGACGGAATAATCGAGATATGCCTTTTGGGGCAAAACGTAAATTCTTACGGCAAAGAACACGGTACCACTTTCGCTAAACTTTTGCAGGAGATAAATAAGATAGACGGTCTTGAACGCATACGTTTTATGACCTCTCATCCTAAAGACTTATCCGATGAATTAATAGAAGCTATAAAAGACTGCCGTAAGATTTGCAAGCATATACACTTACCTTTACAATCGGGCAGTACCGATATATTGAAAAAAATGAACCGCAAATACACTCGAGAGCATTATACGGAGCTGGTTTCAAAACTAAGAAAAAGTGTACCCGAAATCGCAATTACTACCGATATAATAGTAGGCTTCCCGGGAGAAACCGAGGAGGACTTTGCGGAAACTTTGGATATAGTTAAAGAAGTGAAATTCACTTCCGCTTTTACCTTTCAATTTTCCAAAAGGACCGGTACACCTGCCGCAAAAATGGACGAGCAAATTCCTCAAGAAGTGGTTACGGAAAGATTCAATCGTTTACTTGATGTTTTGAATCCCATAGTTGCCCAATGCAATCGCTCTATGGTAGGTTCCGTTCAACAGGTTTTGGCTGAAGAAGTCAACAAACAAAACCCCGATTTATTAACAGGCAGAACAGATAACAACTGTTTGGTACATTTTAAAGGCGACCCTTCTTTAGTCGGACACCTTGTAGACGTTAAAATTGCCGACTCGAAATCCTTTTATATAATTGGAGAACAAATAAAGTAAAGCTGAAAATTGAATATCGGCTTTTACCAAAGAAAAATTAACCGGTTGAATCTTCAATCAG
Source organism: uncultured Defluviitaleaceae bacterium (assembly GCA_964468805.1). Classification (GTDB taxonomy): domain Bacteria; phylum Bacillota; class Clostridia; order Lachnospirales; family WRBF01; genus CAYXWM01. The sequence goes on from CAYXWM010000068.1 coordinate 2,902, forward strand.
TTAAAATATATGCATATAGGAGGCAACACAATGTCAGCAGTAGTAGATAAAGCAATGGAATTAGGCGAATTGGTGCTTGAAACAGCACAAGCAAAAAAACTTAACGAAGCCAGAGAAGCTTACAACAACGACACAGAAGCAAAAAGCAGAATGGACGAATTTGCAGCCTACAAAAACACTATCCAACAAGGCAGAGACCAAAACACCTTGTCCGACACAGAATTTAAATCCGCTCAAAACAAATTGTCCGATATGTCTCTTGAATTGCAAGCAATTCCTTCTATCGGCAACCTTATCAGTGCCGAAAACGAATTTAACCTTTTGGTTAACCAAGTTTTCAACGTTTTGCGTGCTACTATAACAGGACAAGGTTCAGGATGCAGTCCTTCCGATTGTTCAAGCTGCGGTGGCGGCTGCCATTAATTAATGAGTAATTAATTCCATAGCTTCCGACCTTTTTTCCCCGGCCTTGTCGGGGAAAAAATTTATAAACAACCCTGCAACAAAGGAGTAGTAAAATGGCAAAGTTTTCACCCATGATGGAACAATATTTTAATATTAAAAATAATTATAAAGATTGCCTGCTCTTATTTAGACTTGGTGATTTTTATGAGTTGTTTTTTGATGATGCACTTTTGGCGTCAAAAGAATTGGGCATAGCTCTAACCGGTCGAGATTGCGGTCAAGAAGAACGTGCCCCCATGTGCGGAGTGCCCTTTCATTCGGCAGAAACATATATAGCAAAGCTTGTGGAGGCCGGGCACAAAGTGGCAGTTTGCGAACAAACCGGCGACCTAAAAGCAAGTAAAACCATAGTCAAACGGGAAGTAGTTCGAGTAATAACTCCCGGAACCATGATAACCGACCAAATGTTGGGTGACGGAAAAAACAACTACATAGCCTGTATTTATACCGACGGAAAATCAACCGGTTTATCCTACTGCGACATTTCCACCGGATTTTTTACGGTTACAGGCACCGATTCCGACGATTCAAAGAAAATTATAGACGAATTGGCAAGAATTTCACCTGCCGAAATAATAACCAACAACGAAAAAAACAACGAACTTATAAAAAAAGTATTTAACATACAGCCAAACATATATTATTCCTGGGCATTTGAAAAAGAAAACGCAAGCAAACAACTCTGTGAGCATTTCAGAGTACATAATTTAAACGGCTACGGTATTCAAGACGACAACAAATTAATCCGTGCCGCCGGTGCCTTACTTGCATATTTGTATGAAACCCAAAAGAATTCCTTAAAACAAATTACAACCCTTAAACAATATAAACGGGACAGCTATATGACCATAGATATAGCCTCCAGAAGAAACTTGGAGTTAACGGAGACTATAAGAGGTAAAGAAAAAAAAGGTACTCTTCTGTGGGTTTTGGACAGTACAAAAACGCCCATGGGAGCAAGGCTGTTAAGAAACAGAATAGAAAATCCCATTACCGATATTAAGAATATAGAACACCGATTGGATGCAGTGGAGGAATTTGTTCAAGAGGGTTTGTTGCGGGAGAAATTGCGTTCTTCTTTAAAAGAAATACATGACATAGAACGGCTTATGTCCAAAATTATTTACGAAACCATAACCCCCAAGGATATGCTTACCTTAAAAGCATCCATGAGACCCTTAAAACAAATAAAAGAATTAATATCATCCTGCAAAACAAAACTTATCTCCGAGATGCACAATTCTTTTGATACCTTGGAAGACATGGCGGATTTAATAGAATCTACAATAGAAGAAGAAATTATTTCCCGTGACAGCGGATACATAAGACAGGGTATTAACAAAGAATTGGATTATTACAGAAACGCAAAAGACAACGGAGACAGGTGGCTGTCAGAATACGAAGAAAAAGAAAAAGCCAATACGGGAATAAAAAACCTAAAAATAAAATTTAATAAAGTTTTCGGATATTTTATAGAACTTACCAATTCTCAATCATCCCAAGCACCGGATTATTTTATACGCAGGCAGACTTTGTCCAATTGCGAGCGTTACACCACCGAAGAACTAAAAGAAATCGAAGAAGCCATTCTTTCTCCTGAGGAAAAGGCTCAAGAATTAGAGCAAAAAATATTTAAGCAACTCCGTGACAACCTCTCAAAAGAAATCGAAAGAATACAACTTTCTTCCTATATAATAGGCGTTTTGGATGTGTTGCTTTGTTTTGCGTATACAGCGGATAAAAACAGATATGTGAAGCCGCGTATTAACAATGAGGGTATAATATATTTAAAAGACGGGCGACATCCTGTTGTGGAACAGATTATTGACTTGGGATTTGTGGAAAACGACGTTTATTTGGATAATAAAGAAAACCGACTTTCAATTATTACCGGTCCAAATATGGCGGGTAAATCCACCTATATGAGACAGGTTGCCCTTTCGGTTATTATGGCACAAATGGGTTGTTTTGTACCGGCAAGTGAGGCGAATATTTCCGTTGTAGACAGGGTTTTCACCCGTGTGGGAGCTTCGGATGATTTGGCAACCGGTCAAAGTACCTTTATGGTGGAAATGACGGAGATAGCCAATATCCTTAATAACGCAACAAAAAACAGTCTTTTGATTCTTGACGAAGTAGGTCGAGGAACAAGCACCTATGACGGTTTGAGCATAGCATGGTCTGTGTTGGAATACATTTCGGGTAAAATCGGAGCTAAGACTCTCTTTGCAACTCATTATTTCGAATTGACTGAACTTGAAGGTAAATTGGACGGCGTGATAAATTACTGTATCAGTGCCACCGAACAGGGAGAAGATTTGGTGTTTTTAAGAAAACTTCTTCGCGGTGCCGCCGACCGCAGTTACGGCATACAGGTTGCAAAATTTGCAGGCATACCCAATAAGGTAATTGCCCGTGCAAAATCTTTGTTAACTGTATTAAATTCTGCCGACATTACAAAAAAAGACGTAATTAAGGCAGAAATCAAAAATCCCACTCCGCAAGTCAATAAACCTACCCCGGAGTCCTTGTGCTTAAAAGAATTGCTGGGTATAGACACAGATTCTCTTACTCCCCGTGAAGCCTTGGCGAAATTATATGAACTACAGCAAAAGTATTCCGGTAACGGAGGAAGCAAATGATTAAAGTACTGGATACCGCAATGATTAATAAAATTGCCGCCGGCGAGGTTATTGAAAGACCGGTTTCCGTGGTTAAGGAACTGGTGGAAAATTCCATAGATGCCCTTGCTGACAGCATTACCGTTGAAATAAAAGACGGTGGTATACTGCAAATTCGAATTACTGATAATGGCAAAGGTATACCCAAGGAGCAAGTCTCAACGGCGTTTTTGGCTCATGCAACCAGTAAAATCACAAGCATAGAGGACTTGGAAAGCATACGCAGTTTGGGCTTTCGAGGCGAGGCTTTGTCCAGTATAGCCTCGGTGTCTCAAGTTGAAATTAATACCAAAACCCCAGACGAAGAGACCGGCTGTAAGCTTGAAATCCACGGCGGAGAAATTATTACCCAACGTGAAATCGGCATGACTGCCGGGACAAGCATAATCACCCGTAATTTGTTTTATAATACGCCCGCAAGACGAAAGTTCCTGAAACGCTCGGCTATAGAAGCAGGGTATATTTACGATATGATTAACAAGCTTGCCATCGGCAATACCCAAATAGCCTTTAAATATATAAACGGCAAAACAGAACTTCAAACCAACGGTAGCGGTGATTTAAAAACGACCTTGCTTCAAATATTCGGCAGTGACACTGTGAAATCTCTTTTGGATTTGGATTATGAACAAGACGGTATTCGTGTAGCCGGATTGGTGGGCAAGCCGGAACTGAACCGAGGAAACAGAACTCATGAGCATTTTTATATAAACGGTCGCTTTGTTAAAAATGAGTTAGTCAGCAAGGCTGTGGAAAAAGTATATTCCGGATTACTGCCCTCAGGTAAATTTCCTTTTTATATTCTAAAAATGGACATAGACCCGAGCTTGGTAGACGTTAACGTTCACCCGGCTAAACTGGAAATTCGTTTCAGCAACGAAAAGTTAATATTTGATTTGATAACCAATGCCGTTGAAAAGGCTCTTGAAAACCAAAATTTAATACCTTCTGTGGGTTTTAAGCCGGATAAAATCAATAATCCTTTTTTAAAAGATGAGGAACTAAAAAAAATATTCAAACAAGGCACCTTTGAAGAATTACAAAGAAGCAACAATAATTCAAATACAAGTGTTACGGAAGATACTGTAGATTATTCCGACTATATAAAAAAAGTCAAGGGCGACGATGATGACGATTCTGTGGTTTATTTAAAGGAAAGAACTCTTTTTGCCCGACAGTCAGAACCCGAAACCAAACCTCAAAATCCGAACCACCGGAACATACCCGGGAACGAAGCCTTTACAGACGAATTTAAGGCTTTTACCTCTATTTTGCCTCCAATAAAAAATACGGTTACTTCAACAAAAACAGCCTTAAATAAGGAATTTGAGTGCTATAAAATAATAGGTCAAGTTTTCGGTACATACTGGGTTGTGGAAAGCAAGGGTTCTATGTTTTTAATAGACCAACATGCCGCACACGAAAGAATGTTGTACGAGGACCTGTACAAAAGCTATGTATCCGGAAACCCGGTTTCTCAAATTTTGTTACAGCCTATAGTGTTGAATTTAAGTGTTTTCGAAAAGGAAGTTTTGGAGGATAACCTGGAGTTGTTGGAGAAAATGGGCTACAGTATAGAGTTTTTGGGAAATGACTATGCTTTGACGGCTGTTCCTGTTTGTATTAAGGAGCCTGACGGTGTGGGTTTTTTCATGGAAATAATTGATAAATTGAGTATTGTCGAGGGTTCCGTGGATTCATTGTATGAATTGAAATCTGACGTTATCGCCACTATTTCCTGTAAAGCCGCCGTTAAGGCAAGGGATATTTTATCCTATGCTGAAGCCAAAAGCCTTATCGAAAGTATGCTGCAACACGAAAAACCCTTTACCTGCCCTCACGGCAGACCAACAATCGTGGAAATAACCAAGTATGAGTTAGAAAAGCGATTTAAAAGGGTATAATTACGTTATAAATATAAGTCATTCAAAGGGAGTTTTATTCCTTAAAAAATTCTTCATCCCAATAAGATACCAAGGTGAATTTATGAAACAACCCTTAATCGTAATAGCCGGAGCCACTGCGGTCGGAAAAACTTCCCTTTCCATAGAATTGGCAAAGAAAATAAACGGAGAAATTATCTCTGCAGACTCCATGCAAGTTTATAAATACATGGACATAGGCACAGCCAAACCTACCAAGGACGAAATGCAAGGCATCCCCCATCATTTGATTGATATTCTTTTACCGGACGAAACCTGCTCCGTGGCATATTATCAAGAGAAATGCAAGGAATGCATAAATAAAATTTCCGAAACTAAAATCCCCATTATCGTTGGCGGCACCGGTTTTTATATAAACGCCGTAATTAATGACAATGATTTCAGCGAAACGGAAAACGACTACGAATATCGCAAGGAATTGTTTGATTTGGCACAGGATAAGGGCAACGAATTTATTCATGAAATGTTGAAAAAGTCAGACCCGGAATCCGCCGAAAAAATCCATTACAACAACGTTAAACGGGTAGTTCGTGCATTGGAGTACTTTAAACAAACCGGACAAAAAATATCAGACCACAACCGCCAACAAAAATTGCAACATCAACTATCCTCAAAATACAATCTGCTTTTTGTAATTCTGAATGCTGACAGAGAAAAGCTTTACAAAAAAATCAACCTTCGTGCAGATAAAATGATAAGTGATGGATTGTTAAACGAGGTTGAAAATCTAATAAACATGGGGTATAATAAAGATTTAGTTTCCATGCGTGGCTTGGGATATAGAGAGATAGCCGAATATTTTGAAGGAAAACTCACATTAGACGAGGCAACGGAAGCTCTCAAACAAAACACAAGACATTACGCAAAGCGGCAGTTAACATGGTTCAAAAATCAATGCGACGGAATATGGCAGGATACAGACAAGTACAGTCAACCGGAAATTATGAACCAAATTATATCCTTAGCCTCAGAAAAGGGCATACTATAAACGTGCAAAGAGGTTAGCCTATGAATAAACCAACCCTATTCCGAAAAAGAATAATACCTGACGAAACTGTATTGTTAAGAGATGATGTAATTGTCAGCATGGATGAATCCACTATAATAACAAAATGGGACGTTTTAAAACCCAGAACGGACTTTACCCACGGGGTTTCCTGCTATTATCCCAACAGAGGTTTTAAAGTCAGCAGAATGTTGGATAAAAACAACAGCTGTGTTTACACCTATTGCGATATAATCGAAACCCAATATGAACCGGAAACAAATACCTACATATTCGTGGATTTGCTGGTTGATGTGGTGGTTTATGAGGACGGAGCGGTAAGAGTACTGGATTTGGACGAAATTGCCCATGCATTGGAGAAAAATCTTATCACCAAGACCCAAGCTCAAAAAGCCTTGATTCTTACGGACGAGCTGTTAAACATAATTTATGCCGGAGAATTTGACAAACTTACAAATACTATAAAGAATATTTAGGGTGTTAACAATTAAATCAGGTTATGCCCTAATAAAAATCGGGAGTGCTTCTTAATATGAGAGAACAACAAAGAAAAAACAAAGGTAAACCGTTTAATAAAGGTAATTCAAAGCAAAGCTCTTTTCCTGCATCAAAATCAAACCCAACAAAAAAATCACCGTTCAAACCGGAGTCTAAATTCGTAAAATCTCCGAAAAAACCGGCGGAAACCCCAAAACACTCCCCTTCATACGAAAAAGCCCCAAATCAACAGCCGGAAAACTCTTCAGTTGTTGTTGGCAGACGTGCTGTAACGGAAGCTTTTGATACGGATATAGTAATAGAAAAAATCTGCGTTAAGACCGGGGATACAGAAGGTTCTTTAAAAGTTATCCTTGCCAAGGCACAAGAAAGAGGCATTTTTGTTCAACAAGTTCCTCGTCAAAGACTTGATGAGCTTGCCGAAGGTTGCGTGCATCAAGGCGTAGTTGCCATATGTGCAACCCAAGAATATGCCGAAATCCCCGATATATTGGACGTAGCCGCCAAAAAGGGTGAAAAGCCATTTTTATTAATATTGGACGGTATAACAGACCCTCATAATTTCGGTGCCATAATCAGAACCGCCGATGCCTCCGGTGTACACGGAATTATTATAGGAAAAAGACGCTCCGTGGGCTTAACCCCCATAGTAAGCAAAACCTCCGCCGGTGCATCTTCTCACATTCCGGTTGCCAGGGTAAGCAATATTTCAAATGCTATAAACGACCTTAAAAAAGCCGGTTTGTTTATAGCCGCGGCCGATGCCGGCGGGCAAAGTATGTACAAGGCTCCCATTGACGGCGGTATAGCCATAGTAATCGGCAGTGAAGGAAACGGCGTTTCTCGTTTGGTAAAAGAAAAATGTGATTTCACCGTAAAAATACCCATGTTCGGTACTATTTCATCATTAAATGCCTCCGTTGCGGCGGGTATACTTATGTATGAGGTTGTAAGAAGGCGTCAATCCAACGGGGCAGATTATGGCAAAGACCTATGAACCTAAACCGGAATTTTTACTTGTAGACGGTTACAATATAATTTTTTCTTGGGAAAAACTAAAAGCTCTTGCCGCAGTCTCGCTGGATTCGGCAAGAGTAAAATTATTGGAAATGCTCTCCGATTATCAGGGATTTACGGGCTTAAACATTATAGTTGTTTTTGATGCCCATAAAGTCCCGGGCAATACGGAGAATGTTTTCTATTATGACAATGTGAAAATAGTCTACACAAAAGAAGCGGAAACTGCAGACAATTACATCGAAAGAGTAACCAAATCCCTATCCGCAACCAACATTGTTCGCGTGGCAACTTCCGACAGCCTTGAACAGATTATTATATTAAGCAAAGGTGCTTATCGAATTTCCGCAGGAGAACTGGAGGCCCATGTTAAAAAGGCCAAAGAAAAACAAAGAAAAATCTATACCGAACACCGACCGGTCAAAAACAATCCTTTGATTGATAACCTTGATAAAAATACTGCTGAAATGCTTAAAAATATGAGTCTCCAAAAAGAGGGTGTCTCTTCTGACCAAAAGAAACCAAGCAATAAACTACCAAAGTCTAAGCGATGAAGAATTGATTGAACTTATACAACTGGATAACGACAGCCAAGCTCAAGATTTTATTATACATAAGTACAAAAATCTTGTTAAACTCAAAGCCCAAGCCTACTATATCACCGGCGCGGACAAAGAGGACATAATTCAAGAGGGTATGATAGGGCTTTATAAAGCCATCAGAGATTATAATGGGGATAAATCCGTGTCTTTTTGCTCCTTTGCCCAGCTATGCGTCACAAGGCAAATCATTACCGCCATTAAAACCGCCACCAGACAAAAACATATGCCCCTTAATTCCTATGTCTCCTTGAACAAAGCAGTTTTCAACGACGAACCCGAGCTTACCGTCCTTGACCTGCTTTACGAAAAACGCATAACCAACCCCGAGGAACTATACATCGGCAGAGAAGAAAAAGACTTTATCGAACAAAACCTGAATAAGGCTCTCAGCTCCTTGGAACGCAACGTCCTTACACTCTATCTTCAAGGAATAAGTTACATTGAAATCGCCAAGCTTATAACCAAAGACGAAAAAGCCATCGACAACGCCCTGCAACGCGTCCGCAGAAAAGTTTTGAAAATCTTAAGCAAAAAAAACTTGACACATGCTAAAAAATATGTTAATATATGAAACTGTGTTGGAGATAAAGTAATTCTTTACCGAATTTTCTCACCAAATCTCCCGGCACTTTCAAGTTTCATGCTGCTATAGCTCAGTAGGTAGAGCGCTACCTTGGTAAGGTAGAGGTCAGCGGTTCGAGTCCGCCTAGCAGCTTGATTTTTACCATCTAAAATTGACTACGTTACTGACAAAACTACTGTCAAATTTTAGAGGTACCGAAACAGACGTTTCTTACGTGGAAACGTCTGTTTTTTCTTGTGGCAAGAATTTATCAAACGCCCGGTCAAGGTTTTTTACAGTATCATAGTATACAGACTTTGATATGATATGGCAATAAATCGAAAGTGTCGTAAGAACCTTTGAATGCTCCTTATGTTCCGATACGATTTTTGGGTTCTACCTTTTTCCATGCCCGAAAGCTCAATGCCGGAGGGCATCAGGTCATCGCCTTCGTCATGATGATGTATGCCGCCAAAATGATTAAAGTCTTTGTTATGGATAATGTTCTCCATAACATTTGCAAGGGTTATGGGCAAGTTATCGTGGTCCGGCCAGCCAAGAGCTGTGGTTAGGTCTGCTTGCGGGTCAGCATCCACCGGAAGCACCTTTTTTCCCTGCATAGCAAGGCCAATACCGAGATTGGCGGTTGTGGTGGTTTTGGTTACGCCGCCTTTTTGATTGCATATGGCTATTACTTTACAATCAGACATATGGTTTTCCTCCTTCCTTTATAATTAAGCCGCTATACGTCTTTAGACAAAGAGTGCGGCTATGTACCGGACAAATAAAAAAGCCGCCTGTTTATTAAACAGACGACCTAAAATTTGGTATTAGGTTACTTTGCTTTCTTAGCATTTTATATCACCTTCAAAATTTCACGCTTCCCCTTGTCTTTAAAAGTTAAACTCATTTTCCCAGTTAAAACTCCCTGATTCTTCTAAACTTTTAGGCCAATGTTTGCACCAATCAGGGGTGCAAGGAGCTTCTACCCTGTCAAGGCTTGCAGTGTAAGGCTTTATATCAAGAACAGGAGTGTCATTATTTGCATCTATGTAAGCAATCTGAATTATACCATTCTCATAATCAGTACCAATAACCTGTACAGCAG
>CAYXWM010000069.1:0-12473 GCA_964468805.1 uncultured Defluviitaleaceae bacterium
TATTTTATTATTTACCCCATAATATAAAGCCATGATAAAAAACGCCAGAGCCATGGTTTCCGTAAAGGTCTGATCGGATTGCATATACTCTCTGAATTGTAGGGGTATGTCATAGGGGTGATTGGGAAAACGCATAATTCACCTCCGGGATATAATTTTAAAGTATATAAAAATTATTCGTTTTGGGTCTACGGAGGATATGAAGAACCAAAATGAGAGATTTTTATCTTAAAATTTCAATTAATTGCGGTCTTTTGCCAATTACATAAAGTTCGGCCATTTATTACTTATAGCTTTTCAAATGCTGTTATGTTATATTTTTATAGTAAAAATCACGGATAATATCGGTGTATTCCTAAGGCAAATTAAGGAAAAAACGATATTATACTTAATTTCATAAGGAATAGTAACAAAAGCTATTCTTCGTAAACGGTTCGCTCTTGCGTTTTTATAAAAAAACACCGGTCGCTCACCACTACGAGTATACGCTTTTGTTACTACTTAACCGGAAATTAAGTATTTAGCAATCCCGGTTTTAACTTATTGTTGTCAAAACTAAGAATGGTTTCAGACCGGGATTGGTATTGGGTAATTTACGTAATTTCCGAAGATTGGGTGTCGGGGATTGCATATTAAAGAAACTCAAGGGGGCATTTTTTTGCAAGCCGAAAAAGAACAACGTACATATTTGGACACCTATGTTTTATATATCAGACCTAAATTGATGCAAATAGACCTATTGGTAAAGACCAGCGAAGATACCATATCGCCGGAGGAAATGTCTGAAGCGTTGAACTTGTCTTTGGACGAAGTAAATCAAATAATGAAATATAAACATATGGATTCCATTAACAGAAGCAATTTTACCATACTCATGGAGAACGGCAGTTCGCAAATATGCAAGCTGTATCAGCGAGAAAAATATTGCGGCTCGCCTTATTTTTATTCCCGTGAGGAAATAGCCTACATATACGATATAGACATTGACAAGGTCCATGCCGGATGTGACAGGTTGCAGATTAAGGAGATTACTCCCTTTACCCTGCCTATGGTTCTGGCGGAAATCAGCATATAATATGCGGAAATGCCCGGAACAAAATTCTAAATCAAAACCAAGGGACACTGAGAAAGCGGCTGATGTTTTCTATGTTGTCCCTTTTGCTTTATGTTTATATAATTGATTAGAACGTTGCATATTTTGAAAATTCCGGAGGAGTTAATCCGGGATTTGCATTACATAATAACCGTGTTTAGTTTATATATGACAGACGTATTGAATTAGTGTATTTTTATGTAAATTATATAAATTCAAAAAAGAGAGTTTTCCATTTAAACGAAAACTCTCTTTTTATGTCTACAATTGCATTATTAATTTAACTTAATTGCATAAGGAATAGTAACAAAAGCTATTCTTCGTAAACGGTTCGCTCTTGCGTTTTTATAAAAAACACCGGTCGCTCACAACTGAGAATGTACGCTTTTGTTACTGCTTAAATCGAAATTAAATATAAACTCTTCCGCATCCATAAGCTTTATACCTTTTTCCTGTAATGCCTTTGCGAAAATACCCATACCGGGTATGAGTTTACCGCTGAAAGTGCCGTCATATATTTGTTTAACTCCACAGGTAGGGCTTCGGGATTGAAGTATAGCTAAGTCTATATCCTGCCTATCTATAACTTTCATTGCAGTTTTGACATTGTTTCTGTAGATTTCGTCTAGGTCCTTGCCGTCCTTGGCAGTAATCCTGCCGTTTACAATTTCAACGCAGTCTCTGGGAACGCCCATGCCGTCGTCCGCTTCGGGGCAAACGGCTATGACTTCCTTATCCTTTAAAAAATCCACCACCTGTTGATTAAAATTATTTCCACCGTTATATTTACAGTTTACGCCCATTAAACAGGCACTTACCAATACTTTCATGATTTCTCCTTTTTTATAGCTTTATGTGAATTTTATATAAAGCGAGAATAGCTTTTAAAGCAATCCAAGCATACTTTTTTGTCTTCTTGAAGCCTTAAATAATTTTCGGCTGTATTTTCTCCGCAGGATTCGCAGGGCATGGATTTAAAAATTTTTGCAAGCTCCGGCAATGAAAATTGGGGTTCATTAATAAGAAAGAGTTCATGGGGCTTTGAATTTAAAATGAATTCCTTTCGATTATCGCCGGCAGTTTTGCTTATATCCTTTAAAACCAATCTTACGGATTTTCCGGTTTTGCGGTTAAAGAAGGAAAAGGCCTGTTTTCCTCTTAAACGAAAAAGCAGGTTGCCTTTGCCCACGCTGCAACCCAAAATTACCGATACAGCATCAACGCTACAGGCATCGTTTTCAGCTACGCATACAAGTTCCTCGTCATCCGAAAAACTCATTTCAAGCAATTCCGAAGCCAATAATGAAACCTTGTATCCTATAGCCAAGCCTCCGCATTCATGCCCGTGAAATTCAATACACTTGCTCCATAAATCATTATTATTTGTCATACATACCCCTCTTTTTAAAACCGACTTTGCTACTCTATTATTTTATACTTAATTGCATAAGTAATAGTAACAAAAGCTATTCTTCGAAAAGGTTAGCTCTTGCGTTATTATTAAAAAAACACCGGTCGCTCACCCCTACGAATATACGCTTTTGTTACTACTTAACTCGAAATTAAGTATAAGTTAAAAACCCCTTGCTTTCAACATAAATAAAAAAAGAGCATGGCATAAACCATGCTCCTTTTTCATGAGATTATCAGCCGATAAAACCCAAAGCATTACACATTCTGACCAATACTGCGGCAGCTTGTGCTCTGGTTGTGGAATCTTTGGGGCTGAAATTATTTCCGCCGGTACCGTTCATAATGTTAAGAGCGGTAACGGTTAATACATCGTTGGTATAGTTGGGGTTAATGCTTTGTACATCGTTGAAGTTAAGGGTGTTATGTTGTTCTGCGGGTTTTGTGTTGAGTTGAACTGCCGCTGATAACATACTTGCCATTTCTTCTCTTGAAATAGGACTGTTGGGTTCAAATTTATCTGTTGCAAATTTAATAAGTCCCAATTCTTTTGCTTTGCTTACGGCTTGGAAATAGTATTTGTCCGAAGTTACATCGGAGTAAGGAGCGTTATCGTATTTGCCGTTGCCGCTGTCAAGAGCGTTGATAAGCATTTGAGTAAATTCTGCACGGGTTACGTTTTTATTGGGTTCGAAAATTCCGTTGCCCATACCGTGAACCAAACCTTTTGTTCCGGCAGTATCTACGAGATTTTTGCCCCAGAAAGTATCTGCAACATCGGTAAATGTTACTTTTTCTGCGGTTATAACATAGGTACTGTTGGATTTGGATACTATGGTTACAGCCGGTTTACCGTTTTCAACGGAAGCTTTGTGGCGTACAAAGGCAGAGGTTTTTGTTTCGGGGTCATATCTGAATACGCCGAAAAATTCCGGTAAGGATTTTATTTCCTTGGGCAGATAAATAGTTCTGCTTATGGGTTGGCTAAAGTTGTTAAGCTCGCCTATAGCCTTTCCGGTCTTTGTATTAACAAGTTCTACTTTAAATTCGTAGCTTAATTTAAATTCATTTCCTTCTTTTGCAATTTCGGATTGAGTGTTTTGCAAGGATACCTTTACGGTAGTATCTTTTGCGGATACCTTTGCTTCATTCAACAATGAGTTGAAGTTGGCTACGGTATTTACAATGCTTGCCGGTAAGGTATAAGTACAGAAGGAAGTTTCAATGTTGATTACAAAATCCTTGTTAGCCTTGTTTACAGTTACCAAGTCTTGGGTAGGTATGCTTACGCTTACCGGTTCTTTTGAGGATTCCGGAGAGTCTAATTTCACGGATACGCTTGATTTGGAAGCATCCGCAGAAGTTAATTTAACGGTTTCGTTGGTTGTGGTTGTGGTGGTTGCTGTGTTGTCGGTAGTCGTGCTTCCGGTAGAGCCGGAGCTTGTTCCGGTAGTTGATGAATCGCTGTCAGAGCGTGTTCTTACAACGATAGTATCAGTGACAGTTTTGTTGTTGATATCGGTTACTGTCAGCCTGATTGTGTAATCTCTGCCTGCTCTTAAACCTGAATAAACAAGCTTGGCTTCTGTTCCGACAGTTGTCCATTCGTTGCCGTTTTTAACTTCCCATAAGTAATTGCTTACTTCCAACCATTGAGCTACATTTGATTTAAGGGTTATGCTCTTGGTGGTTACTGATTCCTTAACAGCCTCACAGTAATCAATACGTGTACCTTCTTCAACTCCTGCCGCCAAGAACAGGGCATTAGCCAACATATTAAATTGAGCTTGGTTATGTGCCTTATTGATTATGTTGTTGGCAAAGAGAGTAATGTGGGGTTTTTCGGAATCTCCTTGGTAATTACCCGCCGCCGCCAAGATACTGTCTTGAATGTATTGCTTATTGTCATAGCTCCAGCCGGCTATAAAGAAGGAATCATAATCGGCATCGTTTTGCGTACTGTTGTCGGCATCTACCTGCATAAGAACTTGAGCGGTAGCCGGTACTGCATTTATGTAAAAACTGTTGACGGAGTACATGGTTTTCATTCTGTTGTAATGAGGAGTAACCATGCTGTCGTCGGAATAAGTGCCTTTAACCAAAGCTTCAAATCTGCTGTTACCGCCTGTACCTGTGCTTCTGTCAGTAAATGTTAAGCCTGAACCCAGGTAGTTATTGGTAGCGGCGGTTTTCACCGGGTCTTTGCCTATGGCAACCAGACCTAAGCCGGCATTTAATTTATCGCTTACATTGGTATTGTTATTAAATGTAACAACAGAGTTAACTTGGGCATTATCTACATAGAAGAAATCTTCATTTCTTACAAAGCCCAATTTTTCGAATACAAACGCAGATTCGTTTGCACTGCCGTATACTCTGAATTTAGGCATTTTAACGGATTTATATGTTTCGGGAGCCAAGAAGGAAGTAGCCTTAGCTTCAGCGTAAAGACCTTGACTGTATGTGTCAAAATCAGCTTTTGACATATAGAAATCGCCTTTTACGCCTATGGTTTCAACATTATCGGAAAGCATATAAACATTTTTATTGTCTTTTAAAGCCTTGATTACTAGTTTGATTACGTCTTGGTTATTGTTCTTTACTATAACCATTCTGCCTGTGCCGGTTACTACCGCTTTGGGGAACTTTATTTCACTTTCCTTAACTATAATCTTGTTTGAGTTATAGTTAGCGGCTGTTGTTTTACCTTTGAAAACATTTGCCGTATGTAAGGGAACGGCATCCAGCCCTCTTAAAGCCGGAAAGCTCATTATCAATTCCGCATAGGGACTGGTTTTAAAGGTAGAAGCATCAAAACCGGGAGAAAGCACGGTATTCGCAATATCTCTGTTACCTTGATGCATATCCACAACATAGGTTCCTGCAGGATAGGTCTTGCCATCTACGGTTACCGATTGGGTGGTTTTTTCAACCATTACTTGATTACGGGTTAAGTATTTAACCATGTTGTATGCTTCAAGGGTGTTGTATTGATTTGCGTTGTCTACCGGAATGATGTAGTATTCCGGGAAGAAGCTTTTTCCTTCTTCTCTGGGTCTGCCCACAACATTGCCTTCATAATCTTTGAAATAGCTGTCCACTAAGTTGGCTTTATCTTCGTTTGCCACACCGCGGCGTTTGTATTCCAGTTTATTGGCAACGTATTCGTTATAGTTGGTCATTAATTCTCCCAACATGGCGTAGGAGGCTTTTTCCATCATAAGAACGTCCTCTATGTTGCCTGTGGGTGTTTCATAAGTATAACCCAATGTGCCGTAATGCAGGGCATAAATGGGTGAGTACATTGCTGAGCCGTCGTCAAAAGCACCTGATGCACTGTTATAGTCATCAACAACCACGGAGTATCTGTTAAAAGCTCCTTCGGTGATTGCCGCTTTTGCGTATTGATGAACGAGTTTAAGCATTGGTCCTTGAATCAAGTCATACTCCAGGTTAGGGTCATGAGGAGGTGTACAGGGTTCCAACAAAAGCTGTTTGTAGAATCCGTGGAATTCAAGCATTGCCAGCGGGTCCCATTTTGCAATGTCGGCTTTTGTATATTGGCTTTCAATTTGTGTTTGATAAGCGGAGTCACGATTGGGATCAAAGCCGTAAGCATTGATTCTTGAGCCATAGTAACGTCCGTCCGGATTTTCACAGAAGGTAAATACAAAAATGAATTTTTTTAATAATTGGTCTACATCCAACTCTGTATCATTAACAGCAGAGAAGTCTTTTAGTGTAGTATAGCCGAAAAGATAATATGTTGTGCCATTTTTTACTTCTATTTGTTTTTCTACATGTTGAGTGTTACTGTCAACGGTAGTTTTGTAGCTTACTTTATCTTGAATAGCCAATGCCTTCATAAGTTTAATAACAGCGTCCATACCCGGTGTTTCGTTGGCATGAATGTTGTTGAAATATATGGGCATTCTGAAATTAGGATCATTGGGGTTAAGAGAAGTAGGATCTGTCATCATTTTGGGTTGGATGACATTTTGGTAATAATCGATGGAGTCTTTCTTGTCAGAAAGAACAGCATTCCAAATTTCTCTTTTTACGGGTGCTCCGCCGTCAAGTTCTTTGCCGTCGTTGTATCCGTTGGATTTTCCAAGGGATTGTACAGACAAATATCTTCCGCTTTTAGCATAACTTCCGTCTCCTGCGTTGTTGCTGCCGGGTAAAACGGTGTCTCTTATGTAATCATCAAATTCTTTCCAGGTGTAGTAGTAATCACGAATGTTGTATCTTAATTTTGTGCTTGCCAAAGGTTGGGCTGCATTATTATTATACACCGCTCTGAGAGTAGCGTTCATGAAACTGTCAAGAAGTTTGTAAAGCACATCGAATCCGCTTCTTTGCCATACCGCATAAGGAGTATAGGGTACATTAATCTCGCTACTGTCATTTGTGGTGGGATAGCATACATCAAATAATATTTCTGCAGTTAAGGAGTAAGTTCCGTCGCCGTTATCTTCTACAACAGGAGTGCCTTGAACAACTATGGGATTTTGGGTTCTTGTAGGGTCACTGTTTTCTGTGTTACCCATATGTACTTTTGTCCAGCCGTCTGTACCTGCAATGGGTTTATTTGAGTCGGTTACGGTATCCAAACCGTCGCCGTACCACCAAGAAACTTTGTTAACGTCAAATTCTCCGTCGCCTGTACCGATACCGGTAAAATCATCGGATGAAAAGGTAGCTTTAACGGTAAAAATTCTGGGGTCCAGCATGGAGGCATCTCTAAATTCGGTGAAATATTTTCCGCCGTCTTCAAACATGTCTTGTCTGTATTTGATTTGTGTAGCTCCGGCGTTTTTAATTTCTACGCTTTCAATGGTCATGCCGGGTACATTGGCACTTACAAGACTCATCGGAGCAGTTTCTTGTTCAGTGTCTTGTTCTTGTTGCTCGTTTCCGTCTTTGTCCACGGGTGCGGATTCTTCGGGTGTTTGATTTCCGTCTGAATTCAGGTCGTCTTCAATGACGGGTAGGTCGCCGTTTCCTTGGTCTGCGGTAGTAGCGTTGCCGTTTGACAAATCAATGTCGTTTGAGTATGCGCTTACATTCATGGATACCAAAAGTAATAATGCAAGCATCAGTGCTACAAAAGTTCTCATTTTCTGTCTAAGCATTTTCCTTACCCTTTCTCAGAATCTGTATTACGAATCAGAAAACCACGTATTGGCGGAGATTTTTCGGTTGTACTTCGTCAGCCTAAGCGAATAAGCTTCGTGGGCTTTTTTTGTTTAATACTTAATTGCATAAGGAAAGTAACAAAAGCTATTCTTCGTACGGTTAGCTCTTGCGTTTTTATGAAAAAAACACCCGCTGCTCACCACTTCGAATATACGCTTTTGATACTGCTTAACTCGAAATTAAGTATAATAATGTTTCTTGTTAAAAACACAGAAAAAAATGCGTACATTCGTAATGTAAGCGTCCGGGGTTGTTTGCGGAGTTTATCAGCAAACTGTACCAAAGCGAACACCTATGAAGCACAGCATTTTTCTATATCTTCTAAGAAACAGTATAACTAAAAAATTTTTTCGCCTTTACAATGTTCCGTATTTAAATACAGGTTCTTATAATTTTCATAATCATATCATGATTGTACAGAATTTTCAACAAAATATAACAGCATTATATAGGAACTATTTGTATTGAAAGCAAATCACGTTAATTAGTTAACATAATTATCAACAAAGATGACCCTATAGTCGTGTTGACAAAACATATGTTTGGGTATATAATTCCTATACCAAATTACAGCGGATTAAGTCAGATGTGCTAAAATGCCTTAGGTTGAATTACAATTTATTTTAGTTTATTAAAGTTTATCCACTATTATTTTCAGCGAAGGGACGATTGATTTTGAGAATAGTACTGCAACGTGTAGCCGGTGCCTCGGTTACGGTAGACGGCGAAAGGGTTGGAAGCATAGATAAAGGTTACGTGGCTCTTTTGGGCGTCTCCTCAACAGATACGGAAAAACAAGCCGATAAACTGGCGGACAAAATCGCAAAATTGAGAATTTTCCCTGACGAAAACGACAAAATCAACCTTTCTGCCGCTGATGTAAACGGCGAAATCCTGATTATATCCCAATTTACCCTATACGCCGATTGCAAGAAAGGCAACAGACCCAGCTTTGTGAATGCCGGGGATCCAAAAACAGCAGAGAAACTTTACGAATATTTTATAAATATCTGCAAAGACAAGTTCACCAAAGTTCAACACGGCATATTCGGTGCGGATATGAAGGTTTCTCTTGTAAATGACGGCCCCTTTACCGTTATTTTGGAAGACGAGTAAAGCAATATTTTGCCGGTTTTTGCCGGTAAATTTTCCTTGCCGGATTTGCATTTTATTATAGAAAGTGCGATAATGGTATCAAGCCTCAATGCCCTTGAGGGCTTTTTATTATGTACATATTTTATCTGCTATAATTAATTAAGAAACGAGACAATAATAAACATATTAAAGTCTATATTGAAGGGAGTTTGAGGTAACTTTTTCTTCAGAAAAAATTTCCTCAAGGTATCTTTTCACCCATACCCGACACAATTAAGTGAAACAAAGGAGAAATACAATGAGAACCGCTACGGCAAAAGTCTACGACAACCGAAGTATTACAGCCCTGAAAGGTGCCGACAGAGTACGTAAAAGACCCTCTGTTATTTTCGGCTCCGACGGATTGGAAGGCTGTCAACATTCGGTTTTTGAAATTTTATCCAATGCAATAGATGAACACAGAGAAGGCTACGGCAATAAAATCACCGTAAAACTCCATAAAGACAGCTCCGTCACCGTCAGCGACCGGGGCAGAGGTATACCCGTGGAATTTAACGAACTTGAAGGAAAATTCAACTGGGAACTTATATTTTGCGAACTTTACGCCGGCGGAAAATTCGAATCCGAAACAAACTATACCTACAGCCTGGGTCTAAACGGCTTGGGTCTTTGTTCCACTCAATATGCCTCCGAATACATGGACGTTATCGTCTACAGAGACGGTTATAAATATACTCTCCGGTTTGAACACGGCGAAAATATAGGCGGTCTGTACAAAGAACCCACCAAAACCACCCAAACCGGCACAGTTATCACCTGGAAACCGGACAGAGAAGTTTTTACCGATATTGAAGTCCCCATTACCTATTTCCAAGAAACCCTGAAACGCCAAGCCATAGTAAACCCCGGTCTTGTAATAGAACTGTACAACGAAAAAAACGAAGAAAACCCCGATACAGCCGAAATAATCTGCTATAACGAGGGTGTAAAAGATTATTTAAAAGAAATCTCCCAAGGCAAGGAACTCACAGAACCCGTTTATTTTACCCACGAAGCCGTAGGTCGAGACCGTTCGGACAAGCCCGAATATAAACTAAAGATGGAACTTATTTTCTGCTTTAACAATTTCGAAAACCGCATGGAATATTATCATAACTCCAGCTTTTTGGAACACGGCGGCTCTCCGGACAAGGCTGTGCGTTCCGGTTTCTTATGGGCATTGGACAACTATTTAAAATCCAACAATCTCTATAAAAAAGATGAAAAAAAACTTACCTTTGCAGATATAGAAGACAGTTTGATTTTAATTTGCAGCTCCTTTTCAACCATGACCAGCTATGAAAATCAAACCAAAAAATCCATCACAAATAAATTTATCCAAGACAGTATTACAGAATTTCTAAAAAAACAATTGGAAGTTTATTTTATAGAAAACTTAGCGGAGGCACAAAAAATCGCCGCTCAGGTCTTGGTTAACAAACGCAGCCGTGAAACCGCGGAAAAAACAAGACAAAGCATAAGACTAAAACTTACCGGCGGCATAGACATAGGCAACCGAGTAGAAAAGTTCGTAAATTGCCGTACAAAAGACAAAAACAGACGAGAGCTTTATATAGTAGAGGGCGATTCCGCCTTAGGCTCCTGTAAAATGGGCAGAGATGCGGAATTTCAAGCAATAATCCCCGTAAGAGGCAAAATATTAAACTGCTTAAAAGCGGATTACGATAAAATATTCAATAACGATATTATTCTGGATATACTCCGTGTTTTGGGCTGTGGCGTGGAAATCAAATCCAAACACAACAAGGATTTAAACTCCTTTGACTACGAACAACTACGCTGGAACAAAGTTATAATCTGTACCGATGCGGACGTAGACGGTTTCCAGATTCGTACCTTGATTTTAACCATGCTTTACAGGTTGGTTCCTACCTTAATTCGCAAGGGAAAAATCCATATAGCCGAATCACCCCTTTACGAAATAACCTCCGCTAAGAAAACCTACTTCGCTTACTCCGACAAGGAAAAGAACCAAATCGTCTCCAAACTCTCCGGCAAATGCAAAATCCAACGCTCCAAAGGTTTGGGTGAAAATGAGCCGGAAATGATGTGGGAAACCACCATGAACCCGGAAACCCGAAAACTTATCTGTGTTATGCCCGAAGACCTTGAACGTACCCAAGCCGTCTTTGAATTGCTTCTTGGCGATAACCTTAAAGGTCGCAAAGAATTTATCGAAGAATTCGGGCATAGATATATAGATTTGGTTGAAACCGTCTGATATTGAAAATTTGCTAATGTATCACAATTATCCATAAGTTCAAATAACAAATACCAAAGTCTTTTTGAAAGGGGTTTGGGGAAAATTTAATCTCCGGAAAAAGTTTTCCCCAAGGTCTTGTCTTTTTTATTAAAAGATACTTACTAAGGAGAACCACCATGCACCTACAAGACAATGTTACCACCCAACTCATCACCCAAACCCTGGAATTAAATTATATGCCCTACGCCATGAGCGTTATAGTTTCCCGTGCCATTCCGGAAATAGACGGCTTTAAACCTGCCCACCGCAAACTGCTTTATACCATGTATAAAATGGGTCTGATGACCGGCGGTAGGGTAAAATCCGCCGATGTTGTGGGTCAAACCATGCAACTTAACCCTCACGGCGACGGTGCTATTTACGAAACACTGGTTCGCCTAACCCGGGGTAACGCCGCTTTACTTCATCCCTTTATTGACTCCAAGGGCAATTTCGGCAAGCAATATTCCCGTGATATGGCATATGCCGCCAGCCGCTACACGGAGGTCAAGCTGGATACTATATGCTCGGAAATCTTCAAAGATATAGACAAAAACACCGTGGATTTCACCGACAACTACAACGCCACCACAAAAGAGCCCACTCTCTTACCCACCACCTTTCCCAATATTTTAGTTACTCCCAATCAGGGTATAGCCGTGGGTATGGCAAGCAATATTGCAAGTTTTAACCTAAAAGAAGTCTGCGAAGCCACCGTTGCTTACATAAAAAACCCGGATTGCGACTTAACGGAAGTCCTCCTAGCTCCGGACTTTTCCACGGGTGCGGAACTGCTCTATGACAAAAAACAGCTGGAAAGCATCTACGAAACCGGTCGAGGCAGTATTAAATTACGCAGTAAATACAGCTTCGACAAGAAAAACTCCTGCATAGAAATCACGGAAATTCCATACACCACCACCATAGAGCAAATTACCGACAAAATCGTCGCCTTAATAAAATCCGGCAAAATCAAAGAAATAAACGACGTCCGAGACGAAACCGACTTAAACGGGCTAAAAATCACCGTAGAAGTAAAACGCAACACCGACCCGGACAAATTAATGCAAAGATTATTTTCTCTCACTCCTCTTGAGGACAGCTTTTCTTGCAATTTCAACATTTTAATTCACGGAAAACCCAAAACCATGGGTGTCCGCGAAATATTAAAAGAATGGCTGGAATTTCGCATAAATTGCATCAAACGACAGCTTTCCTTCGAAATAGACTCCAAAACTCAAGAGTTGCATTTGTTGACAGGCTTAGGTAAAATATTGTTGGATATAGACAGAGCCATTAAAATCGTCAGAGACACGGAAGACGACGAGGACGTTATTCCCAATCTTATGCAGGGTTTTGACATAGATAAGGAAC
>CAYXWM010000070.1:0-12125 GCA_964468805.1 uncultured Defluviitaleaceae bacterium
GGTTGCCCCCGAAGGATTTTAAGTCCTTTGCGTCTGCCATTCCGCCACTCGGGCCGGGCCTGTCAAAATGTCGACAGAGAGATTCTACTACAGGCTTGTATATTTGTCAAGCATTTTATTACATTTTTCTATAATGCCCCTGTCTGTCTCCATATTCAGTATCATCCGTAGCTGTGCTATCATTATGTGGGTTTCCAATTTGCGATTCAGTTCCACAACACGCGGATCAGATAAGTTACAGGATTTAAGCTTAATTTCGTTGTTTAATGCAGAACGTTGTTCTTCCATAAGCATGAAGTCATCTCTGTAATCAACATAATTTTTCATTCTAGTCCCCCGAAATATTTGTTCATACAAAAAGAACGGCCAACAATCCTACCTTTCCGGATTTATTTATGTTAAAGGATATACTAAACCATTATCCTATATTAATAGTTTAAATGCAATATAAATTTTTCGACTTCGCTATTTTTAATTCGACATTTTATGCAGTATATCCTGTGTTTTTATACACCTCATTGTATATATTTACAACAAATTTAAGCATTTTTTGTCGTTTTTTAACTTATGTAGCGTAGCTTTTTCCTTACTGTTTTTACCGGAACTGTACATTTTTAACCCGGTGTTTTACGTTATTAGTGTGGCAAGAGTCTTAATTATGTTGTAATCATGTGTACAGACCTTATGTTCGCTAAGTCTTACCTTTACGGACTAAAGCATACATAATTTATTTTTGTGCCGGCGGAAGACCTGTTTGTGGATAGGGATTGATATAATTCTCGGGAACCTTTCCGCTAAATACAGTATTAACCAGTGTTATATTACGGTTAACCTTAATTTCAAATTCCTGATTGGGGTTAACTATGCGAAACCCTGTTTCCACTATAAGCCAAACTTGAAAATTCACTTGATTTATACCCGTGGACTGAAAATTAGAGCGATAATCCACCGTTGTGTTACCCACAGGAGTTATCATAACCGGAAATCCGGGCCCCAGTCCTGAAAAGGCGTCAATTCCAAGCAATGAGCCCATGGGAACCTCTATTTCTTCCGTTCCCATAGCCAGCAGTTTTTCCGAAGCAGCCACGGCTATTTTACTGCAAACTTCGTTTACCAATACCGTGTTTAATGAGATTGTGCTGACCCTGCCGTCCTTGTCCAAGGAACTTATGTAAAAATCCGAGGAATTAAGCTTGCTTTTCAGCAAAACTTCCTCAACCGCCGTATTAAGCAGAAGGTTTATTTTGTTTTTTATCTTCTGGTTAAATGTTGCTATGGCAGTGGGCATCATTCTTTCATCAAAATTATAAATTATAAACGAGGACATAAGAATAAAAATTGTAAGAAACATCAGTAACGCCACTTTTAATTTGTAAAACTTTTTCCCGGTTGGGGTTACTCGGTTTCTTCCGGGTGTTTTTCGTGTAAAAGCATTTGAAACAAATAATCCTCTTCGAGCCATTTTATCACCCTTGATTTTTTATGGGCATATGAAAACTTTTTTATAAATTTTTCGTTTAAGTGTGTAGAGAACTTTTCAATAAATATAATTTAAACTGTACAAAAATAAACTCCGACTGCTTCTTGTATCATTTCACAATTATTTTGCTATTTAATTTTATGCCCGAATTTGCCGGAATTGACTTAAATTTATTTAGTATTATCCGGCGTATTTAATTATTCCCAACAGGGTTTTCATAAGATAGGGCTTTTTCCCGGGTTTGGATTGTGTTATAATAATCGAAACAATTTCTTGAAAGATGTGCAGAAAAAAAATGCTGTGCTTCATAGGCGTTCGCTCCTATGTCTGTTTGGGGAATATCGCCGCAAACGGACCGGTGGCTCACATTTCGCCTAAACGCGTTTTTTCTGTGTTTTAAAAGAAATAGTATGAATGGTTTGCCCTTTTTTAGGAGGTTATTTATGGACTATTCCAGAGACAAAACAAGAAAGGAAATCTCGGCTGTTGCTTCTAACAAAAAGAAAGTAAAAAATAAATTCAGCCTTTTTTCCTTTAGGATATTTATAATAGTGTTGCTGGTAGGCGGTTTTGGCACGGTGGCTGCCTTGATTGGTGCTTATATGGGTATCATACAAAACGCCCCGGTTATAGGTGATATGGAAAACATCCTGCCGGATATTTACACTACCATCATTTACGACAAGGCAGGCAACGAGGTAGACCGCTTGATTGCCAAAGAAAATCGAGAGTATGTAACCTTTGATAAAATTCCTCAAGATTTGAAAAATGCCTTTGTTGCCATAGAGGATGAGCGTTTTTATACCCATAACGGAGTAGACATTAAGGGTATATTTCGTGCTGTGTACGTAACGCTGACCTCCGACCGCAGCGAGGGTGCAAGTACCATTACCCAACAGCTTATCAAGAACATTAGAGGAATCTCCAAAAATGACATGGAGACCAAAATTCAAGAGCAGTATTTGGCTGTAAATTATGAGGAAAATCTCATAAAGAAACTGGGTACTAAGGAAAAGGCAAAAGACCATATTCTTGAAGTATACTTAAATACCATAGGTTTGCACCATGGTTTAAACGGCGTTCAAACCGCGTCTAACTTTTATTTCGGCAAAGACGTTTCAGAGCTGGACCTTTCCGAATGTGCAGTTATAGCCGGTATTACCCAAAATCCTTCCAAATATACGCCTCTTAATCGCCCCAAGGACAATGCGGTTAGGCGTAAAATGGTTTTGGATAAGATGCTTGAATTGGAAATGATAACCCAAGAAGAATTTGACCAAGCCATAGCGGATACAGACCCGGTTTACGAGCGTATAGAGCAAGTTGAACGGGTTAACCGACAAACATCATATCACAGCTATTTCGTGGACAGATTGATAACGGAAGTTTCGAGGGACTTGCAAGAAAGGCTTAATATCAGCCCGGCTACCGCCAACAATTTGGTTTACAACGGCGGTCTGCAAATATTTATCACCCAAGACTTGGAAATGCAAAAGATAATGGACGATGCTTTTAAAGATGATTCCCTGTTTCCTCCGGGAGACTTTGAAATAGACATACAATACTATTATTCCGTTAAAAATAATATTACCAACAAAGTAACCCATTATCAAAAAAATCATACGGTGAAGAAAGAAAGCCAGATTCAACCCTGGATAGATTCAGTTAAAAACGAGGTTGTGGGTGCAAACGACGAAATTATTAAGGAACAAGTATTCCCCATACCCCAACCTCAGGCAGCTATGGTTATAATGGACTATCGCACGGGCGAAGTAAAGGCTCTTTCCGGGGGCAGAGGCGAAAAACTGGCGAATCTTACCCTTAACCGTGCTACGGATTCACCCCGTCAGCCCGGTTCCGTATTTAAGGTTTTGGCATCATTTGCACCGGCTGTAGACCTGGGATTGGTTACTCCCTCAACCGTAATTGACGACTCTCCCGTAACCTACCCCAAATACAGCAACTATTCGCCCAAAAACTGGTATGGCGGTTTCAGAGGCCCCAGCACCGTTCGTTCCGCCATTCGTGACTCCATGAACGTTGTTACCGTTAAAAACCTCATGAATATGGGTATAGAGCCTGCATTTAATTATCTCAAGAACTTCGGCTTTACTACCCTGGATGAACGAGACAAAGGTCCCTCTGTGGCACTTGGCGGTTTGACCTACGGCGTTACCCAACTTGAAGTTACAGCCGCATACGGTGCAATTGCTAACCTAGGGGAATACAACAAGCCCATATTCTACACCAAGGTGCTTGACCATAACGGCGACACATTACTGGAAAACACCATCGATTCTCAACAGGTATTAAAGAAAACCTCTGCCTTTGTGCTTACGGATATGATGAAGGACGTAATCACAAAAGGAACCGGCACAAAAGCCGGCTTTAAAAGGGTTAGAATGCCCATTGCCGGCAAAACCGGTACTACAACAAACACAAAAGACCTTACCTTTGTAGGTTATACTCCTTACTATGTGTCCGGCGTTTGGCTTGGTTTTGACCAACCCAAGACCATTAAACAAGACCACGGTTACCATATGTACTTATGGCGTTCCATTATGGAAACCATTCACAAGGACTTGCCCTACAAGGATTTCGATACTCCCGACTCCATGAAATATTCCTACGTTTGCGGAGTATCCGGTAAATTGGCGGTTTCAGGGCTTTGCGATAACGATATTAACGGTTCACAGGTTAAACAGGACGTATTCGTATCGGGCACCCAACCCACCGGCTATTGTAACGTGCATTTAAGCGTTTCCATAGACACTACCACCAATAAACGTGCAACGCCCTTCTGTCCGCCGGATGTTCTGGGTACAGGCGTAACTACCTATACCAAAGATCATGGTTACGGCTTAGAGGAATGTGACGTTCATACCACAGGCACTATTCAAGACCCGACAGCAACACCCGGCTATACCGGAGACCCGACTATGCCTCCGGAAGATTCGCCCACATCATCACCCATATATACGCCGGCACCAACCACAAATATACCCATACCTACTCAAACTCCGGCACATACGCCCACACCTACACCAACACCAACCCCGGTTCCCACATACCAACCGGAACCGCCCACAATACCGGATAACGAGCATTCACCTGTTGAAGGGGTAGACCGGCCGTTGATTGATTAGTATATTTGGAATTATATATAAATAAACCGCAATAGTTGAAACCCCCAAAAGCTTCGGCAAACGAAACTTTCGGGGGTTATTTTTATATATATACTTAATTTCGAATTAAGCAGTAACAAAAACGTATATTCGCAGTGGTGAGCGACCGGTGTTTTTTTCATAAAAAACGCAAGGGCGAACCGTTTACGAAGAACAGCTTTTTTTACTATTCCTTATGCAATTACGAATAATGATTCCATTTTTAACAGAGGAGAAAAAATTGATTTTTTCCAACGGTTCAAGGAAAAAACGATTATTTTTGTCCTTCATCTTATTTGGAACTAGTATACTATGCATAAAAAGTTGTGCCGGCAGTTCAATTATATGGTATAATATATTAATCCTTGAAAATGGTATTTATAACCGGCTGAAAGGGGTTGGTTCAATTGAACTTTGATAATGATACTTTACGTGATATTATAACGTCAGCTTTAGGGGTGGTAATAGGAGGTCTTATTACAGTTAAGGTTAACAATGTAACCAACAGCAAAGTAATCAAAAAGACACATGCATTATCTATGCTTCAAAGGATAAAAGAATTATTGACCGGTTGGAGCGGACAGTTATCGGCGGATATGGCAAGAGCCTTTGAACTGGAGGATATAAACAATTTTCAAGCAGTAACACACTGCAAGGAATTGGAATCACTCATTGTTTACTTTGAAACAAACTTATCTGTGCTGAAGGAGTTTAACAAAACCTTTAAACATCTAAGGCAAAAAGAGTTGTTTCTAAAAATGGCAGAATCGGAATTCAAAACCAAATTGGTGAACTTGGCTAATAATCATAAGACCGTGCTTGCACAGGATTTATACGAAATTGATGAAGGCGAAAGGATTTATGAAAGTTATGCCGCTAAAGTAGGAGAAATTACAATGGGTATTCATAAATTAATTGTTTCTATCGATGTATATATTGAAAAGAAAATACTGAGATAACCGCCTGTACACCGTGAATACCTTGTCGCCATTGTACATATTCAAATTAATAATATTTTTTTGCAAACACACGGAATGTTAGTTATAATAATAGCAAACATTATTTAACGTCAATCACGGCAGGCTGATATGCCGGGAAGTTAATATCAAATAAACCATTTATATTACGATTACGGAGGTCTATATATGAGAAAATTTATTTCATCAATAGCAGCTTCACTAATGATTATATCACTGTGTTCCTGTACAGACAGCCAAAAACCGGTTGAACAGGAATCTGATAAGGTTGTTATTTCATTTGAATATGAAAAGCAATCCGGCCATGCAAGTAATCAGTTTGCGGTTTGGGTAGAGGATTTGGACGGCAACCTCGTTAAGACACTTTACGTAACCAACTACACAGCCAAAGGCGGCTACGTAGACAGACCGGATGCCATTCCCTTATGGGTTGAAAAATCCGGGCTTAAAACTATGGAAAAATCCCATATAGACGCCATTACCTCCGCCACCCCGGATACAGGAACACTGTCCTATACCTGGGACTTAAAGGACGAAGACGGAAATCCGGTTTTGCCCGGTAAGTACACATTCTTTGTCGAAGGAAACCTAAGATGGAAAAACCGTATACTCTGCTCCGGAGTTATACCGGTGAATGAAGATCAGGTTTCCGTTGAAGCACAAGCAAATTTCTTATACGAAGACTCTAATGAACAAGAAGCCTTAACCAAGGATTCCCCGGAAAATTCAATGATAGGCTCGGTTACGGCAAGTTTTGTGCCGGCGAGTAAAACAGGGGCTTGATGAAAATTTAGCCGGATGCATAAAGAGCGGTTTAGCTTCGGTAAATCCCTATAATGTCTTTTTAAGCGGTACAAAAAACAACTGTATTTTTGTACCGCTTTTTTTGGAGGTTGCCTATGCATAAGAATAAATTTTTTTATCCGGTTATCCTTTTATTTTTATTTATATGGCTTGCAAGTTTGTACAATAACAATATGCCTAAATGTAAAATTTACGCCTGTACATACGCAAATATTTTATATACATTCAACGACAACAAATGGTCTGAATTAATTCATCCCATTGCTCCCAAGTTACCGTCAAAATGTGAATACAGGGCTCCATTGAATGGTTTTGATAAATTTATTGTTACTTATAGAGGTGAGGGAATATTTGAGTTATTTAAAGACGATAAGGATGTATGGACCCGGAAAGTCTTTCTTGAAACAGATTCCCCGGTTTATGCACCGAAATATATAGATAAAGAAACCTTAGGCTTTATAGACCGCGACGGATACGTGAATACATATAATTTAATTACACATGAGATGAAAAGGCATGTTAAGACATATATGAATTCACATGGATGGATTAACGACCGTGAATTTTTAACAGAGAAGACGAATAATATACTGATTAAGTATAATACAGATAGCAAAGATGAGGTAATAATCAGCGATAACGCCCAATTTTTTTCATTGTCCCAAAATAAACGCTACCTTTTTTATCGCCATGCTAATGCCTTAAACAAAGGAACATTGATTGACTTGGAGACCGATAACCGGCAAATAATATCTTTGCCGTCAGGTTACTGCTGGGATACTACTAAGCCCTCCGATACGGGTGAATATGTGGTTGCACTAATTTACAGATACGAAAACAATAGTATTTACCATGATGATATTTATTTTGTGCAGTCAAAGAACTCCGGGATGATAAGAACCGGATACCCTCTAAACCGGGCAGAAGAAATTTTACTTGAGGAATTTAACTGAACGTGTAAATATCCAAGCCCTTTGTAACAATATTAAGTCGTATTTAGTCGTTTCGGTTCATCCAAGCTTTCTCCTTATACTTAATTACAAAAGGAATAGCAACAAAAGCTATTCTTCGTAAACGGTTCGC
This sequence comes from uncultured Defluviitaleaceae bacterium, assembly GCA_964468805.1. Lineage (GTDB taxonomy): Bacteria > Bacillota > Clostridia > Lachnospirales > WRBF01 > CAYXWM01. The sequence goes on from CAYXWM010000070.1 coordinate 7,509, forward strand.
TGTTACATTTTTAAAAAACATCGGTCGCTCACCACAACGAATATACGCTTTTGTTACTACTTAACCGGAATTTAAGTATAATATCAACGCTAACGTCCATAATTACAAACCCCAATAAAAAAAGCCCCAAAAGGGACTTTTTTTATATTAACAAAAATTATGCTTTAATAGTAACAACAGAACCTGCACCAACTGTTTTACCGCCTTCACGGATAGCGAAACGTAAACCTTGTTCCATCGCGATAGGAGTAATCAATTCGATAGTCATTTCGATGTTGTCCCCGGGCATACACATTTCTACGCCTTCGGGTAAGGAGATAACGCCGGTAACGTCAGTTGTACGGAAGTAGAATTGAGGACGGTAGTTGTTGAAGAAAGGTTTATGACGTCCACCTTCTGCTTGAGTCAAAACGTATACTTGAGCTGTGAAATTGGTGTGAGGAGTGATAGAACCGGGTTTGGCCAAAACTTGACCTCTTTCGATGTCTGTACGTTGAACACCACGTAAGAGAGCACCGATGTTATCGCCTGCTTCTGCGGAGTCAAGGAGTTTACGGAACATTTCGATACCGGTAACAACAACTTTACGGCTTTCTTCGGTGAAACCAACGATTTCAACTTCTTCTTGAATTTTAAGAGTACCTCTTTCAACACGTCCGGTAGCAACTGTACCACGGCCGGTGATGGAGAATACGTCTTCAACAGGCATAAGGAAAGTTTTGTCGGTGTCACGTTCGGGATCGGGAATGTATTTGTCTACTTCTTCCATAAGAGTAACGAGTCTGTCACCCCATTCGCAGCTGGGATCTTCCAAAGCTTTAACAGCAGAACCGCGGATGATAGGAGTATCGTCTCCCGGGAATTCGTATTCGTTCAAAAGGTCACGAATTTCCATTTCAACAAGGTCAAGAAGTTCTTCGTCGTCTACAGCGTCGCATTTGTTCATGAAAACAACGATGTAAGGAACGCCTACTTGGCGAGCCAAGAGGATATGTTCACGAGTTTGAGCCATAGGACCGTCTGTAGCAGCAACAACGAGGATAGCGCCGTCCATTTGAGCAGCACCGGTGATCATGTTTTTAACGTAGTCAGCATGGCCGGGGCAGTCAACGTGAGCGTAGTGACGGTTGGGAGTTTCGTATTCAACGTGAGTAGTGGAGATAGTGATACCACGTTCTCTTTCTTCGGGTGCTTTGTCAATTTTGTCGAAGGGGATTTCTTCGCCAAGTTGGTAACGGTTTAATAAAGTTTTGGTAATGGCAGCTGTCAATGTGGTTTTACCATGGTCAACGTGACCGATAGTTCCGATATTAACGTGAGGTTTGGTTCTTGAAAACTTAGCTTTTGCCATTTTTGTTCCTCCTTAATGGTTTTTATTATAATTTATCACTATTTGATTATTTTGTCAAAATAAAAAGGCTGAAAAGGCGTATAAACCTTGGGGTCTGTGCCTGTGAATAATCAAGAAAGAATTATTCGCCCTTTTGAAGGCCGGAAACAACTTTTTCTTGAACAGATTTGGGAACGGGTTCGTAATGGTGTACTTCCATGGCGTAAACACCGCGACCTTGAGTTTTTGAACGAAGGTCTGTGGAATAACCGAACATTTCCGCAAGGGGTACGAAAGCGTGAACTACTTGAGCATTGTTAAGCATTTCCATACCTTCGATACGACCGCGGCGGCTGTTAACGTCGCCCATAACGTCGCCCATGTATTCTTCGGGAACAGTGATGTCAACTTTCATAATAGGCTCGAGAAGGACCGGATCGGCTTTTTTCATAGCTGCTTTAAAGGCAAGAGAGCCGGCAACTTTGAAGGCAAGCTCGGAGGAGTCAACTTCGTGGTAGGAGCCGTCATATAAGGTGGCTTTTACGCCGAGAACGGGGTAACCGCCGATAACACCGCTTTGCATAGCTTCTTGGATGCCTGCGTCAACGGCAGGGATATATTCTCTGGGAATAACACCGCCCACGATTGCGTTAACAAATTCGTAGGTTTTTTCTTCGTTGTGATCAAGGGGTTCGAAGCGTACTCTACAGTGTCCGTATTGACCGTGACCACCGGATTGTTTAACGTGTTTACCTTCAACCTCGCAAGATTTGCGGATGGTTTCACGGTAAGCAACTTGGGGTTTACCCACGTTTGCTTCCACTTTAAATTCGCGGAAAAGACGGTCAACAATGATTTCCAAGTGCAACTCGCCCATACCGGCAATGATTGTTTGACCGGTTTCGGCATTTGTATAGGTTTTAAAGGTCGGATCTTCTTCGGCAAGTTTTTGAAGGGCAATACCCATCTTGTCTCTGCCTGCTTTGGTTCTGGGCTCGATGGCTACAGAAATAACCGGTTCCGGGAAGTTCATGGACTCGAGTATAACTTCGCTGTCTTCGTCACAGAGAGTATCGCCGGTAACGGTAAATTTTAAACCTACAGCCGCTGCAATATCGCCAGCGTAAACCTTTTCGATTTCTTGGCGATGGTTTGCGTGCATTTGAAGGATACGACCGATACGTTCTTTTTTGCCTTTAACGGAGTTGTATACGTAGGAGCCTGTGGAAAGGACGCCGGAGTATACACGGAAGAAGGCAAGTTTACCCACGAAGGGGTCATTCATGATTTTGAACGCTAAGGCAGAGAAAGGTTCGTTATCGTCTGCATGACGCTCAACGTTTTCTTCGGTGTCGGGATCTATACCCGCAATAGCCGGGATGTCTGTGGGAGCAGGTAAAAACTCAACAACAGCATCCAGCAATTTTTGTACACCTTTGTTTTTGTAAGCAGAACCGCAAAGTACGGGAGTAATTTCCGTAGCGATACAAGCTTTACGTAAAGCAGCTTTTAAAGCTTCTGTTGAAGGTTCTTCGCCGGAAAGATATTGGTCCATAAGCTCATCATCTGTTTCGCAGATGGATTCTATCATACTCAAGCGGAATTCTTCAGCTTTTTCACTGTATTCTGCGGGAACATCTTCTACGGAGATGTCTTCGCCTTTATCGTCTTTGTAGAAATAAGCCTTCATTTCGAAAAGGTCAATTATACCCACAAAGTCGCTTTCGGCACCCATCGGAATTTGCAAAGCCACCGGATTGGCACCCAGACGCTCTTTGATTTTTTCAACAACTGAATAGAAGTCGGCACCCATGATGTCCATTTTATTAACAAACGCCATACGGGGAACCTTATATCTGTCTGCTTGTCTCCAAACAGTTTCGGATTGGGGCTCAACACCGCCTTTGGCACAGAAAACACCTACCGAGCCGTCAAGCACTCTTAAAGAACGCTCAACCTCAACGGTAAAGTCAACGTGTCCCGGCGTATCGATAATATTTATACGATGACCTGCCCACTGTGTTGTTGTGGCAGCAGATGTTATGGTAATACCTCTCTCCTGCTCTTGTTCCATCCAGTCCATAGTCGCCGTACCCTCGTGGGTATCGCCGATTTTATAGGTACGACCGGTATAGTACAAGATACGTTCGGTCAAGGTTGTTTTACCTGCATCTATATGTGCCATAATCCCGATGTTACGTGTTTTGTTCAGTGGGAAAGCTCTTTCTGACACATTGTTTCCTCCTTAAATTAAAAACCCGTAAGGGGTTACATTACGATTTTTGCAAACCGTACTTTACCCCGAAAATCGGATATTCCGTGATAATATACCCATTTATAAAACGGGCATATTACAACGCGGAACATTTTTTTATTTATATTGTTATAAATACTTTTTTCCATGAAACCATGCAAAAAGGTACTTAGTTTATTACCATTTGTAATGAGAGAAAGCTCTGTTGGCTTCTGCCATTTTATGGGTTTCGTCTTTTTTCTTAACAGCACCGCCGCTGTTGTTCAAAGCATCGAGGATTTCGTTGGCAAGGCGGTCTTCCATACGCTTTTCGTTGCGTTTGCGTGAGTATAAAACCAACCAACGAAGCCCTAAAGCTTGGCGACGTTCTGCTCTGATTTCTATGGGTACTTGATAAGTTGCACCACCAACGCGGCGTGCTTTTACTTCAAGAACGGGCATAATGTTGTTGAGCGCTTCTTCAAAGGCATCCAGTGCGGAAGTGCCTCTTTTTTCGGCAACTTGTTCAAAGGCACCGTAAACTATTCTTTGGGAAACGCCTTTTTTACCGTCTACCATTATAGCATTTATTAGTTTAGAGACAATCTTGCTTTTGTATAACGGGTCCGGCAAAACTTCTCTTTTTGGTACATGACCTTTACGTGGCACGATTCTTCCCTCCTTAATCATTAAAATTATATCAACGGTACTCGTGGTATAAGCCACAATTCATGCCGGTACTTGTACTAAATTCAAAACATTAATTCCGAACCAGTAACGTTAATAAGTTATATTACACCGGCAGACAAATCATGAATTACAGGGCTTTTTTTGAGTTCGTCTCGGCAAAAGCATTCTTTAAATATCAAGCTGTAAAATATTGGGTCAACAGAATATTTTTGCCTAAAATGTCCTTAAATAAACCTGACTGATTATTTCTTTTTGGGACGTTTCGCGCCGTATTTGGAACGAGCTTGCATACGTTTTGCAACGCCGGCTGTATCCAAAACACCACGGATAATATGGTAACGCACACCGGGGATGTCTTTAACCC
>CAYXWM010000071.1:0-11370 GCA_964468805.1 uncultured Defluviitaleaceae bacterium
TTGAAGGTAACATGATAGTACGCTATAAAAACGCGAACCTTGCGTTTACATCATTACCAATTAGCCAAACAATTCGCCTCCGCTGGGACGACACGGTCGAATCATTCTCTACAGTAAACTTTGATTCAAACGGTGGCAGCAAGGTGAATAGTATAACAGTACCGTTCGGCACGGTATTGCCAAGACCTGCTGACCCCATAAGAGCCGGCTATGTATTTGACGCATGGTATGCAGACGCTACACTTACCAACCGATTTAATGGCAGGCCAAATGTAGCCAATATGACAGTTTATGCCAAGTGGTGGAGTCTTAACAATGCGCCTTACAAGGTAGAGCACTATCTTAGGGATATTGGCGGTAAAACATATACCCTAACCGAAGTCCAGAACCTTACAGGCATGGCAGGCACAAAGATAGCCCCGCCTGTTAAGAGCTACGCCGGCTTTATAGCACCATCAACCCGTACAGACTATATAAATATTAACGGGTCGAGCGTTTTCAAATATTTCTACGAGCGCGAAGACTATACGTTGACGTTCCGTCCTAATTATGAAGGTGCGTCTGACATGGTTGTCGCACGAAAATTTGGCGAGAGCATAATACCGCCAATTATGGCGAGAGAGGGGTATACCTTCACCGGCTGGGATACAACAGTGGCCGGTACAATGCCTCCGGCTAACACAACTTATACCGGGAACTGGGTTATCAATCAATATAATGTGGAGTATTGGGTAAACGGTGTGCAGGATACGGCTAATTCAGGCAGTAAGACCTTCGGCACACCGCTAAACTTCACCCCGGCCGTTCAAGCCGATCAAGCCTTTATTGGTTGGTTTACCGACAGCGCGTATGCACAACCATTTGCAGGCAAGACAGTACCGGCCAAAGACCTAAAGCTGTATGGCCGGATAATTAAGAAAGGTGCGCTTGACGCGGGCAGCTTCGTTGAGCTTAAAGCTATCATAGACGCCGGTACTTACGAAAATCAAACAATCCGTCTTACCGATAACATTGTAGCCACAAGCCAGCTAACTCTCAAAAAATCTTGTACAATTGACGGCTTGGGGTACACAATAGGGCGCAGTAACGGCTTAACAAGCGGAGCCGTTTTTGCAATAGATGGAATCGGCAAAACGGTCACATTCACAAATATTATAATAGATGGTAACAACATTGAATCCGGCAGGGGCGCTATTTATGCAAAAGCAGGAAACCTGGTTTTTGGGGACAACACGGTAGTTAGAAACCACTTCTCAACGGGCGACGGAGGTGGAGTGTATATTGCAAACGGCACTTTCACAATGAATGGCGGGAGCATTGAGTATAACACCGCAAACTATAGCGGCGGCGGCGTATATATTTTCTTTGGCGGCTCATTCATAATGAATGGCGGAACCGTTCAATACAACGAAGCCAAAAACACTATACCTAACAGCGAGGGTGGTGGCGGCGTATGGTCCATGAATTCGTTTACAATGAATAATGGAAGTATTATTTACAATAAGGCACAAAGGAAAGGCGGCGGCGTGTACATTTATTCCGGGACGCTCACTTTCAACGATGGATTTATAGATTCCAATACAGCTGTAGAATACCCGGAAACGGGCAATATTCATGGCAGCGAGCCGTTGGAGCATCAAGTAACAAGAGAAATTACAGACAGCGTGTTAACGGAAAATTCTGAAGAATTTACGGATGATACAGAAACACAAGAAGCGCCGTCAAATGATGATTCTGTTTCTGATGATTCTGTTTCTGATGATTCTGTTTCCGGTAATTAACAAGAGGTTGTGAATACCCTTTAGTGTAAAAGAAACAATTATCCTAAAATTTGTTGATAACACCGGTGCAGCATAAACGAGGCAACCCGTGAGCGTGACCTCACGCTTGCTGCGACTTATACAGTGAAGCGGCGACCTAGGGTCTGCCGCTTTTGCTATGCACCGGCAAGTCCAAAGCGTATAAACTCGGTTTTAAGCCGTAAACCTGTCAGAGAAAAATCAAAATCCGGCTATATGCAATTGCCCAATCCCGGACCGGCATAGTCCATTTTTTCGCTATTTCTTTCACAGAAAACTACTTTCCGTACCGTATCGTCGGGCAGGAATATAGCCTTCGCCTTTGTAAACTTACTAACCGGGCGATGGTAGGTTTGTACGGCGTTTGTGGTGTAAATTATTTACCCTTTTGCATAAATGTGGTTTATAATAAATTAAGAATATTTTATTGGTGTCACAACTTACCTCACTTGATTGTCTAATAAGGTGAAGTGAAAGCAAAGGAGAAAACTCTATGAATTATGAAAACTTTAAATTAGTGGATACTGCTGTAAGTGGTGACAAACAAGCACTTCAAAGTCTTATTGCCGGTGTTGAGGATATGATTTACAACCTTTCGCTGCGTATGCTGGGCAGCCCACACGATGCTGAGGACGCAGCACAGGAAATTATCATCAAAATCATCACACAGTTATCTACCTTTCGCAAGGAGAGTGCTTTTTCAACTGGGGTTTATCGCATTGCCACCAATTACTTAATCAACTGCAAAAAAATTTTCATAGTTACCTTTTAATTCAATAAAGGTATTATCGTTTTTTACTATAAAATCATCATAAGACAAGGATATCGGAGTATTTCAATCTGTGTTGTCTATGCGTCGGGTTGTAGTATCAAATTTTCTATTTCCTGCTTTCGTACGGTTTTTTCATTGCTAGCTTGAAAAGCATCAGAACACCCGATTAAAATAACAGATAGCATAACAGTAATTAAAAGGGGTTTAGTCTTTATTTTTAATCACCTTCCCATTCACAGCATTAATAGGCATATTTCTGTAATTACCGTCAAAAAACAACTCCATCCATGCAGGTTTCAATTCCCTTCTGAAACCATGCTATTTAAAAACAAGCTAATATTTTGATTTACCACCGGGGCCATAATATTTCTCATCCCTCTCCATTCTCCAAAGGCCACAAAAGTCTACATAAACAGTATCCTTGCTATTCGGGTTAATATAGATAATATTACTAAAATTTTTCTTAACCTGTCCTTGTTTAAACTCACTTTGATCACCTAAGTCATATTGCGTATAATATTTAATTTTTAGAAAATTTTCAGCACCAAATAATTGAATATTATATTGCTGAGTATCAGTACATACATTACTTAAATTAATAATGTCGGAATCCATTTTTTCTATGGAATATACAGGTTCTTTTACAGATAAAAATCCACCGTTTTTTCCAAATAAAAACATATCTTTAGCACTCGTGAAAGAATTTTGTGTCACTGGAATTGCAAATTGTATCCAATCTTTATCATAATGTATTACAATATTTTTTTTAAGTTCCTCTGACCCTAAATCACTAATATTGTACGTAGTATTGTATGCAGTATTATGACTTTCATCTAATTCAAACAACCTCTCAGAAAACCGCCATTGCCCAAAAAGATGCTCCTCCAAAAAGATAATTTCATTGTTTGTTAAGCTTAAAAAGGGTTCCTCTTTGTTAGACCCATCAGCAGGATAATTTTCCGGAGTACAAAAGCCTGTACTATTTTGTGATGTTGGAATTTTAGACAAAAAATATCCTGATAAAAATATCACAACACAAGTAAGTATATATATATTCCATTTACCTGTTTTATTCATTCTATACTCCTTGTTAATAACCAACTATGATTTTTAAATTTTCCATTTGATTACTGTCATAAAATGTGTAATCATTGTTAAAAAATATATTAAATTCCATTAACCTACGGCGAAACAACCCCTCATTGCTGCCATACCATCCATTATCGACAGCTTTATGCAAAGCATTTATAGCTCCTTTTTTATCCTTTCGTAAAAAGTAATATAATAAGCTATCAGGATCATATGCTCGGTTACCATTATAAACAAGACTTGTTATTCCATCCATTTCATTTTGAGAAAATTTAGCTCCTATTTCGTTTGCAAATTTTGATGCTTGTGTTTGATATTTTATTAAGTCGTTTACAAGTAAAGTTTCTGCTTCCTGAAACGTTAATATTGCAGGATTGTCCTTATAAGATTTATAGCTTTCCAGCTGTTTTGAAATGATAGCAGTAACGGTACTAACATTTTGCTTACTTCCTGTGGTAAATCCATATTTAGTTGCATCATTATCAGATTGTATAGCATGTCCGTATCCGAGTTTCACATAGCCGTCGTTTGAGTTGTGAGGTTTAATGGCTATTCTTATTCCATTTTCATCAATAACATAATCACTGTCTTTATATGGTTTTTCGATATTAGTAAGCCATCTTGACAATGTTGTTGATTTACCACCTAATCCCTCAAAATCAAACCTAACAGTCTTAGGATTATCTACCCACTCTAATTTCCATCCACCCAAATTTTTGATAAGTCCTAACTTTAAAGGAGCGTTGCTGTCGGTGCTTTTTATTGTCTTAGTCGCACCGGTATCATCTTTATACTTTAACTCGCTCAGACCCATGGCTTTTATTAACTCAGGATAGTATAATGTATAGGCTGCATTTTTAATCACGTACCCTTTTTTTAAATCAGTTGTTTTACCGTCTTTAACAAGCTTAACGTATACTTCCTGCTTTCTGTAAACATTATCATAAACGTTATTCTCTCCTTTATAGCCTTGGGGTCCAAGCTCTTCATATTCACTAAGACCCGAATCAGATAACTTTTTAGTACCTTGCAGTCTAAAAAGTTTTTCATCCTTTAGATTCCCTTCGGGAGTATAAGTACACTCCCTTACTAAATAATTAATACCTATGTACTCCGTTGAAGCCCCCTTAACCGCCGCTCCAACAAAAATATCCAACCTCGGAGGATTATTAACCTTTTCAAAAGCTGCACCAAAAGTTTCTTCATAATACCCCCGAGCTTAACCCCTGCAACCTTGTCCAATATATAACTCTCACAAAAAAGGAAGAAAAAAACCTTTATACCGGTTTAACTAAATCCAAAGGTAACTATCGTTAAGACTGAATTTCTAAAATGATATAATTGCTATTACCTTGATTTACGGGAATAATAAGATTTATACAATTTTCGCTAATAAAAAAAAGATTATTCTTGTTTGGCAAAATGTTATAGCTTTCAATAAAGTCTAATACTGTTTCAACAACAAAGGATTTATCGTACATAGGAGCTGAATGATACTTAATTTCACCTTTTTCAAGTTTTTTTATTAAATCCTCATTAATAGAAAAAAAGTCAGAGATATTTCTCGTTTCTCCTGTCTTAGTATCAATTGTTATGCCGTAGGCAAACACCCTTGCATGAGAAATCGAATACAAGTGACCGTAATATTTTATACTGAAAAAGTCATCATCAGATTTTGTTATTGTATAATCGGAGCAATACTCTTTTATATCTCGTATATCTCTGCCAATTAAAAAGCCATCATCGTTGCCAATGCTTAGTGCAAACAAAAGCTTGTTTATTTGCGTTTCTAAGTCCATATTATATCTACTGTATTCATTAGAAAAATATATTTGAGGAAACCGTATGTCAATATTTCTTTTGTAATGCACATATTTATTAGTGTCAATTGGGTTATTTTCAATAATATGAGAGGGGTAGATAGCATAATTTTTTGTCTCTATGTTTTGGACATCTTCAGTAGTATCTTCAACATTCTTACCATTAGCATTACTGGCGAAATTGACCAAAACGACTGTGCAGACAAATAAAAGTGCAAAAACAAGACAGAACTTTTTCATAAGTTGACTCCTTAGTATAATTTCAAACCAATAAATTTAGTGTATTCTCTTATAATTGCCCATAACTAACTGAAATTAGTCAGCTATGGGCATATGCCGCTTTCATTACTTAAAAATACCTTTCTCAATTATTTTGTCATATAGCGCCTTTCTTAATGGGAATGTTGCCGTATCCCATCTGTTTATTTTACGACTAACATCATCAACAGATGCACCGGAATCAACAAGACTATTAAGTTGTTTAATCGTCCAGTCATATCCTGCACTTTCCCAAGCAAAATTATCGCTAACATATGTATATCCTTTATCAACGATATTAGTATAAGTGCTAATATTAAGTCCTAAAGTTTTTGCACCGTTTAATAATTTTGTATATTCTCTATTAATTGCATTAGCATAATTGTTATTAGGGCTTCTAAACGTAGTATAGTTGGACAACTCCGGGTGAGCCTGTAAAGCTAAGTAAGTTGCAAATGCCCGGTAGGAATACTTCCAAGTCATTTGAATATAGCCTACTCCCCTATATTTACTGCCATAATCCTTATTAGCAAAATATGACTCAGAGCCTTGCTCGAAAGTATATAATCCCTTGCTAGATTCATGCAAGCATTGAGCGATAAAATGTCTTATTCTCTTTGGTGTATTAATTTTATATTTCTCCAAAACTCGATTTAAATCTGCAACCATCGCATCATTAATAGTGCTTTCATTCCAACCGGCAGCAATGAGCTGCGCCTTGGTTACTAATGCCTTTTCCGATGCATTAAAAATAAACGTGGCATTCGCCCTACTCCATTCTTTAGTTTTTGGATTTTGTACACTTTTATTAATAGATATAGACCAATTTTCCGGCTGCTGGGTAATGTCATAAAGCATCAAGTAATCGTTGGCATACTTAGCAGGTCGAACTTTTAATTCTTGTATTTTACCTGTATTGTCAGTGTAAACAAAAGCCCCATGTTTAAAATCAACTTTGTTTTCCATTACTTCTAATAATTCTTTGAGATTAAAAGTATAATAATCTCCATCAAGATATCCATAATTATTATTGGTAATAGTTTTCCCGCTTCTAATAATTCTAATATCTATCAGTTTACTTACGTAAATAGACAGTCGAAACTTAAATACTTTTCTTTCTGTTTTGTTTCACGATAACCTCTATTATAGAAATCTCCATAATCAAAAGATATATAAGGTTGATTAAAACGAATGTATTTATTACCTGTTACTGAATAGACTACTGAGTATACACCATCGTCAACTTTCTTATTGTCTGGGTTGATTGTATAAAATTTAGCATAATAAATATTAGCGGTATATGCTGCAATATTTCCCTTAACCGCCGCTCCAACAAAAATATCCAACCTCGGAGGATTATTAACCTTCTCAAACGCCGCCGCAAAGGTCTCTTCATAATTGCCTCCAAGCTTAACCCCAGCGGTCTTGTCCAATTTTTGATGAAATACAACTGTAGTGGTTATGTAATCAGACTTAGTTTCAACATACTCATCGAAACTAACAATCATAGCATGGGTGAATACCACAGAACGTTCGAATTTTCCTTCAACTACTTTTACACCTATATCACGGTAATAATTTTTATCAAATACCGGTGCTCGAGACCATGAGACAAGTTTTTGGTAGGCCTCGTTACTATAGGCGGATTTAGGGATTTTGATTACCAGGGTTAATTCGTTTTTTGTAGTATACATCCTTGCTACAGATAACTTCGGGGTTTCAATAGCAACGCTATATTGATATAGATATGGAAGTTGAAAAGGATAGGTTTCGTTTTTGGAAATTATGGTGGGCATGATTATCCTCCTTAATTAAAATTTTAGGGCCTTTTCCGTAACGTCATCAAACCTTTTAATAAGTATTTGAAAATCTATGGTTCCTGCACCTTGATTGTATGTTTCAAAAAATTCCACTACAAAGGATTTATCAAAAACTAATTCATCATAAACTTTATTGTTTGAGTCAGTACAAATCAATTTTAAGGATTTGTAAACCTTCTTCTCGTGGGCACTAAGTATGGACCAGTCAGCAAGCTTATAAATTTCTGCTTTTTCGTCGGATTTACCCATAACTTTAAATTGCCCTTTAAGTTGAACCTCCTCTAATTTTCTTGATAAGTACATATTATCCTCAGTTGGTTGTAAATTCGATTCTGTGATTTCTGTCACTGTAAAGTCAGTCAGGTTGATTTCATCTTCACCAATTTCAACATGAATACCCATAAATTTTCCTCCATATTTATATTCCTCTTAAACCGCCGCCGGCAGAGAATTAATCTTTTTTTTGTAGCGATACCACTAACATTAGCTTTTTTTAATAATCAGAAGAAAAAACCATATTTATTTCTCCACTGATAATATATAGATATTCAAGTAATGAGTATGCGCGTGCTTTAGTTTCTTCTGCTTCTTGGGAAACCGAGAGAGCTTTTCTTAATGTACCGACTGAATCGTACTTTTGTTGATAGAAAAAACTATCTTCAAGATATTTTTTGTTTTCCATGTAACTTTCCCACGAAGACTGACTTTTTTTCAAGTGTTGACTATCTTCCTCATCTAACAATTTCATTAATTGGTTATATGCCACTTCCATTTCTGTATGCCACCAATCTTTATATTTTGACTCTATTTCAGAAATCATTAGACTACTACCATCATAGGTCTCGCAAAGCTTTTTATATTTTAAATCAATAGGGTTATCGTTAATAAGAATCGAAAACTCGTCCGCCGTGTTTCCTTTAATTGTGTGACTATATTTAACATCCAAATAATTTGTTGGGGCTTCAATTCTATTTTCTTGCCTAACTAAAGTAAATTCCTGACCACACGCCAATAATAAAATACACGATAACAATAAATATATATTAGTTTTCACAACTACCCTTTACCCTTTCATTAATACAATTTTGAGTAATCTTCATGCCTGTAAAGATTTATAATATTTCTTAATCTATTTGTCCAACCATCTCCATGAATATTCCAAGTCTTAAATGTTCGATATGTTTGTAATGTTTTTTCAAGCGCTTGAGCATCATTTAAAGATTTATCTCCAAAACATCCATGACATCATAATATGTCCCATTATAAGCTTGAATTACTAGGTGCACAAACCCATGGTATAATGGTACAATAGAAAGCCAAAAGGAGAGGAAATACTATGGGACAAATATTACACAGCTGCGCCAAAACGACAGAGGCAACTTGTAGAGCAATCCAAAATAGTCAAGAGAGTTTAAGAACATTAGCAGCCAAGTATGGGGTAAATATCAAGACTGTTGCTAAATGGAAAAAGCGGGGAAGTGTCAGTGATTCACCAATGGGACCCAAGGAACCAAAGTCGACAGTTTTATCTGTGTAAGAAGAAGCTGTTATTATAGCGTTCCGTAAACATACTCTATTGCCTTTGGACGACTGCCTCTATACTCTCACCTCATTTAACCCGTTCATCCGCAAAAAAATCGTAATGGCGCTACAGCACTGCTTCGTGGACATCCGTTTGATCGTGTTTGCAGGCAACTTGGCATAGAGTATCGTTTGACTAAACCAAATCATCCTTGGACTAACGGTCAGGTCGAAAGAATGAATCGTATCATTAAGGAGGCCACTGTTAACTGTTGCTGTTATCAGTCAAACGAACAATTAACACCTTTTTAACCGCTTATAATTTTGCTAAACGTTTAAAAACACTAAAGGGTCTTTCTCCCTATGAATTTATTGTTAATGTCCGGGCCGTACCGGTTCAAACCGGGACTATACACCTAATATTTATTTATTGATTTCTGTACTCCAATGCTGTCCGCTAACTGCCAAATCAACCGAGTTAACAACCAAGTCATCCCACTCTTTGCCGGTGTTTATTATCCCTATTTGTTTAGTAGTTGGGTCATCAAGGGTTGAGGTATCTAGCGGAAAACCTGCTATAGACTTTTCTATAAATCCATTTTCCGTATATGCGATTACATATAATGCACCACTGGCTTTTGTGCCATGCAATTCGTTATTTGATACAAATGCAATAATTTCGTCTCTTCCTTCATGATTTAAATCAAAAAATGTTAAAGCTATAGGTATTTTACTAATATCAACTACTCTATTTTCAAGCTCAGCCATTTTTAGAATCCAATCAAAATCATCTTTCAATGCTGCTCTTACATCCTCTTTTGCTTGCTCATTATCTAAATATGAAAGACCAATCCATAAAATATCATCTTCCGGATAAAAGTTATCATTATCAGATTCATTGATAATAGATTTTTCAATAGTACTGTTAGACTTAATGCTTGTACAGAAATATAGCGCAATAACTACCAAATACATCAATTTTTTCATAATATACAAACCTTTCTTTTCATGGTTTCCAATCATATAAATCTTTTAAGTCATATCCCCCAAAAGAATTCATATATTCAGTAGCGGTTGTTCCATTACCATCTACCTTAATGATACCTTTTACGCCCCGGTTACCAACCAACATTCGAATAGTAGATCCTCTGCCGACAAGATGCATACTTGCAAGTATACCCGAGGGAGTTAGCAAGGCTGACTCTTTTCTATTTGTTCCTTCTACTGTTCCTGAAAATGTTGTGTTATATAGCTTATCAATTTCATTATTTGTTATGCCGTCTAGCATCCATTTATGATAAACGCGTATAGCGTACTCTTGTGCCGAACGTGAATTCAAAAAAGTCTGCTTACTTGTAACACCATATTTTTTTGCTAAATCCGTCCAATTTCCATTGCCATCCATAAAACCGGCACTCTTAAGAGCGTCCGGGCCCATTTGATATCTACCCATATAAGTCCCGGATGCACTTGTAATATTATATCTGTCAGTGGACTCTTTGAATCCAAGAGCATCTAAGAAATCTGCATAATTCCCTTTATACTTATCCCCCAGCCTCTTATTATCCGTAACATTACCAACATTCCCCGGTACCGTCGGCAGCGCAGCCCCACTATAAGCAATCATAGCCGTCCGTCTGCCTGTCTTCTCAGCATTATCATAAGATAAAGACCATTCCGGAAAACAATCTGTTAGATTGCTTATTCTTAAATAAGTCATGTTATTAATATTCCGGAGGATTACGATTTTACTGTTAGAGAACTTCAACACAGTTGGGTCTTTGCTTATGTTTATTAACCCCATTTCAGTTAATAAGCTTGAATAAAATAGTTTGATTGGTTTGTTCGATTATCTCCATTATGCTCCTCTTGATTTTGAATAATCACCCAAGTAATTATGTCACAAATATTTCCAATTGTCTAATATTAAACATTTGAGGAAATAGAGTATATATTATTCTGTTTTTTTAATACAAAATGTAATTATATATTTAATCTGCAGAATTTCTTTATATGCACTTATGAGGTATATATTAGATATATTGACACCAATGAATAAAAAAATGTATAATTTATCATATTATGTTATTTATATAGAAAACGTTGATTAAAAGAGACTATTGTTTATATCCGGACAAGATATGTAAAGTAATAGAGGCAAAAACTTGGGATAATTTCTAAATCTCACTGTAAAAACGAGGCTTTTCAAGCTTTAATGAAATGGGCAGAGTTGCCGGTGTTTGATAAGGATTACTACAGGGATTTGGCAGTTAACTTAAATGTGGTTGGTG
>CAYXWM010000072.1:0-11155 GCA_964468805.1 uncultured Defluviitaleaceae bacterium
AGACCACCGCTTTCGGTAAATACAGTTACTGTTTGACCTACATACCTCAACAGGCATTCAAATAATTCTTCATTCATTAAAATATCCTCCTTTCCGAAATTACTTAGCTTTTTTCCTTTAAGTAATTTCCTCTTGGTACATACTATGATAACCAGTCCTAAATGGTTACTGATTATCAAGGTTTTTATTCCGAATAAAATATTGATTTTTAATCCGGCGAATTAGGGTAAAAGATTAGGGAAGAAGTTTAATGATGAATATTTTATATACCGGTTTGTTTATTATGGCTACAGACTTACACCTATCTGTCAAAATCCCGGATTGATGCACATAATATGTCCCAAACCGGTGATAAATCAAAGAAAATCTCAATATTACATATGTTGTAAAATAAATATTCCTATGCTATAATGTACAAGTCATAAATTAAGGGTGGTGAAGACTGTGAACGACACGAAAAAGAATACGGTCAGAGTACTTATAGGCGGCGAAAACATAGAACTTGTAAGCGCCGAGTCGGAAGAATACATAAGCAATATTGCTCAATATATAAATCTTAAAATAGCAGACGTTCAAAAACGGACAAAGTCTGTATCCATTAATTCAAACATGATGAACTTGTTGGTGACTATAAATGTGGCGGACGAGCTTTTTAAGGAAAGAGAGACTGCCAACAGGCTTTCCGATGAATTGAGAGCTTGTAATAATGAGCTTTCTTTGACATTGGAAGAAAACAGAAAAATTCAAGTCCTTTTGGAACAGCAAACAAAAATGCTTGATGATGCCAAAAAGGAATTAAAAGAATTTCTGGATACTTTCCAATAAAACTTTCGGACTTTTTCTGCGTAATTCGGCACAGTAATTTTGTCTGTATGTATTTTTGTTGAAAAATGTCAACACAACGAATATCTTGGAATTTTGGTTTGATTTTGTTTATGCAAGAGTTTTTTTGTTTTATCTGTCGAATTTTGTTGAAACGGGAAATTGTTTTCCCTATGGCTTAAAAATAAAGGAGTTTGGCAATGTTTCAGCTTGTTGTCATACTGTCTCGATATTTATTTGTTTTTTACGGAGTATATTTTCTTTGGCAGGCTATTTCTTATATACTTGGCGAACGTAAAATAATAAAAGTAAAACTGAGCATGGTTTTGTCAAAACAAAGAGTGTGCTTGGTATTTATGCATTTGACTGCTTTTCTCATATTGTCTTATCAGCCGGAGGGTTTTCCTTTAAATTTGCAAACCCTGCTTATAGGCACGGTGGGATTGCTGTTGATACTCATGGGCAGAGTTCTTGCCGTCAGGATTTTCAAAACCGGTTGCGAATTAATGTGGAACTCGGTTTTCTTTTTATTTGATGTGGGTCTGATAAATATACATAGGCTTGACAGCGGAGTAGCTATTAAACAATTGGTATGGTTTATAGTTGGCTTTACACTTATGCTTTTAATACCTGTACTTATGTGGATGATTCCGAAGTTTGAAAAATTAAAATGGATATATTTATTGGCAGGTCTGGGATTGTTGGTTTCGCCCTTGGTGTTCGGTAAAGCCATATACGGTGCCGTTAACTGGGTTTCTTTCGGAGAATTTAACTTTCAGCCCTCGGAAATTGTCAAGTTTTTATATGTGTTTTTTCTTAGCTCGGTATTCAGCAAGTCGGTTTCAATGCGAACTATACTTTTTGCCGGTTCGGCTGCGGCTGTATTTGTTATAGTCTTGGTTGTGCAAAACGACTTGGGCGGTGCATTAATATTTTTTATGACCTTTCTTGCCTTATTATATATTGCAAGCGGAAATAAAGTGCTTTGCCTTTCCGGTCTGGCAGGACTGGGTGTGGCGGCTTTTTTGGCGTACAATTTGTTTGGTCATGTAAGGGTAAGGGTTGCGGCTTGGTTAAATCCCTGGGGTGATATTGAAGGCGGCGGATATCAAATTATTCAGTCCTTGTTCGCCATAGGTACCTGGGGTTTAATGGGAAGTGGGCTAACCCGAGGCTTTGCGAAAACCATTCCCATAGTTACTTCGGATTTTATTTTTGCCGCCATTTGCGAAGAATTTGGCGGAATTTTTGCCCTTGCATTAATAGGGGTTTATATGCTGACCTTTTACAGAGGTGTTAACATAGCCCTGCGTTCGGACAACCGTCTTTACAGCTTGTTGGCGGCAGGCTTTACTTGTCTGCTTTCTTTCCAGACATTTTTAATTATAGGCGGTGTTGTAAAGCTGATTCCTCTTACCGGGGTAACCCTTCCTTTTATCAGTTACGGCGGCAGCTCCATACTTGTAAGTATGCTGATTATAGGAATATTACAGTGGCTGCACCGGGAGCAAGCCGGCAAGAATTAATAATTCTACTTAAATAATCTATATGTACGGCTATTTGAAAAAAGGTTTTATCTTTTTTAACTTTATCAACCGGTTGGTGAGTTTATGAACAAAACCCGCAAATATATACGACATGTTTTTTGGATATACGCCCTTCTTTTTTCACTGCTTGTTTTTTGGCTGGGAAAATATATACTGTTTGATGCTCCCGGTATAGTTGCCAATTCATATAATCCTCGTTTGAATTATACCGATAATACGGTAAAACGCGGAGAAATACGTGATTCTCTGGGGAATGTACTGGCGGAAAGCTCTAAATCCGGTGATGGGTACATTAGGGATTACCCAAAGGCAGGTTTATATGCCCATACGGTGGGTTACGTAAAAATGGGTAAGGCAGGGTTGGAATCCGTAAACAATTTTACGTTGCAATCCATAGACAATGAAGTATGGCAACGGATTAATAACATAATCAATGACGAGGAAATAAAAGCAAACAGCATAGTATTAACCTTGGACAATGAATTGCAAAAAATAGCCTATGATGGTATAGGGAAAAGAAAAGCCGCTGTGGTTGCTATAGAGCCTTCAACGGGAAAAGTCTTGGCTATGGTTTCTTCACCGGGCTTCGATCCCAACAAAGTGGAAAGTTTATGGACGGAATTAAGGGAAGACACAGAAAATAACCCCTTGGTAAATCGAGCCACATCCGGTCTATATCCGCCCGGTTCGATTTTTAAGCTTCTTACCGCAACGGCAGCTATGGAAGCCGGAATGGAAGATTATGAATACAATTGCAAAGGCGAGGCGACTTTTGGTGATAAAGTTATACATTGTTTTAAAAACAAGGCTCACGGAAATGTTGATTTAACTCAAGCTTTGACTGTATCATGTAATACCTATTTTGCTTCCTTGTTGGAAGAAATGGGTACGGAGAGTTTGGAAAAGGTCTGTGAAAATGCTTTGTTTAACACCACCTACAACACAACCGTTCCTCACAGCAAAAGTTCTTTTACCGCCAATTCCAAAACGGATATAGCCTTATTGTCACAAACAGCTATAGGGCAGGGTAAAACTCTGGTTACGCCTTTGCATATGGCTATAGTTTGTTCCGCCATAGCCAACGGAGGTATAGCTATGGAGCCTTATTTGGTTGATTCTGTCATTACTCCCTCCGAAAATACTGCAGTAAAAAATATGCCCAAAAGCCTAACCAGGATTTTTACCTCCGAACAGGCTCACGAACTTACCAAAATGATGCAGTCCGTTGTAGACAACGGAACGGCTTCGCCCATAGCTCTAAAGGGCATAAAAATCTGTGCAAAAACCGGAACGGCTGAAAACGAAGGAGAAAAGGACCATGGTTGGTTGGTAGCATTTGCTCCGGCAGATAATCCGGAAATAGCTATCAGCATAGTTTTGGAAAATTCCGACGGACCTTCAAAGGCTATGCCTGTAGTTAAAAGTATGATTGATTATTGGCTGAATAAAAGAGGATAAAAATATTAATTCAAGAGAATTTTTTTAAAGCGAATAAAAACCTGCCGATCCTTAAATAGAATTCGGCAGGTTTTTTCTTGAAAAAACGGGGATAAAGAATATATTTATAATAAGTTATTTATTTTTGGCTCTTACCAAATAATATGTACCTTCCGGGTTTAGAGTGGGTTCAAAGTATTCGTCTTTACGAGTAACATATACATCTATACAGTTAACTCCGTTTTTGACACCGGCTGTAAACTTGTTGAACAGAACTTTGTCCTCTGCAACTTTATCCGAAATATATTCCGCATCATATGCCTGACCCAATTCAGTGCCGTTTTTATTTACTACGCATAAATAATAACTGAAATAGTCCGGGCTTGAAGTATGGTCAAGATATATTACAGCCATGCCGTCGCTTCTTACGTATTTTCCGTTGCGAAAATGTACGCCGTCTATGTCTTGGGCGTCATAGCCGGTTAATTCCCAGCTGTAACTGTAAGGGGTAAAGCCTGTTTTGTCCTCCGGTAATTTAAATGTAGGAGTAGGATCGGAAGTCGGTGTTGCCGGGGTTGGTTTTATACCGTTGTAATTTCCCACTATTGCTCCTACCAAACGCACCATTGAAGCCACTGCCTGTTGACGGGAATATATATCTTGTGGTTCGAATTTTGAATTTCCCATACCGCCCATAACTCTTGAATTTCCGGGCAGATAAGGCATGGTCATAGCAGAGACTTTACTTATGTCTGATTCGCCCCAAAGACCTTTGGTATCTTTAAATGACAGAGAGTTTGCTGAGGGAGTATAACCGAAAAGAGTTGCCATGCGAGATAGCATAGCCGCGGCTTCTTGACGGGTTATGGTTCTGTCCGGATAAAAATTGCCGTTTGAGCCTTGCATTATGCCGAATTCACTGCATATTCCGATTTCAATGTCTTGAAATTGTCCGGGACTTAAATTGCTTGCCAGTTCGTTTTCCGAGGAATTGGACAATACTCTGATTGCGGATACGCATAAACTTGCAAAGTTGGCTCTGGTTATGGGTTCATGGAAATAATCGCCCACCGTATCCGGCAAAATACCCAGTTCATCAGCCATGGATACTTCTTTAACAGCCCAATCATCCAAGACCACTCCACGGTATCCGCCATAGGTATAACTGCTCGATACACTGTTTTTGATTCGTGTTTCCAAGTTTTTTGCGTTACTTCTTGCCAAGGCCGGTATTTCGGACCTTGTAAGTGCCTCTACCGGAACAAACAAAGAAAAGCACAGAATTAACATTGTTACAATACTTGTTGCCTTTTTCATAAATATCCTCCAATCAATTGGCATTAATGACTGCCGGCAAGTTGAACAAGTTGTAAACAGGGGTTAACAGTGACTTGGTACAGGTATTATGTCAGATTTATAGTATACAATATTTACAATAAATTATCAAGTTCTGTTATTTTGTGGCCGGGATATTTTTAAGGTTATTTACAACCCATAAAACTATAAAACTATCATTACTCTTGCAAAAAAATGTCTTTGGACTTAAAATAGTAAAGATATGCAAAGAGAGGTGCTTTTTATGAAAGACGACCCGCACAATTATTCCCGTTACGAGGACGAAGGTGTGTTTTTCGAACCGAGCAAATTCAATACCGAAAAACCCATCAGACCTATAGAGCAGGTTAAAAGACGTGCTACTCCCATAAAGAGCAAGCGGACAAAACCCGGTGGGACTCGTATTCCGCCCCAAAAGTCACAATTTTCCGCTTTTTATTTAATAACCGTAGGTGTTTCGGTTATATCTGCTGTGGTTATATTTGCCATAATGTTTAATATGTTTGCCGGCAAGGGAGACAAGATCCCCGTGCCTACTGCCGAAAGTACTCCCGTACCTACGGCAACTCCCCAAGTACCGGATACACCCCGGGGCGACGTGCAAAAATCAACAGCAGTAATAAACAATATAACGGAGCGTAACAAGCTGAACTTAACGGACTTGGACAACAACAAGTATTACAGTGTGGAAACAAGCGGTACCAGCGTTTTAAAGGATAGATCGGGAGAACATATAACTTTTGCCGAACTTAAAGTAGGCGATGTGGTTGACGTGGAGTTCGAAACCCAATCAAATTATATTGTAAACCTTTCGAAATCTGCAAAAGCCGTGGATTACCGTAATGTAGACGGATTGAGTATAGATGATATTTACCAAACCGTTACCGTAAAAAATACGGCGTTTTCCTATGACGAAAATGTTATAGTAACCTATAAGGGCAAGCCCTATGAAATAAGCAAAATAACCGCCACCGATAAGGTTGATTTACGGGGTTATGCCAATAAAATATGGGTAATAGACGTAAAAAGAGGTCACGGCACCATAAATGTTATCAACAAGGACAAGATTTCCGAAGGCTTGCTTGAAATAGGCAACAGTAAATTCTTGCTGTTAAGTGAAACGGATACTGTAGAGGTAGAAGAAGGAACCCATAAAATAGTGGTCAAGGGTAAAAACATTTCTCCTTTTACTACGGAATTAACGGTCGATAACGGAAAAACCGCAGATTTGGATTTGGGAAAAACCGATGTAAAAAAAGGCGAATTGTATATTAAGTGCAACGTTGATGATTATGTATTGTCTGTCAACGGCAGAAAACAGGAGCCTATAAATCCCTTAGAATTGGAACAAGGGGATTATACAATCAAAGTAGAAGCAAACGGTTACAACACATGGGAGCAAAAGGTTGTAATTGCCAATGGTCGCAGGGAGATAGAAGTTGAGCTGAAAAGGGATGTAAAACTCAGCAAACTTACTTTGAAAACCGAGCCTTCCGGAGCGGATATTTATATTAACAACGAACGTATAGGTGTTTCTCCCTTGGATACTCAAATAGAATACGGCAGGCACAATATAGTAGCCAAATACGCCGGTTACAACGATTTTAACTTGCCCATAACAATTGAGGACAAGGAACACAGCTACCTTATAATAATGATTCCAAGCCCAACATCCGCTCCCGCCGCAACTCCACAGCCGGCAGATGATGTTTATGCGGATTGACAGACTTTTTAAAATACGAAAGCGAAGGTGCAAATTGAGCTGTAAAATAATAGCAATTGAGGGTATAGACGGTTCGGGTAAGAATTTACAGGTTGACCTTCTTTACGATACATTACAAGCACAGGGATTAAAATGCCATAAAGTTTCCTTTCCGGATTACGAGGGTTTTTTCGGAAAGGAAATCGGAAAGATGCTTAAAGGAGATGATGCCGTCAGCGCAAAAGAAGTTGACGGCAAATCTATGGCTTTATGGTATGCCTTGGACAGATGGAACAGATTTAAAGAAATAAACACCGATGATTACCATGTTTTGCTTCTGAACAGATACACCTTGTCCAATGTAATTTACCAAAGCTTAAATACCAAGGATAGGGATTTTAAAGACTGGATATTCAAATTGGAGCATGAAATTCTGAATCTTCCTAAGCCGGATATTTATATATTGCTGGACGTAAATCAGGAAGTATCCCGACAAAATGTACAAAAAAAGGGATACAGGGATTACGTGGGTGAAAAGGCGGATGTCTACGAAAATTCTTCGGATTTGATGTCTGCGGTACGTAACCTGTATCTGGAATATGCAAAGAATAACGAAAATGTATATATAGTCCAATCTGTGGAAAATAATCAAATGAGACCTTATAAAGAAATACACAGCGAAATATTTTCTATAGCGGAAAAACTACTTTTAAACAGAGGTTGATTATGCAAAAGGTAAAGAATCACTTTTTGGAGATATTGATAACGGCTTTTTTGTTTGTAAGCTGTATCTTACCTCATGAATATTGGAATAATATGTGGATTTTGATTGCGGCCTTGGGATTTTTGGGCATATATATATTTTCCGTTTGTGCCGGATTGCGTCCCGGTTTTGACCTGAGAAAAATTTCTCCGGCGTTGTTGGTATTTTGTTTGTTTGGGATATTAAGCATGTTTACCACCGTTGCCTTTGAGGACAGTTTAAGGGTAGGCAGTCAGCGTTTTTCCTGTATTATTTTTTGTATACTTATTCATATGTTGATAAATACAAGAGCTTTGTTGAGAATGTTTGTCACTACCATGCTGTTGGGTGTATTTTGCTCGGCTTTATGGGGTATATATTGTTACATGAATGGAATAGCTGTACGATTGGACTTTGTGGATATAAGTATGTCCCAAGGTTTTGCTCGGCTTTTTGCCACCATGGACAACCCCAACAACTATGCGGAGTTTTTGGTAATGATTTTGCCCTTGGGCTTTGCATATGTAATTGCGGCGGCTAATGATGTGAAGAGACTGTTTGTGGGTGCTTTAACTGCAGTGGGATTTGTTGCCTTGATTTTAACATCCTCCAGAGGGGCTTATCTTTGTTTGGTGCTGGCAAGCGGACTTTTTGTTTTGCTTTCCAAGAAAAGATTAATTCCTCTTATTATCCTATTATTTCTGGCTTTGATTCCTTTTATTCCCGACAGTATTGTTGCCAGAGTTTTAACCATAGGCAAAGACAGCTCCAGTACGTTCAGAATGGAAATTTGGGAAGGTGCTACGCGTACACTTTCGAAAAATTGGTTGCTTGGTATAGGTATGGGCATAGAGCCTTTCCGAAGGGTTTTCAGCCAGTACGCCATAGGAATGACCGCCACAGCTACTCATTCCCACAATCTTATGCTGCAAATATGGCTAGAATTGGGTATAGGCGGATTCATTGCATTTGTTGTTTTGCAATACAACACTTTACGAGCCGGTATTTCCGCTTGTATGAAATCCAAACCCGGTGAATTAAAATATTTCTTGGCGGCAAGCGTTTCGGCTGTTGTGGGAATCTTGGCGTTTGGATTTGTGGAGTATATTTGGTTTTATCCGAGAATTATGCTTTTCTTTTGGGTGATTCAAGGACTGGCCCTTGCTCTGATAAACATTTATAAGGAAGAAACAGCTGAGGCAGGTGTACAAAATTGAAAGTACTCCACATAATTTCCGGCGGTGATAAGGGCGGTGCAAAAACTCATGTTTTCAATCTGCTGACCGCCTTGATGCAGGACATAGAAATAAGAGTAATTTGCTTTATGGAGGGTGACTTTTACAAGGAAATACAAAATATGCCCATACCATCCATGCTTATGAGGCAACGTTATCGCTATGACCTAACCATAATAAAACGCTTGATTAAACATATCCGTGACGAGCAATATCATATTATTCATTCCCACGGAGCCAGGGCGAATTTTATAACCATGTTTCTTCGCAATGCCATAAAAATTCCCATAATCACCACGGTTCACTCCGATTACAGAATGGACTTTACCCAAAATCTCTACAAGAAAATGGTATTTACGGAGCTGGCAACGGTTTCTTTGCAATATATTGACTATTATATAGCCGTATCCGAAAGTTTTAAGCAGATGTTGGTACAAAGGGGTTTTAAGCCGGAGCTGATTTATACCGTTTACAATGCTATGGACTTTTCCAAGGAAACCCGGTTCTTGCCAAAGGAGCAGTTTTTAAAGAATTACGCCTTAGATTATAAAAATAAAACCATCGTTGGCATAATCGGACGTTTTGACAAGGTTAAGGGGCATGAGGTTTTCCTTAAAGCTGCTTTTAAGGTTTTGGAGAAACGAAAAGATGTACTGTTTTTGCTTGCCGGTGAAGGTAACGAACAACGCAATCTTGAATATATGGTAAGAAACGCCGGGGTGACGGAAAATATAAAGTTCCTGGGATTCGTAAAGGATATTTACAGTTTTCTGAATGCAATAGACATTAATGTTATTTCTTCTTATTCGGAGAGCTTTCCCTATGTGCTTTTGGAGGGTGCAAAAATGCATAGAGCAACGGTTTCCACTGCCGTTGGGGGTATCCCGGATTTGATTAAGCATAAGGAAACAGGTTTGTTGGTTGAATCGGGAGATTGGAACCAACTGGCAGAGCAAATTAATTCTCTTATTGAAAATCCCGATTTAAGGCAACAATTGGGAGATAACCTCTTTGAATTTGCTTCCACTAATTTTTCCACTGAATCCATGAAAAACCGTCATATAGAGATTTACAATGACGTGTTGAGAAGGCAAAGAGAGCAAAGCAAAATTTTTGACGTTATGCTTTCCGGATACTACGGCTTTAACAATTCCGGCGACGAAGCCATGTTGGGAGCAATCATAAAAAGCCTGCGTAAAGAAAAGCCGGATATTAATATAGTGGTTTTATCAAAAAATCCCAAACAGACCGCCGCAAGTTACGGTGTCTGTGCCATAAGCAGGATTAATATATCACAGATTATGTCTTGTATGAGAAGATGCCGACTGTTTTTAAACGGCGGCGGAAGCCTGATTCAAGATATAACCAGCAGTCAATCGTTGTTTTATTATACCTTTTTAATGCAACACGCAAAAAGTCTGGGGTTGAAAGTAATGCTCTACGCCAACGGCATAGGACCCATAATTCATCAGCGTAACGTTAAAATTGCAAGAAATGCCTTATCCATTTGCGATTGTATAACTTTACGTGAGCCTCAATCCTTCAATGAGTTGGAATACTTAAATGTAGATAACCCCAATATTTCTTTGTCTTGCGACCCTACTTTTGTTATTGAGCCGCTGAACGGAGACGAATTGGAGAATATTCTGCAAAACGAAGGTATAGACAGAAGCAAATCCTACGTTGCTCTGTCATTCAGACAATGGAAGTATCTTGAGTCGGGATTTGTTACGAAGATTGCCGGAATAATCAATGAAATATACGAAAAATATCAGCTTATTCCGCTGTTTGTTCCCATGCAACAACCCAACGACGCCGTTATTTCCCAAGAGATTATCATGAAGCTGAATTGCCCAAATGTAATGCTTAAGGGGGATTACAACGTTCAGGAGCTTATGGGGATAATATCTGTAGCTAAGTTGGCTATGGGTATGCGACTGCATATGCTGATTTATGCCATCGGAGCCTGCGTTCCCTCTGTAGGGTTGGTTTATGACCCGAAAGTAAGAGGGTTTTTGGAATATGTAGGACAGGACAGTTATATAGACGTTATGTCCTTGGAAAAAGACAGGCTTTTGGAGATGGTGGATTACGCACTAAACAATTCCGAAGAAGTTAAACAAAATATCTCCTCTGCTTTACAGGAACTTAAAAAATTGAGCAATAGGGATGCAAAGATAGCTATAGATTTGATTAATGACGGGATGTAAGCAAAAAAAGCCAAACTTAAAGAATTGTAATACTATAAAAACAACAATAAAAATAACCTCTATCCAAAACCTGAAGTGACCCCAGTTCATCGGACAGGAAAAAAACACCCTATCGCAGAATAACT
>CAYXWM010000073.1:0-11096 GCA_964468805.1 uncultured Defluviitaleaceae bacterium
CATGGCTCTGGCGTTTTTTATCATGGCTTTATATTATGGGGTAAATAATAAAATAATTAAGTAAAAATTACACATTATTTATCAAAAAAGGGAAATATTAATCAAGTACCGAAAGGCGGCACTTAGTTTTAACATTTTTTTCTTAAGCAAAAAAATCGGAACTTTTAAAAAAACTTTGCGTTCTATATGTATACCGCAAAGGTTAGCAGGCTTCAAGTAAACTTAATGTTACCGGTAAATTAAACATTAAAAATAACGGAGGATATAAATATGAAAAGATTTAAACAAACCATAGCAATAGTTCTGGGTGCAACAATGTTGACTAGCGTTGCCGTATTCGGTGAAGACGCAAACACAGCCAATCAAGCACCTCTCACATCTGTTACCGATGTAGCCCAATTCCCAACACCACTGCCCACAGGCATGGGAAAAATAATTGAAAAAACAGCTAATCAAATAACTTTCGAAACCGGTGACGAACGCTTTCCGGAACTTACATTAAACATCTCACCGGAAACCGCAGCAATAGACAACACCACAGGCTTGCCCTTAAATTTGGACAGCTTAAAGCAAGGCGATACAATTTTTGCATACTTTTCCGAAGCTATGACAAGAAGCATTCCGCCCCAATCCTCAGCTACGGCAATTATAGGAAATATCCAAAAAAATACTGCTCCTGCCAAGTACATTACCGTGGGTGATATAATTGAAAGCACAAATAGCGGTATAACCGTAATCAGTGCCGATAACCAATATCAAATCACCATACCTGCCGATTTGACTTTAATGCCTTACAAAACTAAACAAATCGTCACATTACAGGATATTAAAGTAGGAACTCCGCTTTTTGCATGGTTTGAATTTATGACTTTAAGCATTCCGGCACAAGCAACAGCAACCAAGGTTGTGGTATTACCAACACCTGCCGGCACCGTAACAGAAAATGAAAAGAAAAACATCATTATAAACGAAGTGGGTCAAATTAATGCAGAGGAATTTTTGGGTTGTGTTTTAAAAACAATTAACAAATCCACAGGTACGGGTACTTATACCCAACAAGCCTTGGCTTTGGGATTGGTTACTCAAGAGGAAATTACAGCCGCCGGCAACCAACCCATCACCCGTGCCTTTATGTACAATGTTATTGAAAAGGTAACCCAAGGTAATTTTAATGTTAATCCTGTAGAGCTTGAATACAATATTAATCAATTGCTGGTTAACGGTATAGAAATTAACGATGAAATATTAAACATGACTGACTCCATTCCCGTAAAAAACGGCAACCTTATGGTCCCTTTAAGACAAGTGGCTGAAAAGCTGGGATTTACCGTAGGTTGGGATGCTGCAACAAGTTCCGTCAGTTTGACAAAAGGTAACGTAAACGTTTCTTTTGCACTGGGCGTTGATAAATATACCAAGGACTCAACCGCTCATACTCTCAATACCCCACCTACTTTAATTGACTCTAAAACCTATGTACCCTTGTCTCTGTTTAAATTATTGTTACCGGATCAAGAATCGGTAATAGTCGAAAACGGAAAGATAATTTTCAACGTAAAATAACATTTTAAATAAACAACGGCTTCCTTTTAACCGGGAAGCCGTTGTTTTGTTTAAACTTGTGCTGTTCTCATTTTTCTGAAAAACGAGGACATTAATTGGGAACATTCTTCTTTTAAAATACCTTCTATGATTTCCGCTTGGTGGTTAAAGCCCGGGGTATTTAAAATATTAAGCACCGATCCGGCACAGCCTGCCTTTGAGTTTCGAGTGCCGAAAATCAAGCTTTTCATTCTTGCTGAAATTATTGCCCCGGCACACATAGGGCAGGGCTCTACAGTTACATAAATTGAGCAATCCTCCAAACGCCAATCCCCAACTGCCTTACAGGCTTGGTCTATGGCTAGGATTTCCGCATGAAACAGGGAGTTTTTGCCCGAGTTTCTCAAGTTATGAGTGGCGGCAATAATCTTTCCGTTTTGCACTATTACACAACCAATGGGAACTTCGTCTTTTTCCATGGAAAGTTTAGCTTGTTCCAAAGCTTTTTGCATAAAGTATTCGTGATTCAATCTCATCAACCCAAAAACAATAAAATTACCGGATATGAATTATAAATCCGGCTTATAAGAAACCTTAAATATATAATTTTAATCAATGAAACAATTATACTATGTTCAACCCTTCATGTATAGCCCCCGTAAAATTTTATCGAATTCCGGAATAAGAAATTATATCAAAAAACGGAAAATTTTATATAATATATTGCATTCGCATAATATAAATGTTAATATATGTATATATGGGTACAACTACCGGTTTCAAGAATCGGAACAGTTTTTCGAATAGGGATATAATTACCGGATTGCTTATGTTAACGAATATGAACAGCCGTCAGAAACGTTTTGAGCAATCGTAATATCCATACCTTAACAAAACAATTATTAAGCAAAGCCGGACTTTTTATACCTTTGTAAAAAAGGAGATGCGATTATGCCCAACAGATTCAACTATGTCAAAAGGGGATACGACCCGGATGAAGTAGACGATTACATACAAAGCCTTGAGGATATCTTGCAAAGCTATAAGGATAAAGACGCAACAATAAAAAACGCAATAGTAAACGCACAGTTGGCTGCCGACACCATAATAGAAAACGCCGACCGTGAGGCATATAAAACCAAAGCCAAGCTTATTACTCAGTTGGATGATATATACCGTTCTCTTTCCGTGCAAAGAAAGTTTGTCCAAGAGTTTCAAGAAGATTACAATGAGCTGGTAAAGCGATATGTTCATCAATTCAACGATTCGGAAATTATGAAACTGTTTACCAAAATAAACGATTTGGAAGAATATCTTACCAGATTACAGGAATCCGTTCCGCAAGACAAAGACAACTTATTTAATCAAGCCCAATAATTTTCAGAGGACTTTTGAGACGGCAAAAGTCCTTTTTTAATTACAAAAAAGTGCCTGTATTCATAAATCCCGGCGGATTAATGTATACAGGCTTTTTTGGAAAGAGGGAGTATGGGGAACGAAACTTTACCTTTAAAAAAATGTTTGCTCGGTGATTTACTAATTTTACTTACGTATATACTTAATTTCAAGTTAAGCAGTAACAAAAGCGTATATTCGTAGTGGTGAGCCACCGGTGTTTATTTTATAAAAACGCAAGAGCGAGCCGTTTACGAAGAATAGCTTTTGTTACTATTCCTTATTCAATTAAGTATATTTTTGTTCGTCGATCTCTTCTTCGTCTTGAGAAATTTGGGAACCGAATTCCAGCTTTGAAACAGAAACCTCGTAGGCGGTTTTTAATTCCGCTCTGCCGTCGTCGTACTTTTTTTCGTAAGCCCTGCTTTGCATTCGGCCGTTGATTTTAATATTGTCTCCTATAGACAGTTTTCCTGCAAACCTGGCGTTACGACCCCATGCTATGCAGGGTATGTAGTCGGATTTGTTATAGGAACGGTTAACGGCCAACAAAATGTCGGCTATTTCCCGTCCAAAGGGAGTGGTGCGATATACGGGCGATTTGCAAATATATCCGTTCAGGCATATGTCATTTACATAACCGGGAGTGTCCAAGATTTTAATATCCCTGGTAAATACGGTCAGAATCAGTTTGTTTTTTCTGTCTGTAGCGTTGACGTTATTATAGGAACGTATCTGCCCGTTAACCATGACAAAAGTACCCGGGGTAATCAAGGAGCGGTCTATAAGCCTTTCCGATATAACCACCGGCAATACATCGTGTGCTTCGCTTAACCTGGGAACCTCCAGGTCGAAATTGTAAAAGCCTTCGCCGTATACCTCATGACTAAAGGTAAAATCGGTAATTATCTTACCTGAAACGGAAGCTGTATTGTTGGATAACAAAAGTCCTTGTTGCATTAAACCTCTCACCTCATTTGTCAGACTCATCGTAAACTCCGGTTGAATTATGTACTTCGGCGGAAGGCACAGAACCGCCGCAAACCTCCGTTAATTGCCATAACGCCTTATACCGAACAGCTTATACTTAATTTCCGATTAAGCAGTAACAAAAGCGTATATTCGAAGCGGTTAGCGACCGGTGTTTTTTTCTTAAAAACGCAAGAGCGAACCGTTTACGAAGAATAGCTTTTGTTACTGTTCCTTATGCAATTAAGTATAACAGACTTCTTTCGCCACAATGATTCTGTGGTAAAATATCTGATATAGAGTAAATTAATCTTGAAATTAACCTTTGTATCTTTTATTAATTTACTGTGGACATCCCCACGGGCTTTCCCCGTGAAAGAAGCCCGGTATATGAAATATTTGCTCATGATAATTCCGTTATACTTTATGACAATAATGGGCAAATATTTCAAATAAGGCTTACTTGATAAAAATTCATCCGTCCTTCAACCGTATTTCAACCCGTCCTCGAATAATTTCACCCAAAATATTGGGCAGTCGTGAACCGGTATAAAACTATCTACGATAACTATAACTATGAAACTGAGAGTAAATTTATACTAATCAAATTTTTAATCATTCCGGAAGCAGGAGAAAAATCTTGGACTTGTGGGATTTTTGCCCCGCTTCCGTAGGATAGGAATATTTCCGGGTTTTGCAATTATGCTTAACTCTATTCCTTATGCAATTAAGTATAAATAATTATAAAACCGGCTTAAATTACTGCACCGGAAAACAACTCCGCCGGGAAATTACACACCAAAGCCGTGGTGACGGCTCCCAAAACATCACAGGGTGAGTATGCTTTGTTTACGGAAACCGAAAATTCTTGCTGTATCACAATTGAACCTTCAAGGGTAGGCAGAGGTCTTTGTATACAGCAAACCAATGTGTTTTCATTTACGGAAGAAAGAGTAACACAGGCCTTGGGATTAAGCCCGAAGGTTATTATGGTGCAGGGTTTTTCCGGAGAAAAATCCGACAAACTGTTGCGGTCGGAATTGTACAAATAAAAGTTCTTTCCCGGCTCCGAACTTTTATCCCCGGCCACCGTAATTAAATTTTCTTCTTTTTCCGAGCGGATAAGGGTGATGTTGTTATTGTTCCATACGGCAAATATCCCGTTGAGGATGTCCATGGTTTGCCCGGTATTTTTACCCCCAATAACACCAATGCTTGTCATAAAACACCTCCGGAAACCAACCCAAAATTAGTGTTTAAAAAATTGCCATTGTTTTGCCTTATACTATTTCTCTTAAAACGTAGAAAAATGCGTATATGCGTAATGTGAGCCACCTGTCCGGCTTAAACAGATTATACTTAATTTCTAGTTTAAAAAAGCTTATATTCGTAGTGGTGAGCGACCCGTGTTTTTTTCAAAAAACGTAAGAGCTAAACGTTTACGAAGAATAGCTTTTGTTACTATTCCTTATGCAATTAAGTATATAGGAGCCAACGCCAATGAAGAATAGCATATTCTTGTTAGAAACAGTAGTATTGCCCATGGGCCGAATGTAAAATCTTTACCGAGTTATTGTGTTTCAGTTGTAATATATTATAAGTAAAAGAATTTACCACAAAATTATGTTTAACTCCGGGGACATATATAATGATTCCATTTTGAACGGAGGACAAAAATAATTGATTTTTTTTCAACGTTTCAAGGAAAAAACAATTATTTTTTTCATTCATTTATTTGGAATTAGTATAATATTTAATTTAGGTTAAATTGTATTATATAAAGTAAGCTTTTATATGAACCTCGACAGCATTTTAAAAATGGGAAAAGCATTGAATTTTATGGGCTTTTTGACCGGATTTTTCCCTTATAAAGAAGTATTTCCGAATTTAACATTATAATTTATTATGAAATATTTTGGGATAAATTCTGTTGTGTAAATTAAATTTATAATTTATAATATAAATTATTGGAAAGTATTTATTGTTATATGTACGTCCCAACAATACAAAGCTTTGCCGGTTATCGTTCAAGTATGAATAATAAAGCTGTTTCTTTATATACAGCTTCCGGGAACCGGTATAAGTTTAACAAATGAATTGAAATATATCTCTGAGGCTATACCGGCGGGTTTGTCCGGTATGGGTAATACAGAGGAGTTAAGGAGGAATTGCAGTGAATTTTTTCCGGCGGTTAAAAATCAGAACAAGGCTGTTGACTGCTTTTGCTGTAGTAATGGTGCTTACTGCTGTGGTAAATATTATTGCCCACTTTAGTATGCTTACGGTAGACCATAATTACTCAATTGCATTAAAACAATCTTCTCAAAGTTTGGGTGCCATATCGGGCGTAGTCAGCTATGCAAATCAAATTACTCAAATCGGCGAAGATATGGTTTATTTTGCAAACAATTCAACAAAGTTACAATCCGGAATCAATACAATTAACGAATTTTATAAATTGGCTGAAGAATCCAACAATCTTTTACAACAAAATACTTCCGTCGAAGATAAAGATCACTTTAGTGAATACAGTAAAAGAGTCTCGGACTTCAAACAGTCTATGAACGTCATGATAGACTATGTCAACGGCAGAAATACCAGGGCTGCATCAACTCATTGGGAAAATGAGACAAAACCCTTGGCAGAAAAACTGTCCGCGTACTTAGGTGAAATGATTACCCATATCAATGCAGACCTTAATGATGCATCAACGGAAATGAGTAATCTCACCGGAACTATAGTCATGGTTATAGATATAATATCTATTATCGCCTTAGCTGTATCCGTTTTGTTGGCATTGGTTATTTCAACAGGTTTGAATCGTTCCATGAAGGATCTGACCGAAAAAACCCTCGCCTTTGCCGAGGGTGATTTAAACCTTGATTTACGCAGCAACAATCGAGATGAATTTTCCGTTTTATCAAATAATCTGGCTACAGTGGTGGATAACATCCAAGAATTAACCAATGAAGTAAACAACATGGGTCAATTGATGAACGACCAAGGAGACGTTGAAGCAAGAATCGACGCAAGTAAATTCCGGGGTGCTTATCATGAAATGGCCTCTGCCATCAATGACACCGTAAATAATTTGGTTAACGACTCCAAAGAAGCTATCATGTGTATGAATGCTTATGCCGGCGGTGATTTTAGCCTGAATATCAAACAACACATAGGCAAAAAAGCTATTATGAACCACGCCATGGATAAATTGCGAAACAATCTCCAAAACTTTATCAAGGACCTTCAAGAAATGTCCCAAGCGGCTCAAAAAGGCGATTTATCCAAACGCATGAATCCGGATGTTTACGAAAATCAATGGTCCAAACTTGCCGAGACCCTTAACGGTCTGCTTAAAAGCGTTATTGACCCCATTACCGAAGCAATTAACGTTTTTGACGTAATGTCAAAGGGTAAATTGGATGTTAAAATAAACGGAAATTATCAAGGCGAATTTGCAAAAATGAAAACCTCCATAAACAAATCTATGGACTTCTTTAAAGCCTATCTGGTTGAAATTTCCGAAGTACTTACAAAAATGTCTGAGGACAATTTTGATATAGAAATCAAAAATGAATATATAGGCGATTTTGTTGCAATTAAAACAGCTTTGGAAACAATTATCGAATCCATAAACGGCACCTTTGCCCAAATAGGTGAATCCACCGACGTTATAGCCGCAGGTTCAAGACAAATTTCCCAATCATCAGGCCTTTTGGCTCAAGGAGCGGCGGAACAGTCTTCGGAAGTAGAACGTCTTGTTACGGCAATCACCGACATCAGTGCCCAAACCAGACAAAATGCTGACAATGCAAATACAGCCAACCAATTGGCTCTGCAAACCAAAGAAAACGCAACTTTGGGCAACAAAGAAATGTACGATATGACTACGGCTATGAACGAAATAGACCGTGCATCATCAAGCATTTCAAACATTATTAAAGTAATAGATGAAATCGCTTTCCAGACCAATCTGCTTGCGTTAAATGCCGCGGTAGAGGCGGCAAGAGCCGGTCAATACGGTAAAGGCTTTGCGGTTGTAGCCGAAGAAGTACGCAGTTTGGCGGCCAGAAGCCAACAAGCCGCAAAAGAAACCACAGACCTTATAGAGGGCACAGTTCAAAAGGTTGCCCAAGGAACTGTCTTGGCAAACAAAACCGCAGCAACCCTGCAGACCATGGTTGAGCAAATTAATAATATCTCCGATCTTGTAGGCGGCGTAGCCGAGGCATCCGCTCGACAAGAGGAATCCATAACCAAGGTTAACGAAGGTATTATGCAAATAGCCAACGTTACCCAAGCCAACACCGCTACCTCCGAGGAAGAAGCCGCTTCCTCCGAAGAATTATCCAGACAGGCAGAAATATTCCGTGAAACGCTTTCTCGATTTAAACTCAAAGGCGACGGAGGACAGCACAGAGCAATACAGAGGGATACCGGCAATTCGGTAAAGACCCCGGCGGCGATACCCAATAAACCCATGAACACACAGCCTGTTAAACCGCCCATACCCAAGGCAAAACCTCCGGTAAAATCAAACTCACACACCGGTTCTTTTAACAAGCCCAACACCACCATACCGGAATCAGACATATCCGACTATGTGCCTAATCCTTACGTGGCTCAAATAGCAAATATGGACAGTGACTCAATTTCCGAGGATATGGTTCGGCAAAAACCGTTCTCGGCTGATACTTCAATAAACAATAAACCCGGTATCAAAAGGACTGAGGCATCCAAGCCGGTATCCTCTCTACGCGAAGGTAAACCACCTTTGGTAGGTTCCCGCGAAAAGAAGGATAAAGCAGAAGCTTCTAAATATCAAGAAATCATAAACAATAAAGACTTTGGCAAAT
Organism: uncultured Defluviitaleaceae bacterium; assembly: GCA_964468805.1. GTDB lineage: Bacteria > Bacillota > Clostridia > Lachnospirales > WRBF01 > CAYXWM01. The sequence continues at coordinate 8,763 of CAYXWM010000073.1, forward strand.
ATTAAGAAAAAGTCATAATCATCCAAAAGGTGATTATGACTTTTTAATGTTCTATAAATTGTTGACAAGTTGTATAATTTAAGTTATAATTCATGCGTATGTTTTATTAATAAAACAAGTTAATATTTTATGCATCTTTAGCTCAGTTGGTAGAGCAACTGACTCTTAATCAGTGGGTCCGGGGTTCGAGCCCCCGAAGGTGTACATGAAAAAAGCCGATAAACTAAGTGTTTGTCGGCTTTTGTTTTGGATAAAACCTCCGGTCCGGGTTTTCTTTCTACAATAAGCTATACTTAATTTCCGGTTAAGTAGTAACAAAAGCGTATATTCTTAGTGATGAGCGACCGGTGTTATTTATCATAAAAACGCAAAGGCAAACCGTTTACGAAAAATAGCTTTTGTTACTGTTCCTAATGAAATTAAGTATAACCGCATTGGTTGGACTATGTATTACAAACCGCTTTTTTATGTGTTGTCAAGGCTATCATCGGTATAAGAGATAATAAACATTATTATTTCGCCTGATGTGTATAAGCTCGCGCTAAATTGAACATTTTCTCTTCTCCAGAAGTTGTAATAGCCTAAATTACCGGCAAGCAGCTCATTTCCCAATGTGGATTCATCCGCATTTTCAGTCCCATCTTTCCGGTTGACTTCGCTTGTATCCGGCTCACCATACATATCTGTCAGTGATTTTACCATTTTCTCGTACTCCTCGATATACCGATTAGCGTCCGAGAAGTCTTCCTTAATAACGTAGAAAGCCCCCATTAATTGCTTTTTAGTGTTAAACAAGTAAAATAATTGGCAAGATAAATCACTGACTTTTTGATTCAAATAAAGCAAAGTATCATCACGGTCCACAAACAAGTCGTTTTTGCTTTCCAGTCTTTTCACCTTTTCTATGTCCATACCCCATGTGACTTTTCTGATACCCATGGGTTTTTTTACCGGTTCAGAGGTAAGGGGTGTTGTGGGTTTCGGGGAAGATGTTACGTTATCTTGTGATTTACCGCTGTCGTTTTGGCAGCCGCTCATAACCAAAATAATACCAATAACAAAAAGTATAAATAATTTCTTTAGCAAAGAAATCACCTCCTAAATTTGGTACTATTTTATACCCATAGCTTTTGTTTGTCTATACACTATATCCATTGTTTGTAACCCATATCAGCCGGCACAGGGTAAACTTTTTAAAAAAAATTACTCAAATATCTTGCATAATAATATTCCTCATGTTACAATTGCATAACAATATATTAATTTAATTAATTAAGTAATAAAAAGGCCTATGAAAGCGGTGTTTCTTATCTCGGATAAAAAAGGCAAAAACTTAGAAGATGTACAGCGTATGAACAGGCTGTTGATTATAAATTTTTTACGAAAGCAAAAAAATATGTCTCGTGCCGATTTGGCTAGGGCAACAGGATTAAAACAAGCTACCATTACAAATATAGTAAACGACCTTTTGGATACCCGATTGGCTAGGGAAACCGGGGAATTGGACGCAAAAATAGGCAGACGTTCCATAGGTATAGCCCTTAACAACGAGTTGTACAAGGTCATACACGTACGTCTGGCAAGAAAGTACTTTCTTATAGGATTGTATGACATAGCCGGAAACAAATATGAGGTGCACAAAGAAAATATAGATATTTCTTGGGGCTCAGAAACTGTATTTACACGAATGAAAGTAAGGATAGCCGAGCAGTTGAGCAGGCTAAAAATCGGAGAGGTAATCAGCATAGGAATATCGCTTCCCGGTCCCTATTTAAGCAGTCAAGGGCGTATAGGAATAATGACTGAATTTCCGGGCTGGGAGAAAATCTCCATAAAAGACGAGATACAATCTTATTTCGGTATACCCACCTATGCGGAGCATGATGCGAACGTAGGAGCTTTGGCAGAATGGTGGTTAGGTTCAAATTTTATGGATAAGGGAACTTTGGTTTACGTTGCCGCCGGACAAGGCATAGGAACCGGAATTATTAATGACGGCAAGCTTTTTAAAGGGGCTATGGGTATAGCCGGCGAGGTTGGGCATATGAGCATAGCCTTTGACGGACCCAAGTGCCAATGCGGAAACAGAGGTTGTTTGGAGTATTATTGCTCTACATTTGCATTGTTGCGTGAAGCAAAAAAACAAGCCGCCAACCATAACGAAAGTATGCTGACCCAAGACGTAGATCTAAATGACTTTTTTAAAGCCTTGGAAAGCGGAGATTTTATAGCAAAGAGAGTATTCGGGCATATTGCAAGGTTTCTCGGTTTGGGACTGGTTAATATAGTTAATATATATAATCCTCATGTAATTGTTGTGGGCGACGAACTGGC
>CAYXWM010000074.1:0-10275 GCA_964468805.1 uncultured Defluviitaleaceae bacterium
TTTTAAGCTCCACATAATTATATTACACAGAAAACCAAAGGGGTAAATAGGTGGTACGAATATAGTATATTACCTAGTATAAGAGCTTGAAAAAAAGGTTAGATTAGTATTGTGCGTTCTGTAAATTTAATTTAAAAAATTCGGTTTGCAGGTATTTTTACAAGAAATTTATTATAAAGGCAAAATAAAAAGCTGTTATAATATTTTTCTTCTATAAGATAACCGGACAAACCGGAATTCTTCAAAACAGACAGTAGGAAGTGAAATAATGAAGCCCCATTTTCATGTTTCAAAGCTAAAGTTGATAATTATAAGTTTAGTAATTTTAGTATTTGCTGTTTCTGTTAATTTCATTACCAAAATAATTTTTTTTCCGGATAATATAAAATTAATAGAAGGTTCAATACATCAACTAAACTTTGATTTACCCATAGATGCAACAATTACACCGGAAACAATTCCCGTACTTAACGTGAATAATAAGCCGGTCAAGGATAATATAAAGGTAAGTTTAAGTGACGCCTTAACCATAGGAGCCGAAGAAAGCGGCGAAGCCGGTATGATGCTTTCCGCATTCGGATTTAACTTCAAATCGGTTAAGCTTGATATATTAAAGGATGTGGAGGTAGTGCCCTGCGGTTTATCTGTAGGAGTCAAAATCAAAACAGATGGAGTTATGGTGCTGGGTACAGGAACGGTAAACAGCGAAACCGGTGAATCTATCAACCCCTGCGAAGGTTTGTTAAAATCAGGCGATCTTTTGCTTAATGCCAACAACCAAGATATTTCCAATAAGGAAGATTTAATGGAAATAATCAAAGATTCCACAGACACCATAGATTTTCAAGTAAAACGAAACGGTGAATTAATAAACGCAACCATAAAACCCATAAAATCCAAGGACAATGAAAATAAAATCGGTGCTTGGGTGAGAGATTGTACTCAAGGTATAGGAACCATAACCTACTACAATCCTCAGACAAATAAATTTGCCGCCCTGGGCCATGGTATACTGGACGTGGATACAAAGAAATTAATCAGTATAAAATTCGGACAGATTATGCGATCCGATATTACCGATATTAAAAAAGGACAAAAGGGCATACCCGGCGAGCTTATAGGAGAAATAAAGAACGGAGAAATTTTAGGCAACGTTCAAAACAACAGTGCCTTTGGAATATTCGGTTTTATGGATGTTTCCGCTTCTTCCGTTTTTCCGGGCGAAAGGCTTAAAATAGGTTCCCAAGACAGGGTACATGTAGGCCCGGCAACTATACGTTCCAATATAGAAGGAGATCGTATAGACGAATTTGACGTATTTATAGAAAGCGTTAATAAATACAGCTCAGACAATACCAGAGGGATGATAATAAGAATAACCGACCCCAAACTCTTAGCCAAAACCGGCGGTATAGTTCAAGGGATGAGCGGAAGCCCCATTATCCAAGACGGCAAATTAATAGGAGCAGTAACCCACGTATTTATTCAAGACCCTTCTAAGGGTTATGGTATATTTATAGAAAACATGTTAAATCAGGAGAGAAATATATAATCAATATTTTTCTGCTTATCTGTCAAATAGAAAATATAAATTCCGTAAACCGGCTGTTTTATATAAACAAAACAATAACAGCGAGTTTACGGAATTTGTAATTTTTCGGCAATTTTTTCTTGTAGAAAATTTTACAAATCTGGAAATTTTCAAAAATATATGATAGAATAGCAAATATTAGTTAGGAGTGATTAACATGGAAGTTGCTGTGATTAATAACAATTATATTGTAGACTTGTTAAAAAAAAATAAGTTTGCAAGTATTCTAAATTTAACCATATATGATAATCCCAATGACTTTATTAAATCATTGCAAAGCGGAATCTTTTTCAACATAGTATTTTTAAATGTCAATGATTTAAATTACGGTTTTCCTATTAGAGAGTATTTGGATAATATCCTTATATTTATGGTTGCAAAGGATCTTGTAAACAAAAAACAAATGAATGAATCTTTTTGTTTATCTGCATTTCAACTGTTTGTTACTCCTGTTGATGAAGATATGTTTAACAGCGAATTAGTCAGAGCCTATGATACTATTCACAGATATTATCATAAGCAAACTTTTAAAACTCCCGGTGGCTTAATAACCATATCTGTAAGGGATATAGAATACATCGAAGCTTACAAAAGAAAATTGCTGATTTATACCAATGACAAAGATACTAAAGGGCCCATAACCTCCGTGGGAAAAATTTCTGACCTTGATGAATCTCTTACCACCCATGGCTTTGCAAGAACGCATCAGGGATTTTTGGTAAATATGCAGTACATAAAGGAAGTAGACTTAAAAAATGTAGTTACAACCAATTACAAAATACCCATAAGTACCAGAAAAAGAAAGCAATTTATGGCTCGATACATAGAATTTCTAAGATATAATACTTCGTCACGCTTTTTTACAAAAACATTCTGATGGGACAAGCAGCGGTATTACGATACGGGCGAATATATTTACATTTTAACACACAAAAAATAAGTTCGATAAAAATATGCTTCTATTTTTATCGAACTTATTAATTAAACCACGTAAACTATATTTGGCGTATCAAATCTTTTTTCTATTTCGGAGCGAAGAAATTGTTCTCCGTCTTCTCTGTAAGATTGCTTATAACAATATTTGCCCATTCCTCTGCCGGTCATTAATTCTTGGCTGTAAAGCTCTACAGCATTGGGAAAGGCTTGATTGTTGATAGCTCTGTGAACATAGCTGTAGGTCATAAAAATTATCTCAATAAACATTTCTTTTTGCATTTTTGCACTGAGAGATTCCTTTAAAATATCAAGCATTTCCGAATATAAACCCTTCCAACCCTCAACCAAAACCACCGGTGCTATCAGCAGACCTGTTTTATAGCCGTCTTGGCAAAGCTCATTTATAGCCTTAATACGGCTTGATAAATTTGATGTTCCTATTTCTATTTTTGTTATAATCTCTTGGGGGTTAACGCTCATTCTTGCTATAGTTCTGCCCTTGTGATTAAGACCCAAAAGGGTGTCGACGTTGCGAAACTTTGTGGGAAAGGTTATATATCCTCTTTCCTGTTTTGCAAAATTCTCTATGGTCCAAACCAAATTACCGGTTATCATATTTTCCAAAACTAAGTCGCTATTGCTTCCGATTTCAAAAGTTTTATCTCTGTCGGCCTGCAACGTAGACTTTTTTAATTTGTCAAACATCTGCTCCCGGTTTACAAACAATCTTAAATAGGAGCATTTATTATAATGACATACCAAATAACAGTATAGACACATGGCAATGCAACCGGATGAAGTATAAGGCACCAAATAATCTGAAATCTTTTGATTATCCACATATTTATGGGTCTTGCGAGTACCGATAACCAAGTAATTCTTCATATTTATAAATTCCGCGTTGGAGTTTGCTCTTAATTCCGGTATGTTATTGTGATTTTCTGTTTCGTACCAAGGCACGTCTTTAAACTTTTCTCTTAACGCTCTGCCCAATTCAAAATTTATAATTTGGCTTTCATAATATATTCTTTCAGGCTTCAAATAATCAACCTCCCAATCTTATTATTAGCAAGGTTTTCGCAATAATTAAAGCATAATATAACCAAAAACCCTATAATATTTCCGGGACGATTATTGGAAGCTCTTTAAATGGGTTAAAAAGAACTTATTATTTTAAAGCTAATTTATGTTCTTCCATATTACCGGCAAATCTGTCGAAAAGGAAGGAAGTATCCAATGGTCCTGCGGAGGCTTCCGGGTGAAATTGAACGGAGAAAATGGGTGCATTTTTATATAACAAACCTTCGCAGGTTTTATCGTTCATGTTAATAAACAATTCTTCCGCTACGCTTGGATCTATGGTATGAGAAACAACAGCATAGCCGTGGTTTTGGCTGGTTACGTATATTTTTTCGGTTTGAGTATCTTTTACCGGTTGGTTTGAGCCTCTGTGGCCGTATTTTAGTTTGTTGGTTTTAAAGTTGTGAGCAAGGGCTAAAAGTTGATGCCCCAAGCATATGCCGAATACCGGGATTCCAAGCTTTATAATTTCCTTTAAATTTTCGATTATTTCAACGTTTTCCGCAGGGTCCCCGGGTCCGTTGGAAAGCATTATTCCGTCGGCATTGAGTTTTGCTATTTCTTCGGCGGTGGTATCATGAGGAAGAACCCAAACATTGCAGCCTCGGTTCATTAATTGGCGTTTAATGTTTTCCTTTGCACCGTAATCCATTAAAGCAACGGTGTATTTTGCACCGTCCTTTGAAAAATATTCTTTATTTTTGGTTGAAACGCTTGCTACGGCGTTTTTTATTTTATAGGATTTAATTAAATTAAAATCTATGCTTTCGGGCGTTTCGGTTATTATTCCGTTCATTACCCCGTATTCGCGAATTATTTTTGTTAATGCTCTGGTATCAATATCATAAAGCCCTACTATATTGTTTGACTTTAAAAAAGTGTCAAGGGTACCCTCACAACGAAAATTGGATGGTTCTTGACACCGGGATTTTACTATATAAGCACTTGCGGCAACAGCAGAGCTTTCAAAATCAGAGGGAATAACGCCATAATTGCCAATAAGTGGAAATGTTTGAAGAATAATTTGTCCGTAATAGCTGTTATCTGTAAGGGTTTCCAAATAACCGGTCATGCCTGTGGTAAATACCAATTCGCCTATAACCGTACCTTCGGCTCCGAATTGTTTGCCTTTAAACACTTTGCCGTTTTCCAACACCAAATACAATTTTTTTGACATTTTTTCCTCCTGTGTTTTTTAAACTGTTTTAATTAGAGAACTTTATATAATACTAACTTTATATAATACTAATCCTACTAAAAAAAGCTATATTAAACAATCGCGGGGTTTTACCCTAAAACCTCGTTATTAAATATACCTTAATTAATAAGGATTAGTATAAATTCAACAGAAATACAGATTTAATTTTCATAAGTTTTCAATATACCTTCTGCGACTTCTCTTTTGGAGATACGCAGATTCATTGCTTGTTTTTCCAAATATCTGTGGGCTTCCGGTTCGCTCATGTTTAGATAGGAAATGAGTATACACTTTGCTCTGTCAATTAAGCGTATGTCTTCTATTTTTTGCATGAGTTTGGTGTTTTCGGCTTTAAGAGAGCGAATTTTGTTATGAGCCGATTTTGCCAGCATTAAGGCACTCCAAAAGAAGTTTTTGTTGATGGGCTTTGCAACGGTAATTACGCCGCTTTCGCAGACCACAGCCGAAACTTCTTCGTAATATTCATGCTTTACAACCAGGATTACTTGACATCCGCCTTTTAATGCTATATCCCGTGAGAGATTTTCGCCGGATTCGTCCTGCAAGGGAGCGTTTATGATACACAAATCAAAATCCCGTTCCATAAGCAATCTTCTTGCCATGCCGCAAGTTTGCACGGTGGAAATTTTATCACAGGAAACAGACTTTATCATATCGGAGAAAAAAGTTATGCTCTTTTCCGAGTATGATACTATTAAAGCACTCTCCATAAAATCGCCACCTTCCGATTATAGATACCAATGCCTTGCAAGAAATACAGCAATAATTTCAAATGGATTGGTATTAAGCACAGCTGATGAGTATAAGTACCGGAGTCGAATACAGTAGTTTTATCCTTAATAAAAAACTGCTGTACATAACCGACCCGGGATATTTTATCATAAACTAAAAGACTGTGCTATTGAGGTTTGCTTACTTTTTTTAGTTGGTCTGTAAGCAAAGATTTTAGTCAGGATTACCGGTTTTGGGGTGGATAACGAGCATATTTTATAAAAATTTAAAATAACGTTCCTTGTAAAACTGATTTTTGTTGCCATAAGTAGTTAAATCGTTCAATTCTTCTTTTTTTAGGGCAATATATTTCAGTCGAATTTCATCGTTTAATGTCTCTTTTACAAAACTGCTGTTTTCCGCCAGGTCTATAGCCTCTTTTAAGCTGTTGGGCAAGGAAATAAGGTTGTTCGTAACTTCTTCCGGTGCATTATATAAATCCAAATCCAAAGCCGCGGGTAGAGAGAGTTGGTTTTTTATTCCCTCCAAGCCGGCGTTTATAATTAGAGCAAAGGCAAGATAGGGATTTATGGATGGGTCGGGAGAACGGAGTTCCATGCGTGTTTTTTCGCCGGTTGCGGCAGGAATACGCACAAGTTGGGAGCGGTTTTGGTGTGACCAAGAGACGTATTTGGGTGCTTCGCATTTACCGAATCTTTCGTATGAATTGGCAACGGGGTTTAAAAACAGGGTCATTTCCGGGGTTTTTGAAAGTATTCCGGCTATGAAGCTTTCGGTATCCTCCGAATTTTTGCCTCGGGTATCCTTAAAAATGTTAAAGCCGTTTTTGGTTAGGGATAGGTTTACATGTAAGCCGCTTCCGCTTTTGCTTGGGATGGGTTTGGGCATAAAAGATGCAAAAAGTCCGTTTCTGGAAGCAATAGCCTTAACCACCGATTTAAAAGTCAACAGATTATCCGCACAGGATAAGGCATCGCTGAATTTAAAATCCACTTCGTTTTGACCGGGTCCTTGTTCATGGTGAGAAGTTTCGGGTTTTAGACCCATTTCATCAAGACACAGGCAAATCTCTCTGCGGATATTTTCGCCCTTATCCAAGGGGGCAATATCAAAATAACCGCCGTAATCCAGTGTATCCTCGGTAGGCTCACCGTTGTCGTCGGTTTTAAACAGATAAAATTCGCATTCCGCACCTATTTTGCAAACAAAACCCATATCCTCGCAGCGTTTGATTATTTTTTTCAGCAGAAGACGAGTGTCGCCCAAAAAGTCCGACTTATCGGGGTTTTTTATATCACAAAAAAAACGCACCACTCGCCCGGGACCGGGACGCCAGGGTAAAACGCACAGGGTTGTAGGGTCAGGATGCAGGAAAAGGTCGGATTTGGTTACATCGGAAAATCCTTTGATTGCAGACGCATCAAAAGAAACGCCTTCTTCAAAGACCAGGGGCAGTTCATCGGGCATAACGGAAATATTCTTTTGTACTCCGAAGGTGTCACAAAAGGCAAGTCTTATAAATTTAACATCATTTTGACGGACAAATTCCAAGACCTCTTTTTGTGCAGCAGTCATGGGATACCTCCTTTATATTTAAGACCGAAAGTTCTTAAAAAAATAAAACCTTGAGGGAGAAAACCTTTTTTCAACAAAACGAAGTTTTATGTTAAAAAATTCGTTCAGTATTAACGGCGAATAAAGGTTTTCTCTCTCATACTAATTCCATTTAAATAGTAAGCAGAGCATGGAATTAGTCATAAACTCCATCTTTCCAAAAATGTATAATTAACTCTTTTGGGTCGTTAATGTTTTGACGGAGTTTAAGGGAACTTTTTGAACGTTTCCTCAAGGTTTGGTTTATATCAATTTTCTGTATAGAGTTTTTTGTAAGGGTTTTTGGCGTTTGGTTTAAGGGTGTAGAAATCGCCGTTCATTATTCGGTCCTTATCTATATTAAAGTGTTGTGAGAATTCGTCAAGATAAATTTGAATATTTTCCAAATCTTCTTTGGTTGCTTTTTCTGCGGATACTTGTGAGGGCAGGTTTTTTGGTTCTTTGGAGCTTCTTATATAAATAGTGCCGCCGTGCATACCTGTACCGGTGAAGTTGCCCACCGGGACTTTGTCGCAATCCAAACCCAGTACTATAATCAGTCCGCCGGCAAGGTATTCGCCCAAAAAGCTGCCTACTTTGCCGCCTACAACAATAACGGGCTTTTTGTCTTTATACTGTTTCATGTGTATGCCGGTACGGTAGCCTGCGTCGCCTTTTACGTAAATTTCGCCGCCTCGCATGGCATAACCCAGAGCATCGCCGGCGTTGCCTTTGATAATTATTTTCCCGGCGTTCATTGTGTCGCCAACGGCATCTTGAGCGTTGCCGTTAACCACTATTGTTGCACCGTCCAGATAGGTACCCAGAGCGTTTCCGGGGGTTCCGTTAATGGTGATTGTTTTGTTGTCCATACCGCTGGCAATAAAACGCTGACCGTAGCACTCATTAATGCAAATTTCGCCGTCAGCCGAACGAAGCATTTGGTTTAGTTCTTTAAAATCAAGGCTTAATGCCGAAATATTCACCTGACACCGCCTCCTAACTTAGCAATTCTATCATCTTTGGTGAAGGCCATCAATCCGGGTTTTTTACAAACCAAATCAAAATCTATGCTGTCCAGAGGAGTTTGTTCTCTGATAAGGCTTGTGTAAATTCCGGCTTTTTCAATATTGCCTATTAGGATGAAGCCGTTTAGCTTATTGTTTCCGTAAAAGAGTTTTTTATAGCCGGTGTTTTTCTCGGTATAAGTACCGCCGCTGTAGTTTCCGGCGGTGATAATATGCAAGCCGAAAAACCCTATGGCATTCATGGGAATAGCTTTATCGAAGTTTTCTTCGCCGCCTGCCATGTTAGCCCCGGCACATTCTCCTTGCATATAGGCATTGGGAAGCAGAGCCATAATTTTATAATCTCCGGAGGAAATATCCAAGCTTTCCGTACAATCTCCTGCGGCATAAATATTTTTGGCGGTTGTTTCGCCTTTTGAATTTACAACTATGCCCTTGCGAACTTCCGCAATTCCTTGGAGAAGTTGGGTATTGGGTCTTACGCCCACGGCTAGAACCAAAATATCGAATTCCTGTACTTCGCCGTTGCTTAATGTGGCTTTGTTTACGTTAAGGTTGCTTATGCTTTGGGAAAGTTTGAATTCTATGCCTTTGCTTTCCAGATGACTTTGTACGGTTGCGGCTCCGTCATTATCCAATATACTGGAAAGAATTTTGTCCGCCAAATCAACCACGGTAATTTTTGCGACTTTTTTAAATATACCTTCGGCACATTTTAAACCGATCAGCCCGGCACCTACTATCAAAACTTTTGCGTTGGGGTTTAAAACCTTTTCCAAGGCATACATATCGTCCATGCTCATAAAGGTAAATTTGTTTTCCACCGTATCCAAGCCGGAAACAGGCGGAACAAAGGGAGAAGAACCGGTACCCACCAACAACTTGTCGTAGGTTAATTCGCCGCCGTCCTCCAAGGTTACGGTTCGTTGTTCCGGATTGATTTTAATTACTTTTTTGGACGTAATGAGTTTGCAATTATTATCGGTATAGAATTGGTTGTTCCGATATTTCATGGATTCTTCCGTGGATTTGCCCAAGAGGTAATAAGAAATCAGCGGTCTTGAATATGTATGATAGGCTTCGTCTGAAATGACGGTAATTTCGCTTTCCTTATCTAAGCGGCGAATACCCTCTACAGCACCTATCCCGGCGGCAGAATTGCCGATAATCACATATTTCATTTATTTCACCCTCTCTCCTCGAATACTATTGCTCCGTTGGGGCAACCTTTAACGCAGGCCGGCGAGCCTGTAACGGATTTTAAGCATAATTCGCATTTTTGGACTGCACCGTCGTCGGAAGGAGAAACGGCTCCGTAAGGACAGCTTAAAATACAGGTATAGCAACCGATGCATTTGTTTTTGTCTATGGTAATTACTCCGTCTGTTATGCTTAAAGCACCGGTAATACAGGCTTTGACGCAAAGGGCGTCGTCACAATGACGGCAGGATACGGCAAAACTTATTCCGGACTTTTCTTCTATACGAATTTTCGGATTAATTTTTATATCTTTCAATGCCCTTGCCATGTCGGTTTCGTTTGTTCCCGCAAAGGCACAGTAATATTCACACAATCGGCACCCAAGGCACCATTGTTCGTTAACATATACTCTTTTCAATATAATCACCTGTTTGAGTATGATAAAAGCAAAAGATTAAGACCTTGGGGAAAACTTTTTCCGGAGAAAAAGTTTTCCCAAACCCTTTCAAAAAGACTTTAATTGTTATTCAATCTTGGGTTTTATTCACCTGCGTGTTTGATTCCCAAAATCTCCAGTTCTTTTTCTGTAAGACCTACTCCGCGTAACATAAGGCGGTTGCCTTTAAGGCTTTCTATGGAGTTGATACCCATACCGCCCATCATTTCTTTTATTTCATGTTCCCATGCGGTAAGGAGATTTACCAGGCGTTTGTAGCCTATATTGGGATTAAGGCGTTTTGTAAGCTCGGGGATTTGGGTAGCTATACCCCAGTTGCATTTTCCGCCGTGACAGCTTCTGCAAAGGTGACAGCCCAGTGCTAAAAGAGCGGAGGTTCCTATATAAACGCAGTCGGCACCTAAGGCTATAGCCTTGACTATATCCGCACTGCTTCTGA
>CAYXWM010000075.1:0-9679 GCA_964468805.1 uncultured Defluviitaleaceae bacterium
AAAAATGGCTAACGTATGGGGTGAACGCATTAAACTCTCCATATTCGGAGAATCTCACGGCGACGGCATAGGCATAGTCATAGACGGCTTACCCGTTGGCTTTGAAATAGATTTTGAAGAAATTGACAGGGAAATGAAACGCCGCTCTCCCGGGCAAACCAAGTTTTCCACTCCCAGAAAAGAGGCAGACAAGGTTCAAATCCTCTCGGGTTTATTTAACGGAAAAACCACAGGAGCACCCCTTTGCGGTGTTATCCAAAACACCAATACCCGCTCCGGCGATTATCAACCGGAACTGTTACGTCCCGGTCATGCGGATTATACCGCTCATATTAAATACAAGGGCTTTAACGACTACAGAGGCGGCGGACATTTTTCCGGAAGAATTACGGCACCCCTGACTTTTGCAGGAGCCGTAGCCAAGCAAATTTTAAAACAACATAATATTTTTGTCGGGGCACATATTAAACAAATCGGATCTGTTAAAGACGATACATTTGAAAATGTGACGGTTGAACTGTTGGATCAGCTTGCTCACAACAGTTTCCCGGTTATTAACCACACAGCTTCGGAAGCCATGCAGGAGGAAATCCTCCAAGTAAAACATGATCACGATTCCGTGGGCGGTATAGTGGAATGTTGTGCCTTGGGCTTGCCTATAGGTTTGGGTTCTCCGTTTTTTCAGTCAATGGAAAGCCGTATTGCTTCCATGATGTTTTCCGTACCGGCTGTAAAGGGCATAGAGTTTGGCGAGGGTTTCGGCTTTGCGGAATTAAAAGGCAGTGAAGCCAACGATGCCTACAAAATTAAGGACGGCAAGGTTACAACCGGCTCCAACCGCAACGGCGGAATTATAGGCGGTATCACCAACGGAAACCCCTTAATCTTTTCCGTGGTTATAAAACCCACACCATCTATAGCAAAACAACAACAAACTGTTAATATTAACACCATGGAAGACACAACTATAACAGTACACGGCAGACATGACCCATGCATAGTACCCAGAGCTGTACCCGTTACAGAAGCGGCATTGGCACTGTGTGTTTTGGACAGCATGGCACTGTAAATTTGTAAATACAACAAACCAAATATATAAATACATCTCAAAGGAGCTTAATATGATAATCATTTTAAAACCGGAGGCTACTCCACAGGAAATCGACAATTTAAGAACCACCATGCAAGAAAGAGGCTTTGTGGTACAAGACATAAAAGGCGAAAGTACTCATATGCTTGGTCTTGCCGGAGATACTTCGGGTTTGTCACAAGAAGTTTTTGCAAGATATGAATTTGTGGAATCAGTAATGAAAGTACAAGAACCTTACAAATTGGCAAGCAGACGCTTTAAACCGGACGATACAGTTATAGAAGTCCGCGGACATAAATTGGGCGGCGATAATTTTGCGGTAATTGCCGGACCTTGTTCCGTTGAATCCGAGGAGCAAATTTTGTCCATCGCAAAAGATGTTAAGCTTTCAGGAGCAGGCTTCTTGCGTGGCGGTGCTTTTAAACCCCGTACTTCTCCCTATGCTTTCCACGGTTTGGGTCTTGACGGTTTGGAGTTAATGAAAATTGCCAGACTTAAAACAGGTCTGCCTATAGTTACTGAATTGCTTTCTCCTCATCATTTGAGAGAGTTTGAAGAAGACGTGGATATAATACAAATCGGTGCAAGAAATATGCAAAACTTTTCGCTCTTAACCGAAGTTGGTAAATTGGGCAAACCGGTATTGTTGAAAAGAGGTCTTTCCTCTACCCTTGACGAATTGCTTATGGCGGCGGAATACCTTATGGCTAACGGCACCGACCAAATTATCCTCTGTGAAAGAGGTATCCGTACCTTTGAAACCGCTACAAGAAATACGCTTGACCTTTCAGCAATTCCCGTGCTTCAACGCAAAACTCACCTTCCGGTAATCGTAGACCCCTCTCACGGTACAGGTTACTGGCATTTGGTAGAGCCGTTGTCATTGGCGGCGGTTGCGGTAGGAGCAAACGGCTTGATTATCGAGGTACATAATCAACCGAAATGTGCCCTTTGTGACGGTCAACAATCCATTACTCCGGAAGTGTTCCACTCCTTAATGAAAAAAATCGATGCTGTACGCACGGCTATTACAAGCAACTAATTAACAATTGCCCGGGAAACCGTATACCGGATATAAATAAAATAAAATTTGCCGAGGAGATAGATAATCATGGATAATAAAGATAAACTCAAACAAATCAGGGAGCTTATAGACGTTATAGACGGAGACCTTATACCCCTGTTCGAAAAACGCATGAATGTTGCTCAAACCGTGGCGGACGTTAAAAAAGACGGCAATCTTGCTCTTACCGATTTTGACCGTGAACAGGCAATAGTAGACAGGGCAGTAAAACTGGCGGACGAAAGCCTTACCGGTGAAGTGACTACCTTTATGCGTACCGTTATTGCATTATCCAAGGCTATTCAAAAGAAATACCTTATGGATTCCGACCAAGGCCTGTTACCCACCGGCAGAGAACCTAAAAAAACCGATATAACCGTGGCATTCCAAGGTACAAAAGGTGCTTGGGGCGAACATGCCTGTGTACAACTTTTTCCCGATAACCAAATGGTAAACTACGAAAATTTCGAAGATGTCTTTGCCGGTGTATCTGAAAATAAAGTTGCCTACGGGGTAGTGCCCATAGAGAACTCCCAAACAGGAGCTATAGGCGAAGTTTATGACCTTTTACGTAAATACGGCTGTTATATAGTCGGTCAAACTTGGGTTAATGCTCATCATTGTCTTATGGGCTTACAGGATGCCGAAATTCAGGATATAAGAGAAGTTTTCTCTCATCCCGAAGGATTCCGTCAATGTAGCAGATTTTTGCGTGATAAATCTTGGGATTTGACAGCCTGCAAAAATACAGCTATTGCCGCTGAAATGGTAGCCAAAAACCAAGAAAAACGCTATGCGGCTATAGGTTCGCCCAGAGCATGTGAATTAAACGGTCTTAAAATAATAGAGCCCAACATAGTTAACGATATTAACAACAAAACACGTTTTATCGCTATCTCCAACGCTCCGGAATATGACAATACTTCCGACATAGTAAGCATTACCTTCATTACAGCACACAGAAGTGGAGCCTTATGCGATGTATTATTCCCCTTGATGGCAGGCGGAGTAAACCTTTCCAGAATAGAATCCCGTCCGGTTGCCGATGGAAAATACTGCTTCTTCGCAGACCTTCAAGGCAACATCAACGACGAAAAATTAGCTTCCGCAGTTAAATTGGCGGCTTCCAACTGTATATACTTGGAGGTTTTGGGTTGCTACAAAGAATATAAATAATATATTTATAAATATAAACTGAAAGGGTACCTTATTATTAAGGTGCCTTTTTTGTTTGAAACGGATACTTTAAGTAAGTCTACTTAATTTTAGTACAGCAGAGGAATTTGTTCGCCTATATAAAAGGTTTTTTCACAAAATGACCCTTTTAAGAAAGTATGGTATATACACCAAGGAAATATTTTGAAATTTATGATATGCCCGGTTATGCATATTTTTCTATAATCCGTGTAATCTAAATTACACATATTTATATAGCCTTTTCGTTCGGAATCCGAGAACGGCAAGGCGCAGAACTTAATTGCACAAGGAATAGTAACAAGCAATTAAGTATAGAATGCCGGGGCTTGTTTCCGGTATTAGGCTAAACAATTGCCAAGACTTGAAACGGAGGACATAATATGAAGGCAAAAAAGCTGTTTATATTGCTGTTATTGAGTATTTTTGTATTTAATCATCAGGCTTTTGCTCAAGTAAAAGCACCAAGTTTGACTGTAGAAGCAAAGGCGGCTGTACTCATGGAGCCTTCCACGGGTAAAATAATTTTGGAACATAATCCTCATGAAAAACTACCGTTGGCATCGGTAACCAAGGTAATGACCATGTTACTTATCTATGAAGCTGTTGATGCCGGAAAAATAAATTGGAACGATATGGTTTCGGTCAGTGCTCATGCGGCAAGTATGGGCGGTTCGCAAATATTTTTGGAAGAAACGGAGCAACAATCGGTTTTGGATTTGACCAAGGCTATAGTTATAGCTTCTGCAAACGATGCCGCTGTGGCAATGGCTGAATTTATTGCGGGCAGCGAAGAAAGTTTTGTGGAAATGATGAACAAACGGGCAGCAAGCTTGGGTATGCATGATACTCACTTTGTAAACTGCTGCGGTTTGGATGCTGACAATCATTATTCTTCAGCACATGACATTGCTGTCATGTCCCGGGAATTGATAACAAAACATAAGCAGGTTCTGGATTTGTCCAAAATTTGGATGGACAACATAGTTCATAAGACCGCCAGAGGCGAAGAAGAATTTGGTCTTTCCAACACCAATAAGCTTATCAAGGCATACAGCGGAGCAACCGGTCTTAAAACCGGCTCTACCTCCAAGGCACAGTACTGTATTTCGGCAACGGCAAAACGAGGCGAAATGGAACTGGTAGCCGTAGTGCTGGGTGCTCCGGATCCCAAAACACGCTTCGGTGAAGCCGCAAGAATGTTGGACTACGGCTTTGCCAACTACACCGTAATGATGGGCGATTCCGTGGGAACCCCCAAAGGCATGATAAAAGTAAATAAAGGCGAAAAGGAACAAATAGGCGTTGAAGTTAAAAATCAAGTTAACTGTCTTGTTGCCAAGGGTAATAACGTACAGCTTGAATCCCAACTTGAATTGCCCGAAAGCATAGATGCTCCCATTGAAAAGGGAACCAAAATAGGTGAAATAATCTACTCTTTTGAAGGAAAAGAAGTGGGTCGTTCAGAATTGGTTGCAATGGAGGATATATACAAGGCAAATCTTTTCGATATTATGAATATGTTGTTTAAACGTTGGTTTAGATAGATTTTTTCAAGACAAACAGGATAGGTGTATTTTCATGACACCTATCCTGTTTTTTTGCATAAGATATTAAGCTGTAATTAAAACATGGGCATTTTTATTCCGGAATAAAAAAAACAACATATTATTTTTTACAATGCTTGTAACAAGTTTGTCTTTTGCTTCATAAGATAAATCAGAGGTGTACAACTTCTTTAGACTTAGTGAAAGGGGAAAGAGAAATGGAATATGTTAATGGACTTGTTGATGCTTTGACTTGTAACATCGGAAGAACAGTTACAATTTTTACAACAAGCGGCGGTTTATCCGGAAGCGGTTTTACGGGAGTACTTTTATCAGCAGATTGCTGCTGTATCAGATTGCTTGCAGTAGTCGGTGGGGCTCCGGCTTGCCCCGTAGGCAGCGCTTGCACAGGAGTTTACGGTGCTTTCAACGACAGCGGTGCAGGATTCTACGGTAATCCTCTCGGCGCTATCTGCGTAATTCCTACTTGTGCGGTAGCTTGCTTTACTCATAATGCTATTTAATTTAGCTTTTGCATTTTTTATTTGAGTTGTTTTTGAAACCATAAAGACTTTAGCCGAGTAGGGAAGATTGTTAAAGTCGGCCCGCTGTACGGAAAATTCCCATTCTCAAAAAAATAAATAATATTAAACAAAAAAACAATTCACTGCACCGGTAAAACCTTGCAGTGAATTTTATTTTGTCCTCTGTTTAAAATGGAACAGGTATAGTTACCAATCGTTTCTGTACCTGTAAGACCTGTTTGAACGAACGGGTACGGATACTCTTTGGCGGCGTCTCCTTCTGTTATAATTGGCACGATAATTTAAGTATATTAATACAAAAATGCATATAAGTGTCAATGCGGCAATACCTATTAAAACTTGAAAAACAGGTGCAAGATCAAGAGCAATATCAGCTTTGGTTTCGGCCGGTTCCAAGAGCAATACCGGTTGTGAAGCGGTTAAGTTCAGCGTGGTAATCTTGTAATCGTTGCAGAGTATGTCAACCTTACCCAGGCGATCGCCTTTTACTATAGGAGGAGCGATTGTTTTGTTAAGGTTGTATTCGGTTTTAATGTTATTAACGGCGTTTATGGGTAGTATATAGGTTTCAGACGGAATTTTTAATTCCACATCCACATTATTACCGTCGGTTGTGGTTACTTTGGGTAAAACGTTGTTTTTTAACAAAGAAGAAAGAGATACTTCCGAAAATTGCGTAAAACCGTAATCTGCAAGGGCTGTGGTATCCGTGTAGATTTTATTTTTTTGGTCATGAAGAACGGCTATAATAAGTTCCTTGTCGTCCTTGGAAGCCAGGGAAACCAGAGTATGCATGGATTCATTGGTAAAGCCGGTTTTTCCTCCGATGATATTGGGGTTATAGAATTCGGAGGTTTTTTGTATCATCTTGTTAGAGTTGTGCAAGGGTCTTGGCAGCGGTTGTTTTAGCGTGGGCGGTATCTCATGGGAAGCTGTGCTTATTAATTGTCTGAACAGAGGATATTTTGATGCCTCACGCATAATCAAAGCCATATCTTTGGCAGTGGTGTAATGTTCCGCTTCGTACAAGCCGTGGGGATTGGTAAAATGGGTATTTTCCGCACCCAATTCCTTGGCTCGGCGTGTCATTAATTCCGCAAACTTTTCTTGGCTTCCCGAAACATATTCAGCCAAAGCATTGGCAACTTCGTTTGCCGAAGCCAACATCAAGGCGTATAAAGCATCGCCAACCTCCAGATAATCGTCATAGTCCATGGCAATATTGCTGGAATTATAGGGCATATTGAGCACGGCTTCTTTGCTGAAGGGAACAAGAGCATCAAGTTTGATATTGTCTTTTTCCAGCTTTTCCAAAACCAACAGTGCGGTCATAACCTTGGTTATACTGGCGGGAAAGTTTTGTGCGGATCCGTTTTTATCGTATATAACTGCACCGGTCTTTGCATCCATGACTATTACCGAATCTGAAACAATTTCCGGCAGATTTTGTTGTTTGGGTGTGACAGATTGGGCAAAAGCTGTATTTACAGGCAAGAGAAAAATTCCCACCAAAAGACAAATCAATATTTTTTTCATCTATTTTTTCCTTCCGTGTTAACTGAACCGTTTTATAATTATCAATATTTTCTCAACATTTTATTAAAAACGGCAGAAAAGTATTAATAATTATTATTTATGTGTAATTAACAATATTCATTCAAAATTATAATTTTACATATAAAAATCTTCCCGGGCGAAAGATTCTGACTGTGATTATAAACCAAAAATGCCTTAATTGCAAGGAACTTTTAAGATTATTATTCGCCAAAAAATTTTTAAAAAACTCTAGCAAAAACTAGTACATTAAAGTATAATAATTTTCATAATCAATTTGAAATATTTGCATGTGAGTTTGATATGAGCGTATAATTAATGGCAAGTTAACCGACTGTTATTTGGGTTTTATTTGTAACCGGTGCTTTACCGGTATTCCGGTATACAATTTCAAGTTAAAAAAATACGGCAGTTGTAAAGAAAAGTAAAAACTTTTTGACAACGTAATATAAATGGGTATGATATGGTATAATATTGTATAGCAGGAAATAAAAGTATTTGTCTGCTGTTTTTAAGTTGTCAAGCAAGGAGTAATGCTATGAGATACAGAGAAGCCTCTTTGGGTGTATTTATCATTGCTATAGTTATGGTACTTATAATTCCGCCTCCTTCTTGGTTGTTGGACGTGTTGTTTATGTTGAGCATAGGTATATCTCTGCTTATCATACTTAACGCACTATACGCAAAAGAGGCATTGGAAATGTCTATGTTTCCCACGCTTTTGTTGATTACCACTTTGTTTAGATTAGCCTTGAACGTATCGTCTACGAGGCTTATGCTGGGCGAAGGTTTTGCCGGTGAGGTTATAAATACCTTCGGCAGTTTCGTAGGCGGTCAGAACATGGTCGTGGGTGTTATAGTATTCGGAATTATCGTTTTGATAAACTTTATGGTTATTACCAAAGGTTCTGAACGTGTTGCCGAAGTTGCGGCTCGTTTTACCTTGGATGCTATGCCCGGTAAGCAGATGGCTATAGACGCCGACCTTAATACCGGTCTTATAGACGAAACCGAAGCTAAGGCTCGAAGAAAGAAAATACAAGACGAATCAAACTTTTTCGGCTCCATGGATGGTGCCAGTAAATTCGTTAAAGGTGATGCAATAGCCGGTATTATTATTACTATGGTTAATATTATCGGTGGATTGATTATAGGTACAAGTTCGCTGGGATTATCTTTGGGTGATGCCGCAAATCGTTTCTTTATCATGACCATAGGTGACGGTCTTGTAGGGCAAATCCCCGCATTGTTTATATCCACCGCTACCGGTATTTTGGTTACAAAAGCAACTTCCGAAGCCGAAATCAGTGCTACAGTTATTAAACAGGTTTTGGGGCAGCCCTTGGTGCTTGCCATAGCAGGCGGAGTTATTTCCTTTTTGGGCATAACAACACCTCTGCCTACTTTGCCCTTTGTTATTTTCGGAATATTTTTAATATTCTGTGCTTACCGCATGAAAAAAGCGGAACAAATTCGCAGCGTGGAAGCCGAAATTTCAGCGGAAGATACCGATGCCGAAGAAATTCGCCGTCCGGAAAATGTGGTTTCTTTGTTAAACGTAGACCCCATACTTTTGCTTTTCGGTTACGGTTTGATACCCTTGGTTGACCCGGCTCAGGGCGGTGACTTGCTTGACCGCGTAGTTATGATACGTCGCCAGATTGCTCTGGAATTGGGCGTTATAGTTCCGGTTATCCGTTTGCGTGACGATATTAAACTTAGTCCCAACCAGTACAGAATTTTAATAAAAGGTGTGGAAGTAGCCGGAGGAGATATACTTTTCGATCACTACATGGCAATGAATCCCGGCTATGTGGAGGAAGAAATAGACGGCATAGAAACCGTGGAACCTTATCTGGGCTTACCGGCTTTATGGATTTCCGAATCCCAGCGTGAGCGTGCTGAAGCCTTGGGTTATACGGTTGTAGACCCGCCGGCAATTATCGCAACCCATTTGACTGAGGTTGTTCGCAATCGCTTGCATGAATTGCTTACAAGGCAAGATGTTCAAACTCTTGTCAACAATATTAAGGAAAATAATACCGTACTCATTGAAGAATTGATTCCCAAGTCAATGTCATACGGTGATATACAAAAGGTGCTTGCAAACTTACTGAAAGAAGGCGTATCCATAAGGGATATGGTAACCATTTTGGAGACTTTGGCGGATTATTCGCAAATGACCAGAGATACCGACATGCTTACCGAATATGTGCGTCAGGCTTTAAGGAGAGCCATCTCTCGCAGATTTTTTGACAATGAAGTTAACAAAGTCATTACCCTTGACCCGGAGCTGGAACAGCAAATCATGGGCTCTGTACAGCAAACGGAACAAGGCTCATATTTGGCACTGGACCCCAAGTTTACCCAAAGAATATTCGACAACCTAAACAGCGAAATCACCAAATTAACTTCATTGGGAATGCAACCCATAATTCTTACCTCTCCTATAGTTCGCATATATTTCAAACGTTTGGTTGAGCAAATTGCACCGGATTTGATAGTACTGTCTTATAACGAGCTTGACCCGACTGCGGAAATTCAATCGATAGGAATGGTGAGCGTGGCATGAGAATAAAAAAGTTCGAAGCAACTACGGAACGTGAAGCTATAGAAATGGTAAAAGCCGAGCTTGGGGCTGATGCATTGGTACTGAATATCAAAAAGCGTCAGCCCAAAGGGCTTT
>CAYXWM010000076.1:0-9655 GCA_964468805.1 uncultured Defluviitaleaceae bacterium
GCCTGTTGAGGTATGTAGGTCAAACAGTAACTGTATTTACCGAAAGCGGTGGTCTTTCAGGCTCCGGTTTCACAGGAACTCTCGCCGGCATTTTTAACGGTGCCGTTAGACTTATCACCCAAATCGGTGCGGCTCCCGCCTGTCCTATAGGAAGCAGCTGTATCGGCTATGATCAACCTTCTAACAACTCTTGCGGTTGGGGTTGTGGCTGTGGTTGCGGATGTGGTTGCGGTGGCGGCAACGGTTATGCTACCGGCTACGGTAACGGCATTTCCAACTATAACTTGGGCTGGAATTGGGGATATCCCAATCAAGTAAACAACATTGCATATCCCGCCGGATACAATTGGCTGGGTTCTGTATGTGAAATTCCGCTTTGCAAGATAGTAAGCTTTACTCATGTAGCTATCTGATAAGCTTAAAAATTCCGATTAAATTGCATTTTGCCCTCAAAGGCAGAATGCAATTAATCGAATCAATACCGTTCTGACGGTTAATTTATATTACTGCCGTTAATATATAAAATTTATAAGCGTTCGCATATCTTTGCCAACGCTGTATTTTTGAAATCAAACCTGAAATTTATGTCTCTCCGGACGAACTCTCACTGAAATTCATCGAAATTAACCTCTGTTTATTATTTACTCAAACGAACTTGATTATTTATACTTAAATTCCCTTTTAACAGTAACAAAAGGTATATTTGTAGAGGTGAGCTATAAGTGTTGTTAAAAAACGCATAAGTAAACCGTAAACGTATAATAGCTTTTGTTACTGTTCTTTATTATTTAAGTATGTTGCAAATTCGTTTATTATTTATTGCCCCGGCTTTTGAGTTATTCTCAGAAGCCTTTTTTGTATTATTTTCAGAAACTTAAAAATATTAAATATAAGTTTTGAATACAGAACTTTTTCTAAATATTCTCGTCATAATCAGAAAGTACCGAAAGGAGAATAGCAATGAAAAAGTACATTATACTCTTATTAATGTTAGCAGCGGTGTTTATTACCTATTGTTATCCCAAAACAGCAACCGCAGAAGAAAATGCAGTTGTAGCAGGAGACTTACCGAAACAAGTTCTGCTTCGCCTTAACAGCGGAAAGGCTTTTGTAGACGAAACTTTAGTTTATATTGACGAAAAGGATTACGAAGCCGCTCCCTTTGAACAGGACGGCACGATTTATCTACCCTTACGTTTTGTTGCAAAATACTTTAATACCGACATTTCTTGGGACGAAAAAAATCAAGCTGTTGTGCTTGAAAAAAACGACTCCTCAAGCGTTACCATTCCCGTGGACAAAAACCAAATCACGGTAAACAAACAAACCGTTACCCTCAAAGACAAAACCATAATCAAAAACGGCAGAGTTTATATTACCGGCGAAGCTTTTAAAGTTGCTTTTTCAAGACAATTTTCACGCATGAACAGTTTTATTTCTTTGGGCAAAGAGTTCGAAATTAATGCTGACTATGAAAAATATTTCACCGAACTGCAAGGTTTACCGGTTATAGGAAGTAAAGAAAATCTCTTGAAAATTGCAGGCGACCTTGTACGCGAATCGAATGAAAGCGAGGAGTTCCGTTTCTTATTCAAAGATTTATCTGATTCAATGCCTGCAGCCGATTCCGGGGCTTCATTCAGCCCACCTCTTTCTTCAAACGCAGCACCGGCAGCTACTGCATCACAGGAATCAGGGGCTGTGAACGAATCCGATCGTAAAAGCGAAGACTTTTCAAAAACCAACATTCAGGTACAGGGTGTGGATGAAGGTGACGTAATTAAAACAGACGGAGAATATATTTATTACCTTAGAGAAAACAAATTAAGCGTAGTAAAGGCAGTTCCGGCAGAGGCCATGAAGGCTGAATATACAATCCATTTTCCCGGCGATAATTTTTATCCATCGGAAATCTATACAGACAAAACTCGTCTTACTGTAATAGGTCAATCTCACCCATATACCAATATTCCCAAAACCACCGTTTATGTTTATGACATTACAGATAAGCAAAACGTCAAAAAGGTAAGAGAATTAAACGCAGACGGTAACTATATGAACTCCAGAAAAATTGGTAATACAGTCTATCTTTTGTCCAACGTATCGTTTTATTCCTTATACAGAGACAAAAACAACATCCAAACCCCTTCATACAGTGACTCTGTTAAGGGAAATGATTACAAGCAAATTGATTATAAAGATATATATTATTGCCCGGGTTACGTGGATAGCAATTATACCGTAATAATGCGTTTTGATTTAAGCAAAGATAATGACCCCGCTAAAACTACTACGTTTTTCGGCACAGGTATGAATTTATACATGTCCCAAGACAATATGTATATTGCTGCTGCAAATTACAGTTATAACCCTAGGTTTACAGTCCAACCTGCTCCGGCAGATGAACCTATGATTGATATAGCCCCGAAATCTTTTATGAAAAAGGTATATCATGAGCCAAGCACCACTGTCTTTAAATTCAAATTGCTCCAAGAAGGTTCGGAAGCAGTAAGTTACGTTTCTCGAGGTGATGTGGACGGATTCGTATTAAATCAATTCTCCATGGATGAATATGACGGTAATTTCCGCATAGCTACCACCGGCTCCAATGCGTCCGGCCAACAAAGCAACAATCTTTTTGTACTTGACAAAAACTTGAAAACCATAGGCAAAGTCACAAACATAGCACCCACCGAAAAAATATATTCCGTGCGTTTTATGGGCAAGAGAGCCTATATGGTCACATTCAGAAAAGTAGACCCCTTATTCGCCATAGACCTTTCCAATCCCCAAGCACCGAAAATATTGGGTGCCTTGAAAATCCCGGGATACAGCGATTATCTACATCCTTATGACGAAAATCATCTTATAGGTTTCGGTAAGGATACAGTAGTTTACGGTGATTTAGCCTTGTATCAAGGCATGAAAATGTCCCTCTTTAACGTTACCGATCCCACAAACCCCAAGGAATTGTTTGTTGAAACAATCGGTGACAGAGGAACAGATTCGGAGCTTTTGAGAAATCACAAAGCATTGCTCTTTTCCAAGGAAAAAAATATCCTTGCTTTCCCGGTAAGCCTCTTTGAAAAATCACCGGCAGATAAAAACGATCCGCAAGCTTACGGTATTTACAAGGGTCAAGGTGCTTATGTCTACAGCATCGACTTAAATAAGGGCTTTATTAAAAAAGGCGTAATTTCCCACGAAACACCGGAATTCTTAAAAGTATCTGGTTTGTACGACGGTGACAGGCAATTATATGTTGACAGGATTATTTATATAGGAGATAATCTTTATACAGTCTCCGCCAACGGAATAAAAGCCAATTCTATGGCTGACTTAGCGTTAAAAGGTTCCGTTAAATTTAAGAATTAATCCCTTTATAGCGGTTCAACTTTAAATTCTTTAAGCTTTTAAAGGAGCATATATGAGCCTAAGATTTATACTTGGCGGCAGCGGTTCGGGCAAAACCCACCGCTGCCTTTTTCAAATTAAAGAAGCATTAAGCCAATCCCAAAACCCCATAATTTACATAGTACCGGAACAATACTCTTTGGAAGCGGAACGCGAACTGACTTCCATTTGCAGCGGCGGTGCCCTTACTCGGGTAAATGTCCTAAGTTTTCAACGCCTGGCTTTTAATATCTTTTCAAAATGCGGCGGAACGGGCTTACCCCTTTTGGACGATACCGGCAAGATTATGCTTTTGCGTAAAATATTGTCCCAATTGGCACCGGAGTTAAAATATTACGGCAATTCCGCGGGCAAACAGGGCTTTATGGAAAGCCTGGCTTCCATGATAACCGAATTTTATCAATACTGCATTACAGAGGAAACCTTGGAGGAGCTTCTGCCCCGTATATCCAAAGAAAGTCTGAGAATAAAAATGCTCGACTTGATGAAAATATATAAGGCTTACAAAAATTTCGCAGAAACAAATTATCTATCAACCGACCACAGCTTAAAATACTTTTCCGATAAACTGGACGAATACGACTATTTAAAAGATGCCTTGGTCTGGGTAGACGGATTTTACGGTTTTACTCCCCAGGAATACAACGTTTTGCAACGATTGATGACTAGGGTTAAATCTTTAACTCTATGCCTTACTGTCGATTATCCAAAGGCAGATAAAATCAGACCTCTAGACCCATTTTTCGAAACCAAAAACACCTTAGCCCGGTTGATCAAATTGGCAGAGCAAACCGGTACAACTACAGAAAAACCCTTATTTTTAAAGAAATGTATACGTCATAAATCCTCACCGGAATTTTTATTTCTCAATAGGAATTTCTTCAATTTCAAAAGCACAGCTTACGAGGAGCCGGCTACCAATATAGTAATTACATCGGTAACGGAAAAATACGAAGAAATCACCCAACTTGCTGAGGAAATTTCCTGTTTGGTATTGGAAAAGGGATACAGATATAAGGATATAGCCGTAATCTCCTCCGCAATCTCAAATTACGAAACCCCAATAAAAACCCTTTTCGATTTATACGAAATCCCTTATTTCAGCGACAAACGCAGAGATATATCCTCTTATCCATTAACAGAGCTGATTTTGGGTGCTGTGGAGGTTTTTGCTTATAATCGCAATTATGAATCCGTATTCAGATTTTTAAAAACCGGTCTGACGCCTCTTACTCAAGAGGAAACCGATATTTTGGAAAACTATGCTCTGGCTTACGGAATAAAGGGTTACAAATGGGATACAGAATTTAAATACGGTTTTGAGTCCGGTCAATTTCCCCAAGAGCAAGTAAATTCAGCAAAAGACAAGCTGAACGAGTGCTTAAAATCCTTGGGTATAAAAAAACATATGACGGTAAAAGACTATGCTGTAAGCATTTTTAATATGTTGGAGTTTATGAAAGTAGAGGATAGACTTTCCGCTACCCACAAGAATGCAAAAGAATACAGCCAAGTTTGGAAAAAAATTTGCGGTTTATTTGATAAAACCGTTGAAATTCTCGGAGAAGAAAAGGTTTCCGCCGTAGAATTTCTTAAAATTTTGGAGGCAGGCATTAAATCCTGCGATATGGGTATTATTCCGGCTTCCCAAGACCAAGTTATTATAGGTGACCTTGAAAGAACTCGCCTGCCCAATATAAAGGCTCTGTTTGTTATCGGGGCTAACGATGAAAGTCTTTCCCATGAAGCAAGCGTAATTACCGACGAAGAACGCAGACATCTTTTATCCGTAGGCGTAGAATTGGCACCGGACAAAAACCGAAAGATTATACAAGAACAATTACTGCAATACGCTGCCTTAACCAAACCCACGGATTACCTTTATTTAAGTTATCCAAACCTTAATGCCGAAGGCAAGGCAATGCGTCCTTCATTACTTATCTCAAAACTTCAAAAGCTTTTTCCGGAGCGTATCCATATAAAGAAACAAAACCAACGCCCCAAACCTTCTTTCGGCAAAATAGGAAAAGTTTTGAGAAATTACTATGCCAATGAGCCTATTGACAATGAAGATACTGTATTACTGCAATATTTTTCTCTATCGGAAAAATACCAACCTAAGCTAAGAATTATAAAGAACATAGTCCTTGAAAACAAAGAGCAGACCAAACTTAATCAAAATACGGTAAAACGCCTTTATTCAAAAACCATACACAGCAGTGTTTCACGGCTGGAGCGGTTTGTTAAATGTCCCTTTTCTTATTTTGTACAATACTGCCTCTGTGCAAAAAAGCGTCCTGTTTTTGAAGTTAATCCTATGGATATAGGAAGTCTGTTTCATGAAGTATTGGATAAATTCTCAAAGCTCATGGAAAATTCCAAAACCTCATGGCGTAGCTTGACCCCGGACAATATTCAGCCTTTAATCGAAGAATGTATGGAAAGCCTGTCCGAATCTCTTCCTACTCATATTTTGGACAGCAATGCAGGATACCGATATATTTTGAAAAGGGTTAAGCGTATAGCCGCAAAATCGGTTTGGGCCTTATCCGAGCATATAAAAAGAGGAGAATTGGAGCCTTATGCTTCGGAGGTTGCTTTTAACGACAGTTCACCCTTACAAGCTATCTCCATTAATTTAAACAACAAAAACATACTGAAAATCACCGGAAGAATCGACCGTCTGGACATTATAGACAGCGACGGTAATCGATTTATACGTATTCTGGATTATAAATCCGGCAAAAAACGCTTTGATTTATCGGATATTTATTTCGGTATGCAAATGCAATTACTTCTTTATCTTGATGCCTTGCTGGAAAACGGAGCGAACTTTTTCGGGCAAGAAAATATAGAGGGTAAAATTCTTCCCGGCGGAGTTTTTTATTTTAACATAGACGACCCCATTGTTGAAAGCGACACGGAACTTACCGGAGAGTTACTTTCTTCTGCAATCCTGTCCGGCTTTAAAATGTCCGGTTTGGTACTTGCCGACCCTGAACTGGTTAAAAAAATGGACAACGAAATAGATGGCCACAGCAACATTCTTCCTGTTTATATAAAGAAGGATAACGCCTTCGGCAGTGTTTCCCAAGTTGCCTCCTTGGAAAATTTCGATAAACTCAGAAATTTTGTAACCGAAAAAATCAGGGAAGTTGGCGAAAAAATAACCGACGGCAATATCAGCATCAATCCCTATAAAAAAGGCAAAGAAACCGGCTGTGATTACTGTATTTACAAATCCATCTGTGGCTTTGAACCCACATCAAAAGCAACTTACAATCATGTTAAAAAAATAAAATCCGTTTCGGAAATTGTGCAAACCATAGAATAGTAAGATTTGCAATTTCTTTAATAATATAAACCTTCAAAAAGAGTTTTAGGGAATTATTTAAAAAAAGTTTCCCTAAAACTCTTGCCTTTCTAATGCCCATCAAGCATTTTTTTAATTATACTTCCCAAAATATCTGTCAAGAAACAGTATCACTTCCGGAGTGTGTGTTATGGATGATTCAGGTGTTAAGCTTGTCAACATTTTAAAAACTACCTTTAATATTGTTTTTATTGCGTTGCAGTTATTTCTGATTTATTTGACCATCAGCCGACTGTCCTTAATCGCAAGCTTAACCTACAGCACAATCAAATTGTTGAGTATACTGCTTATGTTGTATATTATTAACGCCAAAACCGCCGTTTCCTTTAAATTAACGTGGGTCAGCTTTATTATGCTGTTTCCCATCAGTGCTATGGTATTTTACCTGCTCTGGGGTAACACAAGAATAAAGGACAAAGACAAGCAAAAACTTCAAGCTATCTTCAACGAATCCAAAGATTATTTAATCCAAGACCCAAATATACCCTATCTAATACAATCCTCCGATGCCTTAAAACAAACGGAACTTATATCCCGATTAAGCAGTTTTCCGGTATGGACCGGCACCCATGCGGAATATTTAAAAATCGGTGAAATAATGCACGAAAAAATGATACAAGAAATAATGGCCGCAAAAAAGTTTATCTTCATTGAGTTTTATATAATCCGCCCCGGAAAAATGTACAAAGAATTTATGGACGCCCTTATTTCAAAAGCCAATGAAGGCGTGGAAATAAAGTTTATTTACGATGCCGGCGGTTGTCTGGGGATATTGCCCAAGGATTTCAAATCGCTTTGCTCCCAAAACAACATTTCCTTTTGTGCCTTTAATCCGCTTTCCGCTTCTTTGTTTAACTTTTTAAGCTTTCGTAACCACAGAAAAATAATAGTCATAGACGGAAACACCTGCTTTACCGGAGGTATAAATATAGGAGACGAATATATTAATCTCTATGAAAAGCATGGCCACTGGAAGGACATGGGCATTATATTCAAGGGACATGCCGTATTGAGTTTTACGGTGATGTTTCTGAATTTGTGGGAATTTATAACCTCTGAACATTTACCCGTAAACAATTACAGCCCGAATCTAAGCTATCAACAAGAAAAAGGCTTCGTTATGCCCTATTGTGACGGTCCCGATAATCCCTTAAATCCTGCCTGTAACCTATATATGAAAATGATAGCCGATGCCAAAAAGTATGTATATATCATTACGCCCTACCTTATTCTCAACACCGACCTGATTTGCGTTCTGTCCCTTGCTGCACGCTCCGGAGTGGATGTTAGGATTTTAACGCCCCATATTCCGGACAAAGTAATAGTTCATGCGGCTACACGTTCTTTTTACGGCGAATTGCTTATGGAGGGCATCCGTATTTACGAATACTTCCCCGGCTTTGTTCACGGAAAAATTTTGGTAACCGATGATATTTTGGCGGTGGTGGGTTCGGTTAATTTTGATTACCGAAGCTTGACTTGGAACAGAGAATGTGCCGCATGGCTTCATAACCAACCCTGTATTATTGATATTAAGGCAGATTTTTTAAAAACCCTGGAAATAAGCCGTGAGGTAACCCTGACCGAATGGGAAAACTCCGGGTTCTTCAAGAAAATATTACAATCTATACTTAAAATACTGTCTCCCTTGTTCTAAAAATTACCTTTTGTCCTCAAATTTTCACAGAAATGTCCTTGCTTGAATATACTGTATATTATTTATCGTTTTATATAAAGCAAGGGGTGTTTTAAAATGTCGTTTTTTTTAAGAAACAGAACGAGTGAACAACCCGTTAATTCCAATGCTAACAGAAGTCCCTTTGGGTTTAACAATAATAACTTTGGTTTTGGAAACAATAATTCCCCACAGCAGAATCAAAATCACCAACAAAATCGCCAAAGCAAGCCTTTATGGAATATGTTCGGAAATCAAAATAATTCCCAAAACCAAAGACCCGGTGGAAATCAGATGAACCGCCAACCAAATTACCCACCGCAAATGCAACAACCAAAGCAACAAATGCCGCCAAACCAAGGCTTTGGATTCGGACAACAAATGCCTCAACAAAATCAAGCTCCCATGCAAAACTTTCCGTTCCAAGGCGCACCTCAACAGCAACAGCAGTCACAACAGCAACCCCAACAGCCACAGCAAAATCAAGGTCAGCAATTTAATCAACCATTGCCCGACGGCGTCAGATACGAGCCTATAGACGATAAAACCATAAAAGAATTAATGAAAAATATAAAAATCGACGGCGGCTCCGGAAAATCATCCGATAAAAAACAAGATAAGTCCGTAGAATCAATCCTCCAACAACCAAAAGAATCCGTAAAAGATGAAATAGCCGAATCCCCTTCGCAACCCCAACAAGCGGTACAAACCCCTGTAAAAGAAGAAGAAGGCTCAACCCTAAGTCAAATAATCCAAAATGAATACAACGGCTCCATGTTTTACAATTACATGGCGAGCATAGCACCAAAAGACGAATATCGCATGATAATGTCAAAAATCAGCAAACATTGCCGCTTTAGAGAGATTGCCTTTAACGGATTATATACCAGATTGGAAGGAGGTAATTATGCATTAAAGGATGTGGATATAAATAATATCTGCTCATTCCGTACCGGCGTTGCCATGGCTTTAAAGGAAGAGATAAAAATTTTGGACGACTATACCAACCTTTATGATACCGTCAACGACCCATCCGGCGTTAAAATAATAAACGTTCAAATTCTGAAAAAATTAGTAGACATCAACCTTTTAAATTATGTACAGACTACCCTTCGAAACTGAAAAAAATATCCTCATACTGAAGTGACCCCAGTTCATCGGACAGGAAAAAAACACCCTATCGCAGAATAACT
>CAYXWM010000077.1:0-9591 GCA_964468805.1 uncultured Defluviitaleaceae bacterium
AAAGCCTTGCTGGGTCTCGGGGGTGGTATATTTTGATCGACCAAGCCGCAAGACTTAGGGACAGAATAAGAGAACGTGAAATGGAAGAAGCTAATACTGCAGAACCGTATCGCTCCCGAGTAATCGCCGTTACAAGCGGTAAGGGCGGCGTGGGGAAAACCAATTTTGCGGTTAACTTGGCCATATTGCTGTCCAAGCAAAGCAAAAGAGTTTTCCTGATAGATGCAGACTTTGGTCTTTCAAACATAGAGGTTTTGTTTGGGATTTTACCCAAGCATAACTTTTCCGATGTATTGCAGGGCAATAAAAGTATAGAAGAAATCATTACAAACGGTCCCATGGGCGTTAAATTTATTTCCGGCGGATCGGGCTTAACGGAGCTTGCAAATATTTCGGACCGGCAAATGAGCCTGATTATCGGAAACATGGGCTATCTCGACAGATACGCAGATATTATTTTGATTGACACCGGGGCGGGAATATCCAAATCGGTAACAAACTTTATTAAAGCCGCCGGAGAAACAATTATAGTAACCACGCCTGAGCCTACATCCATTACCGACGCTTATACCATAATTAAGACAATAAAGGAAGAAAGCAAAGTTCTTCCGCATATACAAATTATAGTCAATCGAGTTGAGAGCGTTGAAGAAGGCATAGAAGTGTATGACAAATTGAATCGTGTAGCACAGAGATATCTGGATTTAAAATTGGCATGCTTGGGAGTTATTCCGTATGACTATAACTTGGTAAAAGCAGTAAAATTGCAGCAACCGGTTTCGCTGAGTTTCCCCAACACAGATGCTACAAAGGCTATGTCCATCATTGCTTCAAAATTAACGGATAATTATGAAGCGGCTAACGGACAAGGCGGTTTTAAATCCTTTATCAAACGGTTGGTCTCCATGTTCGGTTCTCATTGAAAAAATGTATAAGATATACATTATTTTTGCATTGAGAAAGATATAATTTATTTCCGTATATTCGCGATTGTGCAATTTCAGGCAAAATCCGAAAAATGCCCGGACGGAGGAATGGCTTGGATTTATTCGATTTTAAATATTCCTATGAAAAAACATGGGAAAATACGCCTGTGTTTAATCATAAAGAATGTTTTCCAAGAATTCATTTTATAAAAATTTATAGTTTTACCTTGAAAAATTGGTAAGACTAAATATAATATATAATAAGGAAAGTCATTATCCGTTAGGACTGTTTTTCTATATTATAACAAAATATCGCAACTCTTTTTATTCGCTTTTACGGAAACTGATTATTTAGAGATGGAGATGGGGGAAATAAGATGCTTATTCAAAGCATTAAGCCCGGCGACAGGGTAGAAATAACACTACCCCAGGACAAAGAGGATTATAACACTTATAAAAGCCAAGTCGAAAGCATACTTCAAGACTCTAGGGTTATTATTATGGTGCCCATTTATTACGGCAAATTAGTTAAACTTAAACTGGGCAAGGGTTATGATTTGCTTTTCTTTACCAATAACGGCATGGTGCGTTTTGACGCTACCATTTTAAAATATGTAAAACAAGGCGATTTCTATTTCATGATAGTAAATCTTGATTCTGAGGGCGAAAAAATCCAAAGACGGGAATTTTTCCGTTTTCCTTGTATTATGCCCATGAAGTTTTCCGTACTGGGTACTGCGGAAAAAATTCTTGAGACCGACTCCAAAGACAAAGAGCAGACCGGAAAGAACGCTTCTTTCCACGATGCTATCATAAAGGACATCAGCGGAGGCGGCTTAAAGTTTGTAACCAATGTTAAAGTAGAGGATAAATATTTAATCAGAAGCATTTTAATATTGGACGGAGAAGCTTTGGTAACCATAGCAAAAGTTTTGGACAGTATTTATTTGCCCAAGTTGAAGCTGAATTATCAATATCGTTGTAACTTTATCGGTATTTTGCCTACGGAGCAAGACCGTATTGTCCAATATATTTATAACGCTCAACGAAAAAAATTACAGGTTGCACCCAAGAAATATATGGCATTGGATAATTTCTTGGATATTAACGAAAAAATATCGGAAGCCTAATAGCATAGGTATTTCTTGCGGCATGACAACTGTTTTTCCTGATAACGGTTTCTTTTCTAAAGAATTGTCCGCAGGTTTTATAGATATTTTGTTTCGAAAAAAATGTGAAGCTTTCCGCCGGATAACCGGAAAACCGGTTAAGACGGGGATAAGAGATGGGGGATAACCGATGTCTAAGGACTTTGACAGTCTCATGCATAATCATGTGGATATATTACGGGAAATAGCAAGCATAGGTTCGGGAAATGCGGTTACTTCATTGGCAAAGATGTTAAACAAAAAGATAAAAATGTCTGTACCCATGGTTAACCTTCTTGATTTTAAAGATATAGCCGGATTTATCGGCGGAGAAGAAAACCTTATTGTAGGGATACTTGTGGGTATTTCCGGAGAAATAAACGGCATAATGATGTTCGTTATTAAGCTTGAATCAGCAAAGACCTTGCTTGAAATGTTACTCTCACGCAACAAACCGGCGTCGGAAGGATTTAATGAATTGGAATTGTCCGCCTTGGAAGAGATAGGAAATATTCTGACCAGTTCATACTTAGGTTCACTTGCCAGCTTAATCAACAAAAAAATCAAACCTTCTATTCCATTCCTTTCAATTGATATGGCTAACGCCATTCTTTCCGTACCGGCAATTGAATTCGGAAAGGTCGGTGATAAGGTTCTGTTCATAGAGTCGGTTTTTGTAACGGACAAGGAAGATGTATCCGGCTACTTTATATTGGTTCCGGATATGGAGTCTTTAGAAACTATCCTATCATCATTAGGGGTTGCATAATATGAACAATAATGTAATCATTGTAGGCATGGCTGATTTAAAGGTCGCCAAAAGCCCCTATGTACTTACTACTTTGGGACTGGGTTCCTGTGTGGGTATTGCCCTATACGACCCTGTCAACAAAGTCGCCGGTTTGGCACATATAATGTTGCCTGACAGCAGACTTATTCAAAATAACTCCAACGTGGCTAAATTTGCGGACACAGCCACGGCTAAGATGGTTTTTGACATGACACGCATGGGAGCAAAAAAAGAGCTGATGAAGGCAAAGATAGCCGGTGGGGCTCAGATGTTTGCTTTTTCATCCACCAATGAAAGCATGAGAATAGGCGACAGAAACGTAGAAGCCTCCATTAAGGTGTTATCCTACCTACATATTCCCATTATAGGCAGAGATACAGGGGCCAACTACGGTCGTACCGTGGAGCTTTATGCCGATGACGGACGTTATTTAATCAAAACCATAGGACACGGCACAAGATTTATTTAAGGGTTGATTGGTATGTTGGAGAAAATTCATGTATATTTTTGTGCGATAGCTACCATTATCGTAACTGTCTGTGCAATAGTTTTTACAACACCCCTGCCTCAAGCCGCATATAATTTGATTGTTACTATAATAACATATTATATTATAGGGCTTATTGCAAAATTATATCTTAGCAGTATGGTTTTTAAAGAGGAAAACGTATCCGTCCCGGCAGAAACTGCCGTTCCTGCGGAAACAGTCGCCGAATATACGGAATACATTCCGGACGAATTTGACAATGATGAATATGAAGAAGTGGAATTTAAAGACGACGGATTTATAAATTCTTTTAAAGAACGGCTGATAGAAGGTCTAAACGAAGATTCACAAGTATATGCCGGCGACACGGACGATTGATTATTTCGAAAAGCAGCAATTTTTCCGGCGTGTTTAATTTATGTACCAAATTTAATCAGTTTTTTTTAGCAGAAATCCTAATAATCTTGAGTTTATTTTATATGCTTATCCCCCGGTTTACAAACAGCTTGGGTTTCCGTGAGAGGGGATAAGTAACAACACGCAGTAATTTATCTAATCTATTACTAAAAATAACCTTCTGTTTTACACATAACCGAGAAAATAAATCCTAAAAGGCAAAATATTAAGATAAGCTCTTAATAAAGGCTTATAAAGGAGTATTATAGATGGGCGATATTCAGTCAGTTTGGGAGGCCTACACTAAGCAAAAAAGTGCCGACTTAAAAGAAAGATTAATTTTGGAATATGCCCCGTTGGTGAAGTTTGTTGCAGGAAAGCTATCCTTACATATGGGACAATATGTGGACTTTGAGGACTTGGTCAGTTACGGAATTTTCGGGCTTATTGATGCTGTGGATAAGTTTGATTATAAAAAAGGCGTAAAATTCGAGACATACGCTTCTCTAAGAATCAGGGGCTCTATTATAGACAGTATAAGGCAATTGGATTGGGTTCCCAGAACCATGAGACGCAAAAACAAGCAACTGGAAACCATATATGCCGAATTGGAAACAAAGTTTTCCAGACCGCCCACCGATGAGGAGATAGCCGAAGGGTTGAATATACCCCCGGAACAGGCCAAGGAGCTTATTAAAAAGTATTCCGTTGCATCTGTTATATCCTACGACGAGTACTTGGAAAACAACCACGAGCCGTCCTTTATGTCTGCAACCGGTCAAGACGACGAAAATCCCCAGGTTCACTATGACCGTGTTGAACTTCGGCAAATTTTGAAGGATGCCATAGAAAAATTGTCCGAAAAAGAAAAGACGGTAATAACCTTGAGTTATTTCGAAGATTTAACCCTTAAAGAAATAAGCAGAATTATGGGAGTCTCCGAATCCAGGGTTTCCCAGATTCACTCCAAAGCCGTTTTAAAACTTCAAGCCCGCTTATGCAAAAGTCGCTCTCTGCTTTTTGAAAATAGGTAGAGTTTGTACAAATTAATCATATAATATAAAGTGAGCTTTACGCAGTCCTACTGATTGCGCAGCAAATTAAATGTCCGATGAGTTTTCAAGATGGGACGTTTTTGCATGGTTTTATGCAAGAACTTGGGAATACTGTCAGAAGTTTAATTTTATCCAACTCACGCTTATATGCAATATACTAATTCCATATAAGATGAAGGACAAAAATAATCGTTTTTTCCTTGAACCGTTGGAAAAAAATCAATTATTTTTGTCCTCTGTTTAAAATGGAATCATTAAATAACGAAGAAAACAGATTTTTGCCGATTATTTAATCCATTGTTCCGTAAAGAGAAATTATCGGTTTATTGTTTGAAGTTTTTCAATAGCTTAAATAAACAACAGTAAACGTTGATTAAAGTACAGTTTTTTCATCGTTTACATTATACCGATCCCGGTTCATAAACAGGATTGGTATTAAGCGGTATAACGAGGTGTAGGTATGGGAAACTCTAACGTTGAAATTGATGTGCGTAAAGATGGGGTCTATCTTGTAATAGATATACCCGAAGGGGAAAAGGTCAAGAGGATGGACGTTTTGTCCAAAGTAGAAGCTTTCGGCGTGGCGGATATAGATTTTGCTTCCGTAAACGAAGTATTCAAATCCACAGAAAGCCATATAGAGAAAAAAATATCCTCTAATATAAATGTTAACCAAAAACCCGAGACTGTTAAAATTTCAATAAGCAAGGACAGACTGGAAGCGATAGCCGTATTTGCACCTCCGGTCAACAACGGTCCAAAAATGACCGTGGAGCAACTTAAAGCAGCTATGACGGAAGCAACGGTTACCTACGGGATTTTAAGCGAGGTATTACCCAAAATTATTGAAAAACATGAGTTTGACAAGGCGTATATTGTTGCTCGGGGAAAACAGCCCACCAACGGCATAGACGGAAAAATAGATTATTTTGTGGACGTAAAACCCAAGGATCGTAAACCGAAGGTATTGGAAAACGGTTCCGTGGATTTTCGCAGCTTGAACCTTATTGAATTGGTTAAAATGGGTCAGAAACTTGCTACCATTGTACCACCCATTCAAGGAGAGGACGGAGTTTCCGTTAAAGGAGAGGCTATACCCTTTAAACCCGGCAAACCGGCTCCGCCTTTGGTCAAGGGTAAGTTGGTATCATTTACCGAGGACGGAAAGACCTTGATTGCCGACAGCAGTGGGCAGGTAATACTCCAGGGCAACAAAATGGAGGTTTCGCCTATTTTGGAAATCCCCGGGGATATAGATAACAACACCGGAAATGTAGTATTTAACGGTTCTATAGTAATCAGAGGAAATGTAAGATCCGGCTTCACAGTGAAAGCCGAGGGAGACGTTGATATTACAGGAGTTGTAGAAGGTGCCATAATTCATGCCGGAAGCAACGTGTTGCTTACTTCGGGAATACAAGGGGCAGACAAGGCGGAAATTTACGCCGGCGGCGACATTACCACCAAATTCGCCGAAAGTTGCAAGCTTTTTGCAGGCAGAAACATTACCGCCGATTCCATAATGCACAGCAAAGTAAAATGCGACGGGCAGATTGAGCTTATGGGTAAAAACGGCCTTCTTGTAGGCGGAAATATAACCGTAGGTTCAAAATTAATCGCCAGAACCATAGGTTCAACTATGGCAACCGCTACGGAAATAACCGTGGGTAATGCCCCGGATAAATTGGATAAATACAACGAGTTGTTGGCTGAATACAACGAAGTCATGAAAAATTACGACAGTATGGATAAATTGGCACAGAAATTAATGGAAATGAATAAAGTGGAACCTTTGGGAGAAAATAAGAAAAACGTCCTGCTAAAGGCATTAAATTCTAAAATGTTTTACAGGGAGAGTTTAGTTGAACTGCAAAGCAAGATAGACCAACTTATGCCCTCATTGGATGCCGACAAAGGTTCTGTGGTGGCTCATTCCGTTATTCATCCCGGTGTAAAGGTGATGATAGGAAATGCCTTGCTGTTTGTTCGGGACGATATTCACAATTGTGTTTTGACCAATTCCAACGGCAAAATATCAATAGGTTCCGCCGTATAACCCACATGGGATTTTTCGGGAGGTGAGTTATGTCAATAAGACCCATAGACCTTCAAGTTATGGTTCATAGGTCAGCCGAAACTTCAAAGCTGAATCATAATTCAGAACGAAGCGAAGTTAATTATCAACAATTTGCCGACAAATTTAAGCAA
Organism: uncultured Defluviitaleaceae bacterium; assembly: GCA_964468805.1. Classification (GTDB taxonomy): domain Bacteria; phylum Bacillota; class Clostridia; order Lachnospirales; family WRBF01; genus CAYXWM01. Next base: position 7,011 of record CAYXWM010000077.1, read on the forward strand.
GAAACGGCACAAAAAGACCGTCAAATCAACGAGATGAATAAGTCAGAGCAAAACGCGGTTGACAAAGACGGGCGTGGAAACTCAGGCCAATCTTCCAAGAAACAAGACAAAAAACCTCCGAAAAAAACGGAACAAACTCAACAAAAAAGGCCGGAAGACGGTATGAGTATGTTTGACATCAGTGTTTAAAGCAGGAGTTGCAGGGGTTATCCCCTGCAATCCGTCTGTACATAGATTTTATACTCAATTAGAACATATTTCGGCAATGAGGTGTTACAGTGGACTTATTAAATTTAACTACGGCGGCATTATTTGTTGTGGGAACTATATTCGTAGTGACAGCTTTGTTAAAATTTAAACGACAAAATCAAGCAGAAGCCGACAGAATTTTTGCCGAACAAGAAAAGGCAGTGGAAAATCTACAAAAACAGATTTCCGAGAATATGTCAGGAATAGAAACATTTAAAGAACAAATTAACAGCAGAACAGATGAAATTTTTAAACAATTGGATGATAAATATCAGGAAATATTGTTTTTGTATTCTCTTATAGATAATAAAAAGCAGGAACTGGCAGATTATTACTCAAAAACACCCGAAACCAAGGCAGAAACACCTCGAACCAGAGTTGTTTCCAAAAAACACAAGGAAATTATCGATCATTATTCCAACGGCGAATCCTGTGCGGATATAGCCAAAAAGCTGAATATAGGGCAGGGCGAAGTCAGATTGGTACTGGAACTGGAAAAGGTAAGAGTACCGGGCTGATGTTATGTCTTATACTTAAATAAAATGGGCGGAAAAACTCCGGTCTTCGTAAACAACCGGCTTCTTTGTCAAGAAATAAACACCGGTCACTAACCCGGTGTAGTATTCAATTTTTTACCGGATAGCCCACATTTAAGTATAGTTTATCATTACGGTTGACTCAATATATACTAACCCAAATACAGACGCAAAATTGATAAGGAGTGCCGAGGATGATATTTGATAAACGGAGTCTTTTGTTCGGTCTTGGAACAGGCTTTATATTTGTTTCGTTATTACTCTATATTTATTGCAACTTTATATTAAATTTTGAGCAGTACAGTGCTGTACAAGCCGTTACCGTTACGGATGAAGAAGTCATTGAAAGAGCCAAAAAGCTCGGAATGATTTTCGTTAATCAATTGCCCGAAAAACAAACTTCCGAAACTGTAACTATATCCGATACAGAAATTATCGAAAGGGCAAAAGGATTGGGCATGGTTTTTACCATAGAAAATAACGTAGTCCCTAGCATTCAAGCCGGCGAGGAAAACAACCAATCCGGTACGGAAATTTACACAGAACAAGTGATAGAGCAATCCGGTGGCAATGAAACTCGCTATGTTAATGTGGAGATTCCCAAGGGTGCTTCAGCATCGGAGGCGGCAAAAATTCTCTATAGCGGTGGTGCCGTTGATAATGCGGAGCAATTCACAAAATTTCTCTTGGAAAGACAAATCACCAAGGTAATAAGATACGGTAAATTCAAAATTGCCGAAAATTCGGATTATGAAACCCTTTCAAAATTGATAACTTGATTTTCCGGAAACGGAATTTCTCCGGAATTGTGTTACTTTAACTTGAGCAACGCTGCTAAGCCTTTTGCCGGCTAAAGCGTTTATATAAATTAACGTGAGTTTGATGTAGTAGCGGAATTTCACGTTATGAGTGCGTTTTTTTCAGGTTTTATGCAAAAACGTGCTAATACTATCAGAAGCCGGATGGAATTTATTTTCATCCAACTAACACTAAATTTCTGCGGGTCAAAATTAGGTTACACGGGTTTTGGCTTGTTGAAGTTTTAACAACCTTAATATACGGAAGGAGAAATATCATGAATTTCTTAGACACAATCAAGAGCAGGGCAAAATCCAATATCAAGACCATTGTCTTGCCGGAAACTAACGACATCAGAACTCTGGAAGCTACAGCTACCGTTTTAAAAGAAGGTATTGCTAAAATTATCTTAATCGGTAACGAAGCCGAAATCAAAAAGTTGGCGGGAGATTTTGATATTTCCGGTGCAACTTTTGTCGACCCCAATACATACGAAAAAATGGATGTATTGATTGAACAATTGGTTGAGATTAGAAAAAGCAAAGGCATGACCGCTGAAGAAGCAGCTAAACTTCTTAAAGAAGATTTCCTTTACCTTGGCGTAATGCTGGTTAAGGCAGGAATTGCAGACGGTATGGTTGCCGGTGCAGCTAACTCCACCGCAAACGTTCTCAGACCTTCTTTGCAAATCCTCAAAACAGCTCCCGGAACAAGCATTGTTTCCGCTTTCTTCGTAATCGCTGTGCCTGATTGCGAATACGGCAGCGACGGCGTATTTATTTTTGCCGACTCCGGATTGGTTCAAGATCCCAATGCAGAAGAACTTGCAACCATCGCTATTTCTTCCGCAGAATCCTTCAAACAAATCGTTGGCGACGAACCTGTTGTTGCTATGCTCAGCTACTCCACAAAAGGTTCCGCTAAACATCCCAACCTTGAAAAGGTTATCGAAGCTACCAAAATTGCTCAAGAAAGACGCCCCGACATTCTTCTTGACG
>CAYXWM010000078.1:0-8893 GCA_964468805.1 uncultured Defluviitaleaceae bacterium
TAGAGCATCGCCTTGCCAAGGCGAGGGTCGCGGGTTCGAATCCCGTCTCGCGCTTCACTTAACTTCGAGGGAATCAGCAGAATATGCTGGTTTTTTTTTTGTATTGTCTAGAATAATTAATTATATTTATAAAGAGACTTTTTGAAAATAGTTAAAACACATTTCATTAATGAACTTCTAAGTACAAATATAAAATAAATTGGTATATTAAATTAATTGAAAGGTGATGCATGTGAAAAAAATAATGCAGGTATGGCAGCAGGAATACCTCTCTGTGGAAAGTACTTATAAAAATCACGTTGATAAATTTATAACATTTTTAGATTTACCTGAAATTGATAAACTTAATCAACCCGCAACTATATCAAAAATTGATGTTGAAAATTGTGTTGCATTCTATGTAAAAGAAGGAAATATTGGAAGTATTGGTTCCCTGAGCAATCATCTTGAATCTATTAAAGCATTTTATAAATATTTAATAAAGCGTGGGTATGTTGAAAACAATGTAGTTCCATTAACTACATTTTCAGACTTTAAGGAAAAATTAGCAAAAAAACATAACTTAAAAAAGCGTGTTGAAAGAGAGTGGCTTCAAGATGATGATATAAAGTTAATACTGGATACCATGGACACATATTTTGATTCTACAACTTATAAGTCACTCGGAAAAGAACCTAAGGAAAGATACATCTATTGGCTTTGTTTAAGAGTATATCTTAAAATTAGTCTTATTGCACCGGCTAAAAAAAGTACTTTAATTGCAATAAAATTTTCAGACTTTTCTAATGATTATAGAACTCTAAAAATTCACGAAATTAATATAAAAATTCCAAACTCCTTAAGAAATAATATAAAGTATACTATTAGTTTCGTGCAATCAATAAAAAATAGAGGCTTTGAAAATAATGATAGGCTCTTCGAATTTATTAGCGGACACGTTGGAAGCGAGAAAGATAAAACTGGTTCGAAGTTAAATAATTGGCTATGTTATTTTTTACAACAAAATAATATTTTAGATGTTCCAGGCGAAGATACATCCTTTCCGGTTGAAGTAGTGAGCAATACCACACTTTACAATATGGTAAAGAATGGTACAAACCCATATTATATATCTCTTATTTCTGGGATAGGGATAAGTAGTTTGGAGAAAAAGTTTTATAAAAAAATAGAATCTTTAACATATGAGACAAATGCGCTTTTAGAATTAAATAATAGTATTGCACAATGTGATTATTACCAATATATTTAATATTATAGTAATGCTATAGTTCAAACAGTACTTAAAAAAACGAGGAACCCCATCGGCTCCTCGTTTTCTTTTACCTTTCTTTCCCTTTCTCCTAATACCTCTTATCAAACACCCTAACCGTCTTTTTCTCGCTCCTGGGCAAATCCCCAACTCCAACCGCATTGGGAACCACAGAGATACCTATACTGTTCTTAATCAGTTTCTTAACTTCAATTTCCAATTCCTTCTTTAGTTCCGGTTTGGTTGTTTCAAAGTTAACGGTCATGCTGTCTTTGCCGTCTATATGCTCGATTACCACTTGGTATTCGCTGCTTACGCCGTCTACACGGCTTAGGATTTCGTCAATTTGGCTTGGGAAGATGATAACGCCTTTGACCTTTACCATATCGTCGGAGCGACCGGTAAGGGTGTCTATGCGTGGATATTCCAAGCCGCATTCGCATTTGCCGGGCATAAACCGGGTCAGATCGTGGGTACGATAGCGAATCAAGGGTGCGCCTTCTTTTTTAAGTGTGGTGATTACAAGTTCGCCAATTTCGCCTTCTTTTGCCTGTAGACCGGTTTTGGGGTCAATTATTTCGAAATAGAGGTAATCGTCCCAGTAATGCATACCGCATTGATGTTTGCAACTCATGGCGATACCCGGTCCGTAAATTTCGGTTAAGCCGTAAATGTCGTAGAGTTCTATGCCCAGTTCTTGGGAAATGCGGTTACGCATTTTTTCGCCCCATCGTTCGGAGCCGAATACGCCTTTTTTAAGCTTAATTTGATCCTTTAAACCCCGTTTTGTGATTTCTTCCGCCAAAAGCAAGGCGTAGGAAGATGTGGCACAAAGTACGGTGGATTGTAAGTCTATCATCATTTTTATTTGTTTGTCGGTGTTTCCGGGGCCCATGGGAATAGCCATGGAACCAAGCAGTTCCGCGCCGTTTTGGAAGCCTATGCCCGCCGTCCACAATCCGTAGCCCGGGGTTATATGTACTCGGTCAAGATTGGTCATTCCTGCCACTTCGTAACAACGTTTAAACATTATTGCCCAATCGTCCACGTCTCTTTTGGTGTAGGGAATGATAACCGGGGTGCCGGTGGTGCCGGAAGAGGAATGGATACGAACGATTTCGCTTTCCGGTACGGCGGCAAGCCCCAGGGGATAGGCGTTTCTAAGCTCTGCCTTGTCCGTAAAGGGCAGGTTTTCGAAGGCTTCTTTGGAGTTTATTTTGGTTGTATCTATGCCTTTGTATTTTTCTTTGTAAAAGCCGTCTATATTTGTAACTCTTGCCAAGATGTCTTTAATATCCTTTAGCTGACTGTTATTCATAACTTCCTCCTGTTTCCAATGCCTTTAGGTTTATTTCACGTATTTTTTCAGGGAGTATTTTTAGAATAGAATTTTCTATGTCTTCTTTATTTAAAGGCAGTATTCCGAAAGATAATGCCGCTCCTATTAGGGCAACGTTAAGAACCTTTTTGTTGCCGCATTTTTTGAACAGGTCGGCTCCGTCTATGAGTTTCAGTTGTTTTACATTAGATTTAAGATATTCAAGGATTTCGTCCATGCTGTAGGGAATATCCGTCGATGGCTTAATTTCTGCGTTGCAGACCACCATAGCTCCCTCGGGTTTTAAAAAGGAAAAGGCACGAACCGCTTCCGACGGCTCAAAGGCTATTATAATATCCGCTGATTTTTCGCCTATAAGCGGAGATTGTATGTCCTTGCCTATTCTTACGTGGCTCACAACGGAACCGCCACGCTGTGCCATGCCTATGGTTTCGGTACTGCGGACTTCGTAGCCCTTGTCGCAAGCGGCAGAGGAGATAAGTTTTGTAGCCAGAACCGTTCCTTGACCGCCTACCCCGGCGATTATGCAATTAATCATTTGCCCTTACCTCCTTTTACGGCTATGCAGGGTGCCTCAAATATAATTGCACGTACACCGCTGAGTTTTGCCATTTCCGTAACTGCGCTTTGGGCTTTTTCTCGGTCGTAGGGGTTAACCTTTTCCACACTTTCCACACCCACGGCTTTAAGTATGTTGAAAATGCTTATTTTTTGGGATACATCGCCCATCATGGTTTGACCCGTACCCGGATGAGGTTGGCCGCCGGTCATGGCAGTGGTTGAGTTATCCAATACCACAACGATAATGTCCGTCCGGTTGTAAACCGCGTTGATTACTCCCGAAATTCCCGAATGGAAAAAGGTAGAGTCGCCGATAAAAGCGAAATTTATCGTATCAGGTTCGCTTCTGTGCAGACCTTGAGCTATGGTTATCCCGGCACCCATACAAAGGCAGGTGTCCACCATATTTAAGGGCATGGCATTGCCCAAGGTATAGCAACCTATATCCCCTGAAAATACAGCTTTTTTACCTTCCATGGCTACTTTTACCGCTGTAAAAGACTCTCTGTGCGGACAGCCGGCACAAAGCACCGGAGGTCTTACGGGCAGATTGGGAAGCAGTACTCCTTCGCCGGGTTCATAGGGAAGTTTTAAAAATTCAAATACGGCTTTTTTTACTGTATTTACGGTATTTTCTCCGGCATTTGGAGTATGACCGGTGAGTTTACCTTTTATTTTTATATTAAGGTTGTGCTTTCCGCAGATATATACCAGATTTTTTTCTATAACCGGGTCAAGTTCTTCCACCACCAGCACTTCTTCCAAGCCTTGCAAAAATTCCAAGGCCAATTTTTCGGGAAATGGGTGTGGTGTGGAGATTTTCAGAAGTTTGTAATCTTCGTTAACTTCTTGCAAGACTTCTCCGGTATAGGCATGACTTACTCCGCCGGTAACTATACCGTATTTTCCCTTGCCTTTTAAGATATTTCCGGGATATTGGGAGAAGTCGTCCGCTATTTTTAAATTTCTTTCTTCCATTTTAATGTGGTTCAAATACGCCAGTCTGGGGAATATTACCCACTTGGAATCCTTGATGAATCCTTCCGGATCAGTTGTAACTTTTTCGTTATTTGTATTTACCGTTGCATAGCTGTGGCAAACCCTTGTTGTTGGTCGGAACAAAACCGGTGTTTGGTATTTTTCCGAATATTCAAAGGCATCTTTTATCATTTCGTAGGCTTCTTCCACTGTAGAAGGGTCGAATACCGGCAGTTTGGAAAAGGCGGCAAAATGACGGGTATCCTGCTCCGTTTGGGAAGATATGGGTCCGGGGTCGTCTGCAACCACTACCACCATTCCGCCCTTTATGCCAACGTAAGCAAGGCTCATTAAGGGGTCGGAGGCTACGTTTAAGCCTACCTGTTTCATGGTAACCATGGTTCGGCAACCGCTGTATGCCGCTCCGGCGGCTACTTCAAGAGCCGCCTTTTCGTTTATGGACCATTCTACGTAAATATTTCCGGGGTTATTTTTTGCAACAGTTTCCAAAACCTCCGTTGAGGGAGTGCCGGGATAACCCGTAACTACGGTTACCCCGGCGTTTAACGCACCCAAAGCAATTGCTTCGTTACCCATCAGCAATTGATTCATTAATTAATCGTCCTTTCTTTTCAGTAATAAAACCAAAACAGCACCTACAGCCGCAAGTCCGCCGAGCAATAAGAATTTAACCAGAGGATCCGGGAAGAAGTTCATAATCATAGGGAAGAACAATGCAGACATTGCAAAACCAACCATTACAGCACCGTAATTGGAACCTACATTTTTAATACCGAAATAGTCTCCTGTCAAAACAGGGTAAATTCCGGAAAAACCGCCGTAGCAGTATGCAATAGCCGCAATAACCAAAATTAAGCCGATACCGTTTATAAAGCAAAGCAACCCGGCACCTATGACTGTTACAGCAATAATTAAAAATGCGGATTTTTCTCTGCCGATTTTGTCGGACATCATGGGAGCACCAAGTCTGCCCAAGGCATTGGCTACGCCGCTTATCATAACAAGAAGGCTTGCAAGAGATTCGTCCAATCCTCTTTCCTTAGCCAAGGTCACAAATGAAGGGTTAAGTATAAAGAATACAGAGGTTGCCAACATTAAGCTTAAAGTTATAAAATAAAATTCTTTGGTTTTTATCATTTCGCCGGTTGTGTATTGTTTTTTGTTCATAAGGTTTGCTGCTGCCGCACCACCGCCCATATCATCCGGAAGGTTGATAAGTTTAAACAGTAACAACACTATAACAAGGAAAGAAATCGCTAAGGTTATAAAAGTGTTTTGCAAACCGTAGTTGCTTACCAAATATCCTATTACGGGCACAAACAATACAGTAGAAAACCCAAAAGCACAAACGCTAACCCCTGTTGCGAAACCTCTTCTGTGAGGGAACCATTTTTGAGCCGAGGTGATTATGGCGTTATAACCCATACCTACGCCAAAACCGCCGATTATACCATAAGTTATGTAGATTAACCAACCTGTACCGGTGGGTATAAAGGCACTTAACAGCATTCCTGCCGCCAGAAGAATACCGCCGGTAAGCACTGTTTTTTGAGTACCGATTTTGATTTGCATTTTACCGCCAAACAAGATTCCCAAAACAAAGAACGCCAACATAAACGAGGAGGTCAACTTAACTGCATCCGGCGCCCAGGAAAAATAATCGCTAACCGGTTTTACAAACACGCTCCATACATAAATAATACCCAGAAACAACTGGATTACCGCCCCGGCTATAAGGACGGTATAGTTACCTTTTTTTGCGTTTTCCATAGCAATCTCTCCTTAAATCTAAAATGTAATAGGGTAAGTTTATAAAAAGACTTTGAGAGATAATGCGGTTTAACTTTAAAACTTTGAGCTTAAACCGCTCCATATTAAGTCCCTCAAACTCCTTAGATACTTTGGAAAGGTTATTACGACTCCGGAATTTAAAACTAAAATGCAAACAAAAAACACCCGTCCTTACTTTTAACAGCAAAAAACTGATAAATTTAAGGACGAGTGTATTATAATCTACTCGCGGTGCCACCTTAATTCGCAAAGCTTTAACCCTTTGCCTCACCGGGATACAGGCATATCCCTCAGCACTGACGTAGCTTACACGTTGCAGAATACTCGGAATTTCCTTTCACTGCACCCTCGGCGGTCCATTTAATGTACTGCGTACTGCAAGGTTCTCAGCCACCCCTGCTCTCTGTAAGTGCATATTACATTTTTATCTCCGCTTCAACGGTTTAATGCTATGTTTAATTAGGTTAATTAAATCATACATCCGAACCGTTGTCAATATTTTTCGAATTTTGACCTAAGTTATCATAATTGACTGAAAATTATATGAAGAATATGTAAAAAAATTAACGAAATAAGTTGTAATTAAGTTAATTTTTCAGACTTCCTCAGCATAAAAATCACCTTCGTGGGGATTTAGCATCATATGCCTTTATAACAATAAATTTCTTGCATTCGAAAAAAAAATAATATACAATACAAATAAATTCTATCAAAGGGTGAGAAATATGCAACTTTCCAAGAAAGCTTTAATGGCTAAACCGTCTTCAACTCTTGCTATTACAGCCAAGGCAAGAGAAATGGCAGCTGCCGGAATTGATATAGTGGGGTTCGGTGCGGGCGAACCGGATTTTGATACTCCCGATTTTGTTAAAAAAGCTGCCATCGATGCTATCAACAGCGGTTTCACCAAATACACCCCCAGCTCCGGTACGGTGGAGTTACGTAAAGCTATCTGCGATAAGCTGGAAAGAGACAACGGTTTAAAATATTCACCGAATCAAATAGTAGTAAGCAACGGAGCAAAGCACTCCCTTTCCAATATTTTTCAGGCTATTTTAAATGAAGGAGACGAAGTTATCATTCTCGCTCCTTTCTGGTTAAGTTATCCGGAAATGGTCAATGTTTATGGAGGAGTAAGCGTAATAGTTCATTGTGCCTCCGAAAACAATTTCGTGGTAACTAAAGAACAACTGGAAAATGCCTTAACTTCCAAAACTAAAGCCATCATTATCAACAGCCCTTCCAATCCTTCCGGTGCTATTTATAAAAAGGAAGAATTGCAAGTTGTTGCTGACTTTGCTGTTAAAAATGACCTGTTTGTAATCTCCGACGAAATTTATGAAAACTTAACATACGACAACCAAACTCATGTAAGTATCGCTTCGTTAAATGATGAAATTTTCAAACGTACCATCGTGGTTAACGGATTCTCCAAATCCTATTCCATGACCGGCTGGAGAATAGGTTATACTGCAAGCAGTCAAGAAATCGCGGACGTTATGGGTAATGTTCAAAGCCACTGTGCTTCCAATCCCAACAGTATCGCTCAAAAAGCGGCTACTGCGGCATATACCGAACAAAACTCCTTTGTTAAAGATATGTGCAAAGAATTTGAAAAACGCCGTGACTTTATCTACGAAAAAGCTTGCAACATTCCTTTGATTTCCGCAACCAAACCGGGCGGTGCTTTCTATCTGTTTATAGACATAAGCAATCTTTGCGGAAAAACTATAGACGGTGTTTTAATAAACGACGCTACTGACATTACAAGCATTTTGTTATCAAAATACAACATAGCCGTTGTTCCCGGCAACGATTTCGGCTATCCCAAACATATCCGCTTATCATACGCCATTTCTATGGAGAACATAAAAAAAGGTATGGAAAGTCTTGAAAGATTTGTACTGGAAAACTATAAATAAAAGCTTACAATAACCCCATTTAAATTGCTTAACGATTTAAAAGCGATTTGAGGAAAACTTTTTCTCCGGAAAAGGTTTTCCTCAAGGGTTTAAGCCTTTGTTATATCACAAACCCAACCGCTAAGGAGGTAAAAATGACTGAAATCAAAAACGAATCCGGAATCGGACAAATCCAAATAGCAGACGAAGTAATAGCTGTTATCGCAGGCACCGCAGCTTTGGAAATAGAAGGCGTCGCGGGAATGTCCGGCAATTTTACGGGGGATATCGTCGAGAGATTGGGACATAAGAATTTGTCCAAGGGTATTAAAATCGATGTAAACGCAGACAGTGTTGTTGTGGGGATAAGTATACTGGCGAAGTTCGGCTATAAGGTTCACGAGCTTTCCTTAAATGTTCAAAAGCGAGTAAAAACCGCCATAGAAACCATGACAGGTTTAAAAGTATCCGCAATTAACGTTCATATTACAGGTGTAATTCAAGAAAAAGAAAGAGCAAAAGAAGCCGGAGAATATAAGGAATTTGACGATGAATGAAAAGAAGACCATGAGCCGCAGAACGGCAAGAAAGCACATTTTTTGGATAGTCTATCAATCTGCATTTCACAAGGATTTTGAAGTGGAATTTGCCATGGAACAGATAGAAGAAGCCATGTCCCAACGAGAAAGAGACTTTATACTCAACGAAACCACCGGCACTCTGGAAAATCTTGAGCAAATAGACGATATAATCGGAAGATACTCCACAGATTGGACTGTGGACCGTCTGGGTAAGGTAGACCTGGCTGTTTTGCGTATAGCATTGTTCGAGATGCTTTTCAATAAACAGGAACCAATTCCTGTAAGCGTTTCCATAAACGAAGCTGTGGAACTTGCTAAAACTTACGGGGACGACAATTCGCCCACTTTTATAAACGGCTTACTTGCAAAGGTAGTGAGGGAACACAATGGACCGCAGGATTTACACGGTAACCCAAATCAATCTGTACGTTAAATCCATACTTGAAGACGACGTAATTTTAAACGGTTTATA
>CAYXWM010000079.1:0-8506 GCA_964468805.1 uncultured Defluviitaleaceae bacterium
GTAGCATTGCATATTGTATCATAAATTGTAATGTCTGTCCCGGATTTTTTTAAAATATTTAATATATTTTCAAAATTTTCTCTTATAAATGTGGTTTGAATAACGAGTATGTGGGGTTTTCCGGGGTTTAAGGTCGGTATATTTTCCGTAGAATTGACCACAAGAGCCGTATTCTCCGCAAAGCCGTTTATCCCCTTGACTTCCGGGTGATTTTCGTCTCCAACGATAATAACTGTTTTTCCTTGGGAATATTCTCTCTCCACAATTTTATGGATTTCTTTAACGTTGGGGCAGGTGCAGTCCAAAAATTTTATGCCGTTTTCTGACATGAAATCATAATCCTGTTTGGGGATTCCGTGGGCACGAATTACCACGGTTCGGTCGCCTGCGTCCTTTAAATCATTGATGACCTCTACACCTTTACCCGCCAATTCATCCACAATATGCTTATTGTGTATTACCGGCCCATAGGTACATAGTTTTTCCAATTCACAATGATTATATACAGTTTTTAGGGCTAAATCAACCCCATAACAGAAGCCTGCGTGTTTTCCCAACAATACCATAATTTCACCTACCGTTACCCGATAAAACCAGCACTTTCTCCATTACATTTTCAGTAATTTCGTTGAGTACCTCGGTTTTGAGTTTTGCATCTTTATAATTTTCCAATAAAACAGGCTCGCCGAAATTAACTGTTATTTTTGAGAACAATTTATAATTTCCCGATATACCCACGGGAATTATAGGCACTCCTGCCTTTAAGGCGAAAAATGCCGCTCCGGTTCTTCCTGCTTTAACGTCTATTTCTTTTTGTCTGCTGCCCTGAACAAATATGCCCAGAAGCTTGCCTTCTTTCAGATTCTTGATAGCTTTTTTATAAGATACCATATCTTGGCTGTCTCTGTCTACCGGAAAAGCACCTAAGCCCAGAAGTATTTTTCCGATTAACTTGTTTTTAAAAAGCTCCGTTTTAGCCATATAATAGACCCGGCGTTTTAAGTAAGCCGCTAAAACTATGGGGTCGAAATTGCTCATATGGTTGGAACAAAGTATGGCACCGCCCTCTTTTGGGATGTTCTCTGTTCCGATTAATTTCAATCTGTAAAATAGGCATACATATACAGCTATAAGAAATCGTGCGAATGAATATAACATAGTACACCTCTCGTGAAAAAGGACTTGGGGAGAAAACCTTTGTAAACGGCGTTTACATTTGAAAAAGTTGTCTTCCCAAACCCTTTTTCAAAATTCCGGATAATCAGTAGTTTGCCGAACTATAATAAATTTCTTGCCTGCAACAAACCGACAATATATTCAATAATGGCGTTTACATCCATTTCGGAGCTGTCTATACTTACCGCATCTTTAGCCACGCAAAGTGGTGAACAGCTTCGGTTTATATCCCTGTGATCCCTTTCGGCAATTTGTTGCTGAGTGGTTTCGAAATCGGCGGCTATGCCCAATGCCTGTAACTCGCCCATACGACGCTCGGTTCGTTTTTCCAAGCTTGCATAAAGGTATATTTTTAATTGAGCCTCCGGCAAAACATTGGAACCTATGTCTCTGCCGTCCATAACCACTGAGTTTTCCTCGGCAATATTCCTTTGAAGCTCTACAAGCCTTTCTCTGACGGCAGGAATAGCCGCGACTTGTGAGGAACCCACCGCAACCTCTTGGGTACGTATCATCCCTGTAACGTCAGTCCCGTTTAAAATAACTCTGCACCCTTGAACGGCTGCTTTGCAGGCTATATTTATATTGCTTAATGCGGTCTTTACAGCCCGGTCATTGGCGGTATCTATGCCGTTTTCTATGCAATACAAAGCCACAGCCCTGTACATAGCTCCGGTGTCTATATAAATCATGTTTAACTTTTTTGCAAGTTCTTTTGCCACGGTACTTTTACCGGCACCGCCCGGTCCGTCTATAGCAATGGCAAAAGGATTTGCTTCTCTGCCCGGTATAATAAAATTTCCCCCTGTCTTTTTAAATTGCAATGGGTATTCCTAATTCCTTGGTAAGGATTAGGATCAAACTAATTCCGGTTAAGTTGCTTTTTTATGCTCATAGCCGCAACATAAGCTGTAGAAAAGGCTATTTGAAGATTAAATCCCCCGGTTAATCCGTCTGTATCTATTACCTCACCCACAAAATACAGCCCTTCTGTCAATCGAGATTCCATGGTTTTGGGATTAATTTGGTTCACATTTACTCCTCCTGCGGTAATTACGGCTTCTTTAAATGAAGGAGTATTTATAACCGTCAGTTCAAGGTTTTTCAAAAGTTTAACCAAACCTGCCCTCTCAACTTTAGTAACCTCACAGGTTTTTTTATTGGGTAAAATACCGCTTAAATCTATGATAACAGGTATCATTTTTTGTGGCAATAGGTCATTTAGGCTGTTTTTATACTCTCTGTTGCTGTACTTTTGGAAATCACGCAATAATCTTGCATCCAGTTCCTTCTCCGAAAGAGCCGGTTTTAAGTCAACAGAAAGGGTATATTCTCGGTTGGTTTCCATAAACCTGCTTCCGCTGAGAATAACCGGTCCGGATACTCCTTTGTGAGTAAAGAGCATTTCTCCGAAATCCGTGTATACCGTTTTATCTTTCAATGAAAGCTTTATGCTAATATTTCTCAAGCTTAACCCTTGGAGAGACTTTACCCAAGCCAAACCGGAAACAAGAGGGGTTAAGGCAGGTGAAAGTTTCGTTATCGTGTGACCGGTATCTTCGGCAAACCTGTACCCGTCACCTGTGGAGCCGGTTGCCGGATAGGAAAGACCGCCGGTAGCCACAATAACCGCCGATGCCTTGTGTAAAACTCCGTCTTTCGTTATAACGCCTGTTACCTTGTTTTCATGGAGGACAATTTTATCCGCAACTGTTCTTAAATGTACGGAAACGCCCAAATCGTAGAGATTCTTGGCAAAGAACCCCACAACGTCATCAGCCTTTTGGGACTTGGGAAATACCCTGTTTCCTCGTTCCGTTACGGTTTCCAACCCTCGGTAATTAAAAAAATCTATGGTATCGTTAGCGTTAAAGGCATGAAAAGCACTGTATAAAAATGAAGGATTGCCCGGGATATTTTCCATAAGCGTAGGAATATCGGCGGCGTTGGTTATATTACAGCGACCCTTGCCGGTTATGGCAAGCTTTCTGCCTAGGCGGTTATTTTTTTCCAGGAGGACTGCCTTTACGCCTTCCTCTGCCAGTATGTTTGCCGCCATTAGGCCTGCGGCTCCGCCTCCTATTATTACCGTAGGGTTCATTTATGCTCTCCCATTTTTTTCAATGCCTGATAAGCCGCCGCACGTTCTGCATCTTTTTTACTTTTTCCCTTACCTCTGCCCAGTTCTTTACCGTTATGCATGGCTTGAGAAATAAAACATTTTTCGTGGTCCGGTCCGCTTTCGCTGATAATATTGTAAATAACGGGCTTTTTCGAGTGACCCTGAATTATTTCTTGCAGCTTGGTTTTGTAATCGCTTTGAACAAAATTTTCGTCAAAGTCCTCTACATCCGTAAGCACTAGGTTTGTCAATATCTTTTTGGCGGATTCAAAACCGCCGTCCAAAAAGACCGCTCCGATTATGGCTTCAAAAGCATCGGAAACTATGGAATCTCTCAGGCGACCGCCGGTTTGTTCCTCGCCACGTCCCAGTTTTAAGCAGTTGCCTATACCTATATTTCGCCCTACTTTAGCCAAATTGCCCTCGCATACTATGCTTGCACGCAATTTGGTTAACTGACCTTCGCTTAAATGGGGAAAATTATTATACAAATAGTCGCTGACAGTCAGCTCCAAAACCGCATCTCCCAAAAACTCCAGGCGTTCGTTGTCTTTAACGCTGTTGTTTTCGTGAGAATAAGAGCTGTGAGTACAGGCTTGTACTAAAATATCTTTATTATTAAAATTATAACCTATTTTTTCTTCGAGTACTTGCATATTACCTCCAAACCGTTGCCTTTGGTAGCGGTATTTTTACGGGACTTGGGATTAAGCATAATCATAATAAAGGTTCCAAATAAATTATTAAGCCTCTATAATTTTAAAAGACGGTAACCTTGGGGAAAACTTTTTCCGGAGAAAAAATTTTCCCCAAACCCCTTTCAAAAAGACAAAACCAAAGTGGTTAGGTTTTGTATCCCGGAAAGGACGTCTTATTGCTTACCGGAAAATCCCTTATAATATAAAATGCAATTTCACCCTTCTTTAATCGGGCAAAGTTGCATTTTAGTATATGCATATTAAATTAATATTTTGATTACACCGTTTTAACAAAGTAGACTTTTCAAAACACAATTACTAAAAGCACGGACGAAATAAAATTCCGACCTAATATTATTTAAGGTTTTGGATATAGTTAACAACGTCGCCTACGGTTTTCATTTTTTCTGCATCTTCGTTGGAAAATTCCATTTCAAAAGCGTCTTCCAATTCGGAAATAATTTGGAATACGTCCAAGGAGTCTGCACCCAAGTCTTCTGCAAAAGTAGTTTCCATAGTGATTTTATCTGTATCAACGCTCATTTGGTCAGCGATGATTTCTCTGATTTTATCGAATTCCATTTCTATTCCTCCGATTTGTTTATTATACTGCTGATTTTTGTATTTATATCGTTTTCTATAAATTTTATGCTTTGTTTAACCGCATTAAATATAGCTTTGCAATCAGAGCTGCCGTGAGCCTTTACCACAAGGGCGTTTAACCCCAACAGTGGTGCTCCGCCTACTTCTGTATAATCCATTTGGGCTTTTATGCGTTTAAAAGCACCTTTGGCAAAGAAAGCTCCCAGTTTGGATAAAGGCGAGGACAGTAATTCCTTCTTTATGATTTTAAGCAGAGAGTTAGCCAAGCCTTCTGTATGCTTGAGAATAGTATTGCCTAAAAATCCGTCACATACCAAAACATCGCAAACTCCCGTGGAAATTTGTGAACCTTCTATATTTCCTATAAAGTTAAGGTTTTCAGCCTCCAGCAATTCAAAAGCCTCTTTGGTTAAAGAATTGCCTTTTTCCTTTTCCGTTCCTATACTTGCCAGGCCTACCCTCGGATTTTTTATGCCAAGCATATCCTGCATATATATTATTCCCATTTTGGCAAACTGTAGTAGATATGTCGCCTTGCAGTCTACGTTTGCTCCCGAATCTATAAGTAAGGTATAGCTGTTGTTATCATTGGGAAGCAGAGTACCTATGGCGGGTCGCTCTATACCGGGAATACGCCCGATTTTCATGGTAGAACCTGCCAGCAAAGCACCGGTATTACCTGCTGATACAAAAGCCGACGCAGAACCTTCCTTAACCAAATTCAATCCTATGGCCATGGAGGAGTCCTTTTTTTGGCGTATGGCATTAACCGGCGAATCTTGGTTGGTAATAACCTGAGTTGCGTTAACCGTTTCCAACCGAGATTTATCGAAGGTCAGGCTTGCCAGTTTTGGCTCTATAGTTTCCTTGTTTCCTACCAATTTTACATGCAGTCTGCTGTCCTGCAACGACTGTACCGCCGCCTTGATTATTTCATCCGGAGCGTTGTCACCACCCATAGCGTCTAACGCTATGACTATTTTTTCTTTCAATGCCACACCTCTGAATCAATTCCGGTTATGTCGTTATCTGTTAGAATGAAATAGTTTAAGTCGTTAAAAAAATAGCACAACATAACAGTAAAGACAGCAAATATACTAAATTCCGAAAACCGGGGCAAAACCCTCGGATAAGGGAAGTAGGATTAGCTGTCTTTGGAATGTGTTACACAACTTCTTTTTTATTATAGTTACCACAAGATTTGCAAACCCTGTGAGATTTCATAAGCTCGCCGCATTTGCTGCAGGAAACCAGGCTCGGCAAGGAAATTTTCCATGTTTGAGCACGTCTTTTGTCACGTCTTGCCTTTGAAGTCTTACCTTTTGGACAGATAGCCATGAGTACACCTCCTTATTATGCTGATACAGTACTTAGAACCCGTATTCAATATTAGAAAAAACCTTATTGGCTGCGATTTTTCCATATTAAATACATGTTCCTATAAATCATCCGGGTCTTTGCAACTACAGTTAACAATGTTCAAATTACAGCCACAGCTTTCGCATATACCTTTGCAATCATCACTGCAAATCACTTTCATGGGCATATTCATAAGAATATCCGGCAAGAGGTCAACCTCAATTTTTCCGCCCTTAATGGGCAAAATATCGGGATTATCACCCTTGGGTAAATGCGAAAAGGTCATGCTGACGGAAGCTTCAAAATTATGTTCGACCGGTTTTAAACATAAGTCGCAACTCGTCTGCAAGACGCATGTAAAAGAGCCTTTGTAAGAAACAGTGGCCTTATTTTTTTCAACGAAACCTTCTGCATGGACTGTAACCTGATTGTCTGCAAGGCAATAGCATTCGGGAATTCGGTATACTTCAGTAAATGCCACGGGGTAAGGTTTGTTTTCGGTCATCTGCGAGGTATCAACAGTCATCGGAACACTCCAAAATGCCTAATTTGCAATAGAAACTCCGAATATATAAAAGTTCATGGGGAAAAAGCTTATAGAATAAGTTATTTCCCCAAAACCCCTCATTTATAACTTTTAATATCCCGGAATTATACTAAACGAAGAGGTATAAAAAACGAACCAAGTCGCTTTGTATAGTCATGCAGTTAAACGGAATAATTATTTGATTACAATGTAGATTCTGTAGCCTCTAAAAAGTTATTATAATAACTCAGGCTTATTTTGTCAATAACATTTTAGTGTCTCTGGCTATTACCAACTCTTCATTTGTGGGCACTACGAGAACGCGAACTTTAGCGTCCGGAGTTGAAATATCAAGGGCTTTTCCGCGTAAAGAGTTTTTCTCTGCATCAAGAGACACACCCAAGAATCCCAGATATTCACAGATGCCTGCTCTTGCTGTAGCGGAGTTTTCACCCAGACCGGCAGTGAACACGATAGCGTCAACGCCGTTCATTGCCGCAGCGTAAGAACCGATGTATTTGGCAACACGGTATCTGAACATATCAAGAGCGATTTGGCATTTTTTGTTACCTTCGTCAGCGGCTTTTTCAATGTCTCTGAAGTCGCTGGACAAGCAGGAAACGCCCAAAACGCCGGATTTTTTGTTAAGCATGTTTTCAACTTCTTTAGCGGTCATGCCTTCTTTTTCAGCTACGAAAGAGATAACGGCGGGATCCAAGTCGCCGGAGCGAGTTCCCATTACAAGACCTTCAAGAGGAGTTAAGCCCATGGATGTATCTACAACTTTCCCATTTTTTACAGCGGCTATACTTGCGCCGTTGCCCAAATGGCAAGTAATTATTTTTAAGCTGTCGTAAGGTTTGCCCAGCAATTTGGCTGCTTCGTTGGAAACGTACATATGGCTGGTGCCGTGGAAGCCGTATTTACGGACTTTATGGTTTTCGTACAATGCATAAGGAATAGCGTAAAGGTAAGCTTTTTCGGGCATTGTTTGATGGAAAGCTGTATCAAAAACAGCAACGTGAGAAACGCCGGGCATTAAAGCTTGGCAAGCATTGATACCGATTAAGTTTGGAGGATTGTGCAAGGGAGCAAGTTGAGCACATTCTTCCAAATAAGCCTTAACTTCGTCTGTAACAACAACGGAACCGGAGTATTTTTCGCCGCCGTGAACAACACGATGTCCTACTGCGTTAACTTCGTCGATGGATTTAATTACGCCGTGGTCAGCGTTAAGAAGGGCATCAAGCACCAATTTAACAGCCGCTTGGTGATCGGGCATGGGAGAGTCGAAAACAACCGCATCTTTACCGGTGGGTTCGTGTTTTAAGTTGGAGCCGTCGATACCGATTCTTTCGCATAAGCCTTTTGCAAGCAAGCTTTCGTCGGTCATATTAATTAATTGATATTTTAAGGAAGAACTACCGCAATTGATAACTAAAACTTTCATGGTTTAAATCTCCTTTAGGTATTTTATTTTATTAATTACTATTTCTTTTAAAATGCGAAATTGCATAATGTAAACGCCGGGTCTGTAATACGGCGATTTTCCGCAAACGTACATAAAGCCAACGTCTATGAAGCAAGCATTTTTCTCTGTACATCTGCCAAGAAACAGTAAAAACCCATTAGGAGCAAAAAACGCAGCTACCGGTCTAACCATGCCGGAAGGCAGCACTTTTGCCGTTATAGTGGTTTAACTTAAATAAATTGCAATTAAGCCAATGTTTCAAGGGTTAATTGTAATTTATTTCTGTATATTTTAACTCAGAACCCATATCCGGTATTAGAAAACGCCGTATTGGCGGAAAACGCCCAACACAGCTACTGCATTTACATACCGAATACAGGTTCTTAAACCGCTATATATAAATGTCGAACAGAATTATAAAGCCTCAAACGAAAGCTTGTCAATAATTATATTCCTACAAAATTATGCTTGGGCTTGAGCTTGAACGGAAGTAATTGCAACAACGCCTACGATGTCAGCCGCACAGCATCCTCTGGAAAGGTCGTTAACCG
>CAYXWM010000080.1:0-8505 GCA_964468805.1 uncultured Defluviitaleaceae bacterium
GCCATAGTTGAAGCTTTACATAGACAAGGATTTAATAATTTGATATTAAAAACACACGAACTACTTGATCTGACCGATCAACAAATGACAGATTCGTTTTTTAGCTATGAGAAGCCTCAATATGTTTTTGTTGCAGCGGGCTTAGTTGGTGGTATAAAAGCGAACGCTGAACATCCAGCTGATTTTTTTACTGTTAACATGCAGATAGCAAATAACATTATCTTATCATCTTGGAAATATGGGGTGAAAAAGCTGCTGTATTTAGGGAGTGCATGTATGTATCCTAAATTATGTAGTCAACCTATGCGTGAAGAACAATTATTGACTGGATTACCAGAGATTACCAATGAAGGTTATGCACTGGCTAAAATTTGTGGAACACGGCTTTGTACATACATGAAAAAACAATATGGATCTGATTTTATCAGTGCAATCCCTGCGAATGCTTATGGCTTAGGTGACAGTTTTGATCCTGAACATTCACATGTTATACCAGCACTTATAATGAAATATCATATGGCAAAAACAAACTGTGATAGTCAGGTGGACTTGTGGGGAAGCGGTAAGGCACTGAGAGAATTTATATATACTGATGATTTGGCAGAAGCGTGCGTTTTTTTGATGATGAATTATTCAGGTGAACTACCAGTTAACATTGGAACAGGAGAAGAAATTAGTATTTTAGAATTATCAAAACTTATTAAGAAGATAGTTGGATATAAAGGAAAAATAAAATGTGACTTAAGTAAGCCCGATGGAATGATGAGGAGAGTATTAGATTCCACGCACATTAATCGCATGGGTTGGAATGCAAAAATATCAATAGAACGAGGCCTTGAAACAGTGTATAGAGAGTATAAGAAGCTATTTAAATGTTAATATTTTGATGGGAGACTTTTTTTATGAAGATGCTTGAGAGAAGAATGCTGGATATTCTCAAGGAATTAAAAGAAGAATATGGAGTACTTGCAGTAAAAGCAGAGTTTGAGGCTGAAGGATCAAGAACAGATGAGCTAGTTATGTTGAATGAAATTGTTTTTCGCGCAAATATGGAGATATTTATAAAGATTGGAGGTTGTGAGGCTGTACGTGATTTAGATCAATGTCGTGTTCTAGGTGCTGGTGGCATCATGGCGCCTATGATAGAATCCCCTTTTGCCATGCAAAAATATGTTGCTGCTGCAAAGAAAGTATATGGCTCACAGGTAAATGATATAGAGTGGATTATAAACGCAGAAACAAAAAGTTGTTATGATAGGCTTGATGATATTTTGGATGTTGGAAATGGATTTTTGAACGCAATTGCAATTGGACGTGTAGACTTATCAGGGTCAATGAATTTATGCAGAGATGAAATAAACTCACAAAAGATGTTTGAAATGACAAAGGATATGTTGCTTAAAGCAAAGAATAAAGGATTAAGGGTAGGATTTGGTGGTGGTATATCCTTTGAAACAATTCCATTCATAGTTAAAATTGCTCCATATGCAGACATGTTTGAGACGAGAAAGATTGTCTTTCGCATTTCTGATAATGAAAAGCATCTTCGCGGAGGAATTTTTCGTGCGATGGAATTTGAAATATTGTACTTGCAAAATAAGTGTGATTTTTATGACCGCATGGCGAATGAAGATCGTGGCAGATTAGAGATGCTAAGCCGGCGCTTGGAAAAAGCAAAAAGTGAGCTAATATGAAAGTGTTAATAACCGGAGGTTCGCGTGGAATAGGAAAAGCTACAGCCGAAATTTTTGAAGCTAAAGGATATGAAATAATAGCACCTTCAAGAAGCGAGTTAGACTTATCCAGTTCTGAGTCTGTAGATAAGTATTTAAATAGTATTTGTGATATTCAAATTGACTCTATTATCAATAATGCTGGGATAAATAACATTGAACTATTAGAGAGCGTTTCAGACCAGCAATTAGAAGAGATGTTGCAAATTGATTTAATTTCACCAATACGACTATTGAGAGGACTCATTCCTCATTTAAAAGAGAGTTCAGCAGGTCGAATAGTTAATGTTGGCTCAATTTGGGCAGTGGTATCCAAAAGTGGACGCTCGGTTTATTCGGCTTCAAAAAATGGAATGCATGGTATAACCAACGCGTTGGCATTAGAATTGGCAGAGTACAACGTATTGACGAACACTGTTTGTCCGGGGTTTACATTAACTGAGTTAACTCAAAAGAATAATTCAAATGAACAAATAGAGAATATTACTAAGCAAATTCCGCTCGGAAGACTTGCAATGCCTAATGAAATAGCACGGTTGATTTATTTTTTGGGTTCAATAGAAAACACCTACATTACCGGTCAAAAAATAATTATTGATGGGGGGTTTACAATCTGGTGAGCGATAGCATTCAAATACAATCGGCTACAAAACAATATTATGTAAAAATAGTAAACACTCCAGAATTTTTGGAGAACATTAAGCAAGATCCGTTTACATTTTTTGTTATTGACAAGAATGTTTATGATTTGCACATTGATTTATTTAAAGGAATATCTTCACATAAGTTGCACATCTTTGAAGCTTTGGAAGAAAACAAGACTATAGAAACAGCTTTAGATATTTGTGAAAAGTTAGTAATGCTTTCTTCGAAAAGAAATACAAGGCTTGTATCTGTAGGCGGTGGTATAGTACAAGATGTCACAGGTGCTGTTGCGAATCTTCTATACAGAGGCATCAAGTGGACGTATCTGCCCACCACTTTATTAGCCTCATGCGATAGTTGTATTGGAGGAAAAACTTCATTAAATTATAAAAGCTATAAAAATCTATTGGGAACTTTCTTTCCTCCTGATGAAATTTATATTTATCCTAATTTTTTCCTGACATTAACACGCAAGGATTTGTTTAGTGGTATTGGTGAGATTGTGAAATTTAATATAATTTCAGGCGAGGAAAGATTAATAGATTTAGAAAAAAACATTCAATCATTAATAGAGGCTCAGGTTGATACATTAAAAACCTTTGTGTTGTCTTCGTTACTTTTCAAGAAAAGATTTATAGAAATTGATGAATTTGATAAAAATGAGAGAATAAAATTGAACTTTGCTCATACATTTGGTCATGCAATTGAGGTGGTTAGTCAGTACAATATACCACACGGGACCGCTGTAGCTTTGGGTGTTGTTGCAGCAAACAATATCTCTGTAATAAGAGGTATTATGTCTGAAAATCATGCAAAAAGGATTGAGCAATTAATTAAAAAAATCATCATTATTGATGTTAAGAATCATCTTCAAGACACAGATACTATGATTACAGCTATGCATAAAGATAAAAAGCAAACAGATTCAAATATGACTGTTGTGTTGTTGGACGATACATATGATTTAAGCATTGTACGTGATGTTGCTATTGCAGATGTTAAAGAGGCGTTGGACTATTTACGATGTTTTCTATAAATCATGTTAGTGGTAGGTTTAGAAGAATTTTGAATAAATATCAGATATGTCTAGGAGAAATATATGGAAAAGCAGTCAAAAATACTTGTCATAGGTAAGGGTTTAATAGGAAATCGAATAAGCGAACTGCTTAAGAATTATGGATATATAAATGTAGGGGTCTGCGCTCACAAAGATTTGGAATTGTTAAATCAAAGTGATGTAAACGAGTACTTTTCCCAATACAAACCTGAATTTGTATTTTTTTGCGCAGTAAAAGCTGTGACCGATTTTGAGATCTGCGAAGTAGGAGATGGGGAAGAATGCTATGCTAATATCATGATGCAGTGCAATGTTATCGAAGCAGCAAAAAACTATGGAGTTGCTAAAATGGTTATGTTGGGTAGTGCCATGCTTTATCCATGGAATATTCCAATTGAGAACAATGTGTTGCATGAAAATCAATTAGAACACTTTAATTTGCAAGGTTATAGGCCTTCCATGCATGCTGCTGTTATTGGAAAGATGGTTGGATTAAAACTGTGTGAGTATTACAATAAGCAATATGAAACTAAATTTATTTATTGTTTGCCTACTCATATTTACGGAGGATTTTCTAAAAGAAAAAGTCTTTATTTGCTTGAGCGATTAGTAATGCAAATATGCGATGCTAAACTTGAAAATAGAAATGAATTGTTCTTGGATATTTTTGGTAAAGGTATTGCTAAAAAGCAGTTTTTACATGTAGATGATTGTGCAAATGCAGTTATTAGTGTTATGGATAATTATGAATGCACAGATTATCCTGCTATTAATATAGGAAGCTCAGAAATATCTTGTTGGAAGAGTATCGTTGACGCTATTTGCAATACAGTAGGATACAATGGGAAAATTCAATTCAATTCTGAACGACCAGAGAATATGGCAAATAGGATCTGCTCTATCGACGAGCTTACAAAAATTGGATGGGCACAACAGATTAGTATGCAGCAGGGCATTACAATGTTGTGCAACGAGTATCAAAAGATGAGGTACACAAAAGTATGAAAATGAATAACACTACAGATTATCGTGATTTTAACATAATTGACGATGCTATTGATAACTTTAATACTAAAATACAGTTGTCTGTTTTCAAAAAAATGGCCGAGGTAAGAGCTTTCGAGGATTGTATAGTACGTGCATCATCCAGTGGAAAATTTAGTATTAAAATTCATATGTCATCGGGACAAGAGGCTGTGGGTGCAGCAATTGGTGAAGTAGCCTGGAATTATCAGATTTTTACGCAACATCGAGCAATGGATTTGTATCTATCGCTTGGGGGACCAGTTGCATCAATTCGTGATGAAATTATGTGTTTGGATACAGGTTGTTGTGGCGGTAAGATTGGCGGTGCCTTTCAATACTTTGGAGAAGGGCGCAGAATGTATGCTCATACGGGTTTTATTGGAGAGAATATTTCAGTTGGTGTGGGAGCTGCACTTGGTAACAATGAAAAGACAATTTGTTTTTTTGGTGATGGAGCAGCAGAAGAAGATTACGCACTATCTGCCTTTGGCTTTGCTGCAACTCACAAACTTCCTGTTTTATTTGTATGTACTGATAATGATTTATCGGTTATGTCTCCAAAATCAAAGCGTCGTAGCTGGGAGCTTGTAGATGTTGCAAGGGGGTTCGGATTAAATGCTATAGACTTAACCGATGATCCGTTTACTATAATGACATACATTAATCGGTTTAATAATCAATTGCCAGCATTATTAAATTGCCGTGTATGTAGAAATTATTGGCATGCAGGTGTAGGTATTGATGCACCCCCTACATGGGATAGGTATTACATTGTACGTGGGCAATTGACAGAGCGAGGTTTAGAAAAATCGGTCCTGCAAATTGAAGCGGACGCGACTAAAAAGATGGAGGATGCATGGATAGAATATCTTTAAGAGATACGATTAGAGAAGTTACTCTACATCATTTGCAAGAAAACAATGGTATTCTCTTAGGAGAATGTGTAACCGATCCGGGTGGTGTTGCTGGAACTATTCCTAACCATAAAAATGTAATTGATTTGCCAATGACAGAAACAGCAGGTGCTGATTTTGCGGTAGGTTGTGCTGTCGTTGGCAGAAGACCTATATTTGTTGTTCGTTTTCAGGATTTCATGCTAATGAACGCCAGTCCGTTTATCGCTTTTGCAGCAGTGTACAAGCCTGTTAATCAAATTTCTGCACCTGTATTCATCCGTGCCTTATCTAATGATCATTTTGATGCTACACACTCAAACGTTTTACACAGTATGTTTATGCATTTTCCAGGGATAAAGGTGTGTGCTCCGATTACACCTAATGAATACCAAGAGGCATGGAAAGCATTTATGGCAGATGACGTTCCCATATATGTAAGTGAATATCGTGATACTTATGACAATGTTGAAGAGTTTGCTGATGATGCAGATGCAGATGCAGATATAAATATATTTGCTATCTCTGTATGCCGTATGCGAGCTATTCTAGCAAAAGAAATACTGAATGAACAAGGCATCAAGGCAAATGTATTGCATATACGCTGGCTTAAACCGTTTGCTTCAGATGCCTACACTAATATAATAAGCAAAGTTCCAACAGGAATAGTTGTAGATGTAGGACATGAAATATGTGGTGCTTCACAAGCAATAGCATATGAATTGATGCTAAAAAACCCAGGCTCTGTAATATATTCATTAGGCTTGGATGATAAAGTTAAGACAACTAATCCAAACTATTATAACGAAGTGCCAACTGTCCAGAAAATTGTAGAAAAAGTTAGAATTGTATTAAAAAGATAAATTTAGTCGTCAATTCTACAATTTAAAGCAGAACAGAAAATTTGGAGGGTTTACTGTATAATGGTAACCTATACGTTAATACTTTATATTGTTTTACCACTTATAACTATCTTTTTAGGGTTGTTCATATTCAAAAAAAAGGTAGGTAGCAAAATTTTATTCATGTTATTAAGTGCAATTTTATGGCTTTCTGTCTTTTCTGCAATTTTATCAAATGCAAGTACTACAATATATGAAACAATTAAAATTACTGCTTTGGAAACTCACAATCTACAATCTCGTGGAAACGACATAACAGTTACTGGTCTAAGAATTGGAAATCAAGATTTTAGTTTAAGAACGCCAATAGAGGGAAAATGGTTAACATTAGATAGCCCCGATAATCCAGAAAATAAACATTTCAAGTATTCGCTCACCGATGCGAATACAATATCTGATATAACAAAGTCAATTACAATTGAGATTCCGGTTGGAACAAATCGAGAAGTGTTATTTTCTTTATCTGATACGGGTGGTGAAGCAGAAGTATTTTTTGACGATAGTGTCCAAATAATAGATACCTATGGTGTCAATTCAGAAGAAGTTCTTGAAATCAGTGACAGCAATAAAGAAATGTTGCTTAAAAAACAGCAAAAGGCTTTGTTACCCTATTCATTAATTTTTGGCATAACATCTGTTGCAATATTTGCAGTAATGTTTATACTAACAAAACCTAAATATAAGGAATTATACAGGCAATACAAGTTTTTGTTTGGTGAACTTGTTAAACGTGATTTTATTCTAAAATATAAAAGAACTATTTTAGGAATATTATGGAGTATTTTGTCACCATTGCTCAATTTACTTATAATGTGGATTGTATTCGGAAAGATGCTTGGAAGTAACATTAATCACTATGCGGTTTATTTGTTTGTTGGACAAATTCTGTTTGCGTTTTTCAGTGAAACAACAAATCAAGGAATGACAGCATTGCTTGATAACGCTGGAATCTATACAAAAGTAAATGTTGCGAAATATATGTTCCTGTTGTCTAAAAATGTTTCTTCTTTAATAAACTTCATGATTAATATTTTAATATTATTCATGTTTATATTATTTGATAATGTTCCAATCACAGCAAACTATATAATGCTGATTTTTCCACTCTTTATGATGATGATATTTAATTTTGGAATGGGATTAATATTGTCTTCTATGTATATATTTTTTAGAGATATGCAGTATCTGTGGGGGATTTTATGCCAGCTGATTATGTGGCTTTCAGCCATTTTTTATCCAATAGATCACTTTCCCGCTTTTGGAAAAAATCTGTTTTTCCTAAATCCGCTTTATTTATTTATACGTTACACACGTAAAATTATAATTGACAACACGGTTCCGTCTCTTTGGTTTCATATGTTAATGATCGGTTATGCGTTAGCTGCATTAATAATGGGAGCGTGGATGTATAAAAAATATAACCACGAATTTTTATATTATGTTTGAGGTGCTTTAATGGAGCCAATATTATCAGTAAACGATGTTAGCATACAATATAAATTAGGAGACTTTAAAGACATAGGTCTTAAGGATTGGGTGATCAAAAACATAAAAGGGCAATATAAAGTATGGAAATTTATGGCTGTAAATGGTGTTAGTTTCCAACTCACTCATGGAGATTTACTTGGTATTATCGGAACTAATGGTTCCGGAAAGTCTACACTTCTAAAGGCTGTTGCTGGAATAATGATTCCTACAACAGGCACTATTACTGCGCGTGGAAAAGTATCTGCACTTTTGGAGCTCGCTTCTGGATTTGATGGCAATTTAACTGTGAAAGAAAATACTTATTTAAGAGGAGCTATTATTGGTCTAACGCGTGAGTTTATGGATGCTTCTTACAACAAAATTATTGAATTTGCAGAATTAATAGATTTTCAAGATAGACCATTTAAACAATTGTCTAGTGGAATGCAGTCTAGACTTGCATTTGCAATTGCCTCATATGTACAACCAGATATTTTAATCCTTGATGAGGTTTTATCTGTAGGTGATGGAGCTTTTCAAGAAAAGAGTGCTCAAAAGATGCGTGAAATCATTAATAATGGAGCAGTAACTATTTTAGTTTCACATTCGTTGGAGCAAATTAGGAATTTGTGTACTAAGATCTTGTGGATGCATGAAGGAAAACAGGTAATGTTTGGTGAAAATGTAAATGAAATATGTGAAAAATATCAAGTGTTTTTGGATCAAAGGTAGGATTTAATATATTTAAATAGTATAGTTCTTTTGCTCTATAAATAGGAACA
>CAYXWM010000081.1:0-7959 GCA_964468805.1 uncultured Defluviitaleaceae bacterium
CTTTCCAAACCTTCCGCCGCCGTTTTAAGCGAAAAGTTTTTAGGCTCTGTCACTGCAACATAGTTTGACAACAGCTTTTCTCTGAAAATACTGTCATAAAAAGCAAGTTGTGATAAATTACCTTTGCGAAGTTGTTCAAGCATAGTCCGCCCTAATGCCGGTAACCCCTGAAATACCTGCCCACGCCAGTAAAATGTTCTTATGTCTGTATCTAATTTGTAAAGTAGCTTCCAGAATATAAAGTCATCACTTGCTCCCTTTGAGGCTTCTTCCTCAGCATCTAAACAAAAGCTTGCTATTTGCGGATTAAAAGACTTAAAAAATCCGGAAAGCAAGCCACGGAAGAGTTGCTTTTTACCTTCATTCCAATTGATGGCAAGTGCATTAACAAGCACTGGGATGGTTGTACATCTTTCACTCAAAAACGTATAAGGTGGCATTGTTCCTTTGCTATTGCCAATACCTTCACCAGGGATGGTCAGTTTTTCGCCTTTTAGCCAGCGTTTAACTTCTTCATAAGTCCAACGTCTATTAGGATTTTCTTTATTCTTTCTGCCCGTTATGTCGTAATATGTGAGTGCCGCTATTAGGTTTTTTAATTCATCCGGCATGTCATCAGGGAACGGTATTCGCTGAACTGACAAAAATTGCTCTATTGCTTCCGTACTCATATTCCGATAGGGTGTATGACCACAAAACAACTCATAAATGGTTATACCTAACGAAAAATAATCTGATTCTGCCAAAAAAAGATTGCGAAATGTTTCCGGAGCGGAGTAGTCCGGGGTTTTGCCTGTGTGGGTAACAACAACTGTTACTCCCTGTTCTGTGACAGTGCTAACGCCAAAATCTATGATTACCACATCTTTACCGTTATCACAAAGCATAATATTAGAAGGCTTTAAATCCTTATGGAGCAAACCTTTTTGATGCAAGGCATGTAGCCCTTCATTTAAGCTTGGGATAATATTCTTTTTCAATTCGTTAAACGAATAACGCTTACCTTGCAAGCTACCTGATTTATAATAGGGCAGAATATCGAAAGGAAAACCATTATATGTACCTGTGTCATATAGCCGAGCAACATAAGGTGACTCGATCTTTTTGAGCACATCAACAACATCGGCTTTGATAGCAAGATTTCTGCGATATACCTTAGCAACAAAACCCTGATTTCGATAGCGACAAACATATAAATCAGCTTCTCCGGTTACAACATTCATTTTGGTGATAATCTCATATTTGTCATTTAAAAGTGTGCCGACAGAGATATCAATTTGAGATAAAGCTGCATTAATACTTGTGACATTACTTGCATTCACAGATGTATTTACGACAGTGGGGTTGCTTCTAATGCTTGGGTTGATTTCGGTTTTGTTGCTCATATCTTATTCCTCCACGACTTGGATTTTATCATCAACAATTCGTATAGCTCCTTTTGATTTTAAGTAGTCTATTGTTAAATTCATAGCTGTAACAATTTTGGGACCCTTTCTTTCAAAACCGAAAAGTTTTGCTGTTTCAGATGCTAATGCGTCTGCGGATAATCCATAGGCATTTTTACTTACAACAATCATTACAGCGGCTATTTCCGATACAGATATGTGTTCTATAGAACGACCGCCAGCTTTTCGCATTGGTATTTTATCTCTTGATTGTAATGAGAAAAAACCATCCTCACATTTTATCAATTCTTGCTTTTGCATATGGTTTAAGTAAGGGTCAATATTTCTTCGGATTGTACTTGTGGCTTTTTGATTACCAAAAGCACCGGCTAATCTTTGATAAATCAAATCACGATGTATAGGTTGTTCAATTTCAACTACATGAGTAATCAAAGCCATTATCTTTTCCATATTGCCTGCATTAGGGGGATAACTAACTTCCCACCAATTAGCCACTACATACATATCAAGCTCAACAGGTTTATTGCCAATGCGATTTTGTTTTGATGTTTCAACAATCGCACCAATAGCTTCCGTTGACTTCTTTGATGCCATCTCGGTCATTTTAATTTGATTAGGTACGAGTTTAGGTTGAACATTAAGCGGTTTATTTATTGCTTCTTCTACAAAAGCCAATAGTTTTGCCTGTGCTTCTTTGGGATTGCGTATCCAATCAGTTGACCAAACCCTATAAAGATTCCAACCCATGCTTTTGAGTATGCTTGTCCGAAGCCTGTCCCTATCACTCGCTGTTTTTGCCAAAACATACATATTGCCATCGCACTCAATACCGGCGGCAAAATATCCAGGCAAATCAACCTTTTCAATCCCTATATCAATAGTGTAATCCGAACATCCAATGTTCCTAACAATGCTGTAACCTTTGCTATCTAAAAACTCAGCAACACTTTTACAAAACAAATCGTCATTTAAACTATTATTTTTGTTTGACCGAATTTCTGCATCAGTAGCGTACATAGCAAATTCAATATAGGAGCGTAACAACCGAACACCATCGGACTTGGTGCGATTTAAGTCAACATCTGATGGCAAAATTGATCCAATCAGCTTTATATTATATTTTGCACGAGTGATAGCTACATTCAACCTACGTTCGCCACCTGATTGCCCGAGAGGACCAAAGCGCATAAACATTTGACCATTACTATTTTTTCCATAACATATGCTGAAAATAATTGTATCTCGTTCATCACCTTGAACATTTTCAAGGTTTTTTATAAAAAAAGGTTCTTCTTGTTCTTCATTAAAAAACCACTCATATCGTGGGTTATTAAACCTAAAACGCTCAACGCAATCCTCAATGGCAGATTGTTGCTTCTCGCTAAAAGCTATAATTCCAAGTGAGCGCCTCGGATACTTTTGTATATGTTCTAAAATTAGCTCAACACACTTCTGTGCTTCTTTAACGTTGTTTTGTCCTTCATAAACACCATCTTCAACATATACATATTCAACGCCCATATCTACTACTCTGTTCATGCTGCCCGGGAAGGTTATGAGTTTATTTTTGTAAATTTCCTTGTTAGAAAAGCTAATTAGACTCTCGTGGCGGCTTCGATAATGCCATAATAGCGGCTGATTCGGGAGGTTTTTAGCCTCTTCCAAGATAGAATCAGATATAATATCATACTCGTTAGAGTCATCATCAGTTTCGGTGCCATCATATATACCGCCTGAACTTGCGGAAAAAAAGTTAGTTGGAGGTAATTGCTTACTGTCACCGGCAATGATAACTTGCTTACCTCGGCAAATAGCTCCAATTGCATCTTCGGGAAATATCTGTGATGCCTCATCGAAAATAACCATATCAAACTTATAGGTTTCCGCTTCTAAAAAGTACGAAACAGATAAAGGCGACATCATAAGGCACGGCTTTAATTTTAGTAACAAATTTGGTATTGAGCGGAATAATTTTCTGAGCGGCATGTGCCGTTTCTTTTTATCAAGTTCACGACTCAATATAGAAAGTTCATCACCGGCAACAAGAAACCGCCCTTTCGAGGGGAAAGCACTTATAATTTTTTCTCTGATACGCATTTGTGCAATTTGCAATTGTACTGTATCAAGCTCACAAAACCTACCAATTCTATCATTTTGCACACGTTCTCTAAATTCAGAAACAGCTGGTATTTGCTCCATCGCAAAGTCAAGCCATCTTTCATAAAACCCCTTTAGGAAAGCACTCGGTATATCCCCTATGGTTTCATTTAAACATTCAATCGCAATGATAAAAGATTCCAAACTACAATCAACACAATTTTGCCTTGTAATCCGATAATCTATTTGCTTTTCCAGTAAGTTCATATTTTCAATGCAATGAAGCAACTTAAAATATACATCGTCAAAATCAGCCGTCAAAACATCGAAAGATGGATCAAATAAAGACTTTATAAAAGAAATGTAGGTATCAAGCTGTGTTATCCTATTGAGCAGATTATTCATTCGCTCAAGTTCATTAGCTGCTGTTTTACTTTGGCAAGTATTCTTTATAAAGCGATCGGACAACTTATTCTCATCCACATATTTTTTGAAATCACGAGCATATGCTAATTGTTCCAATACACCGTTCCAATCAGTTTCAACACCATTAAAGAAATACTTGTATTTTGATGTCAATTTACTTTCGTTTTCCTTGTAATATTCTCTTGTATTTTGAATGTACTCTAATAAAGCGATATCTCTATCAACATCTTCCCAAGAACGCTCGGAAAGTGCAAACTGTAGTAATATATCGTAACAGCCTATTAGGGCATGACACGGTTCAAGAAAAGCTATTATGCAGTTAATAGAATCAGATAGCAAACAGCTTTCATCTATAGGTCGAGTAAACAATTCATTTATCGAATCTAAAAACGCATGTGAATCAGTAAGCTCATTTGGTATATCAGCAAAAACGGCAGTCGCTTCTCTTGATAGCAACAAATTTCGAATCTTTTTATTTAGCAACCCTGAAAAGTGCTTCTTAATGCTGATAAAACACTTAATGTCAGAAAATATGCTCTCCCATTCTGTATCCTCCTTTTTATATGCCTCAGGGAAATAGTTCTCCAAAGTTTTTTCGTTTTGAACAATTGCATCCTTTGTATCACTAAATTTCTTCAACTTCTCAAAGAATTCAACTAAAGAATTGTAGTCCATATTTTTATCATTGACATACCCAAGGGCAACATCAAATAATGTTTTTAGCTCAGTAACCTTTGATAATGATAGTTTTAAATCATTTATATATTTTGAAATATCATCAATCACATCAGGTTGCTTAGAACAAAACTCGTTAAGCTGATGCAGATGCGATTGATAACTTCTAACAACAGATATGCTTTCATCTGACTTTATTGACATAGCACGAACTGCATCGCTGTTGTTTCTAAATAAAGGAGCTACTTTTTTGAAGCGTTCTATGTTTAAATACAAAAGTTCAAAATCGGTTTCATCTCCGGTATAATGATTATCAATAATGGATAAAATAGTTTCTTTATTATTTGCAAGCCAATCATCGCTTTCTTTACTGACACTTAAATTCTGTAAGAGAATGACAATTTCATTATCTGTAATTTTACTACTAACATTCTTGTGGATAGCATATATTTCCTTGCGATCTGAATGATAGCTACTCTTAATCCATTTGAGTATACTTCGATATTCAGTTTTGAACCTTTTTAACATTGCATCAGAATCCAAATTAAAAACACTGTTTTCGTAAATAGATAAAATTTCTGTTTTTAGTTTGCTTAATGTTTTATGATGATGTTCCGCTAAATGCAATAACTCATATGGTTTAGTGCCATTGGAAATATCTGCCCAACATTCTAATGGAAAAAACGGGCATAGTGCAGCTTCACAAATTCGTATTTGTGTTTGTATTTCCGCTCTTAAGTTAAATTTTGTGAATCCGTGATTATTGTAAAGAAAATTACTCTCTTGTAATATTGTCGTCCATAATTGATCTAATAAATTCAAATCATCACTTAATCGCTCTGAGTAACGGCTAAGTGCTTCAAGTGTTAAGTGCTTTGGATTTTGGAGACCGATATTTGGTGAAGTGCTGTCAACAAAGTCGCTATATGTTACAAATTGCTCGAACATAGATTTATCAGATAATTCAAAAATGCTGCATTTACTTTTTTGTCCAATATAACTCTTTAAGCATAAAATATCAGACCACAGACCTTTAGTTTCGTTGCAAATGGTGACTAATCCGTCAAAATCATAAACAGAAAGCCACATCTCATTAATTTTTGGAGTTTTACACAATAATAAAACAAAATCACTGTAGTCTTTTAAATTACTATAAGTTATTGGTTGAATGTAATCTGTTGTTCTTTGTATTAACTCAACAGCGGTAACTGTTTTGCAAAGTTTTTCATAAATTAAATGCATTTCTAAATACGTGTTTTTAATATCTCTTTCATTTGCTATTTTTTGAGGAACAGCTGTGAGCGATAATTTAATGCGGTATTTTGATATTTGTTCCTGAAGTGTTTTCGCCGCCAAAGAAAAAACGCCCGGAGAATAACATTTGGCAATTACATCCTGCTTTTCAAAGTATTGTTTAGAAGCATTTAATCTTTGTTCCGCTTCTGTTTTAAGTACATTGATTGATTCAGAAATTAACCACTCGACAGGAACATTGACTGCTTTTAATGCAACTTTAAGAATGCTCTTAACCGAATCAACATCACTAAATCTATTCAAATAACTGAAATCATAACTTCGTCTTAATAATTCACTTTCGTTTGCCAATGCTTCTGTAATTTCTATAACAGTTGAAAATACATTCTGTATTTTTTCAATCAAGGAATGTGTCACGGTATTGATGTTTGTGCCTTTCCACGGATTTTCACTGTAATGGCATCCCATTTTTGTTAGTGCTGAAGCGTACTCTGACACGCAATAATGCATTGTTTCCAATTTTTCCTTTGTGACGCTTTCGATATTTTCAATAGTAAATTTCACGTCACTGTTTTCCGCCAAGCCACTTAAAACAGCATAGCCGCTGTAAATGCTTTCGTTTAAAGGAGCAACTAAAACATGTAAGCCACGAGCGTATAAATTAAGTCTTTCTCTTTCTGTATTCAATGTATAAAGTTTAGTTATAGCCTCATCTTTCACAGGATACACAGGAAGGTTTAAAGTATCCCCAATCTGGCCTAATATTTCTCTTTTATTTGCTTTATGACTATGCAATGGTAGACAAAAATCGGCAAGGTTTACTTCTTGAAGCCGTCTATAAACCACTTGAAGAGCCGCATTTTTCTCAGACACAAACAATACCTTTTTGTCATCTGCTAAAGCTGTGGCTATTATATTCGTTATAGTTTGACTTTTTCCTGTTCCCGGGGGACCTTGAATAACAAAACTAACTCCCTTTTGTGATAAAATAACAGCATCTTGCTGACTCGAGTCGGCGTTAACAACTTGATAACTATTTATTGGTAGAATACTGTCATGGTCAAAATTCTGTATATCAAATTCAGGATTTTCTGATTTTTCACCAGTTATAGCTTTTAGTATTGGGTGATTTAACAGTTTTTCTCTGTTATTCTGAATATCATAATACATATTTATTTTTAGGAATGATAAAAGCCCCAGGCTGATTTCACGGATTATTTTCCATCCTCTTTTGTCTACTAACTTTTCTAATTGTTGCATAAATTCATCTATACCTTGTTCATCAGAATCAAATAGCGGTAAAGTAATTCCATATTTTTCATTCCAATAATATGCAAGCGTAGGATTTACAACAATATCATCCTCGTAACGCTTCAAGACATAGGGTGTATTAACCGATTCAAGGACTAATGAAACCGGCACCATTATCAAAGGTGACTTAATCCAGCTGCCATTTGCAGAAATGTCATCTCTCCACTCAACAAAACCTACAGTCATATAAAGGATATTATTCCCTTGTTCGTCTAAAGAAAGCTTAGATTTAGCACGGAGATTTTTTAATGTTTTCTGACGCTCAATAAAACTAATATCGGTGTCAATATCCCCTTTAGTTACAGGAATTGGTTGTGATAATATCTCAAGTAAAGTAAGCATAGAAAAAATACGTAAATCAGAATTGCGATCAACAGGACGTTTAAAAGTTAATTCTTCTTCATTTAAAGCAATCCTCTCCCAAAGTTCATTAAAATCTGGAGAAGTGAGTTTCATGGTTGTTCTTTTGCTTTCCTTATAGTTTATCATTTTATTGCGTTTGCCAAGGTCAAGTAATTCATGCTCCCAATGCTCTAATTTTTTTTCCAACAAATTTACCATAACGACGCTCCCCAACCTCCGCCTAACAATTATTAAGTGTCTTTCGTTTTTACTTTTCCCAATTTATCTCTAAACCCAATATATTTTCCAGTTTTAATTCGATTATCTAACGGTTTTTCTGCCTCAGCAGGTATTTTAAACTTCTTACCCTCACGAATAACACCATTTATTAATCCTTCTCTACACATTCCTTGAACTCGTCTTTGTGTCAATCCCCATCTTTTAGCAA
>CAYXWM010000082.1:0-7854 GCA_964468805.1 uncultured Defluviitaleaceae bacterium
ACTGTTCCGGTGATGCGGAATTTGGAAACGGAGGAATCAGGCAACTGTATGGAAAGCTCATCGCCCATCTTAGCACCTGCTACGCCCAGTGCATCCTGTTCAATCAATATCTCGCCATCTCCCGGTGTAAAACTACCGTCGACAAGTTTGAGTTGATTCATACGCATTGTAGCCAAATCGTTTGCAGAAAACATCCATAGCGTCTTTAGGGAACCGTCACTTCTTTCTATGCGCATTTTGTGCTGTGCCTTTACCTCATAATCAGTAAAGCCGGTAAAACCGTCTGTGAGTTCCAAAAATTTATCATCAATATTATTAACCGTAATCATACCGGAGGCAGGAGTCGTATCGGTAAACACCTGCCTGATTTCACGGTTTAGAAGTGCATAAACAAATGTGACACTGCCAAATACAGTTGTCCCAAGAATGATGGCCATAAGCGCTGTAAGTAGACGGGTACGATTGCCAAACAAATCGTGCAGTGCTTTTTTAAACAATCTACTCATGCTTATGCCTCCTTACCAAAGCTAATATCATCTATGACTTGACCGTCTTGCAAAACAAGTTGCCGTGTAGAACCGGGTATCCGTGAGCGTTCATGGGTTACCATGATGATGGTCTTTCCGGTTTTAACAAGGCTTTTGAACAGTTCCAAAATAGCGGCAGTACTTTTGGAATCCAGATTGCCGGTTGGTTCGTCTGCTATTAAGATGGGGGCACGGTTTGCTAAGGCTCTTGCAATGGCTACACGCTGTTGTTCTCCGCCCGACAGAGCAGTAGGTAGTTTATCAGCATGGCTGCGAAGTCCCACCTGCTCCAATAGGTTCATAGCGTCCGATACACGTCGGTCAGCGGGTACAGTATTTACCAAGTCCATTGCAAGCAGAATATTTTCCGATACAGTTAGGTTGGGAATCAGTTGAAAAAACTGAAATACTATACCGATATACTTCCCTCGCCATTCTGCCATTTCTCCCTCGCTATAGCCCGTAATATCTGTGCCGTTAATGATGACCTTGCCGGTGGTAGGGCGGTCTATACCTGTCAGAATATTGAGCATAGTTGACTTTCCGCTGCCGGAGCGACCGGTTACGACTAAAAATTCTCCCTTAGAAATACAGGTGTTGATTTTTTTCAAAGCATGATACGGCTTTTCACCTACCTGATAGATTTTATCAATATTGTTTAACTGGATCATATATGTGCCCCCTTAATTTTTGTTGTGGAGTTAATCATAAATTCCAATTCTTTGTTATAGCTTTGAATTTTTAAATATTATTCTAAGGAAATTCAAAGAATTGCGTTATACTGTAACAAATAGAAATTCTCACAAAAGGAGGTTATCAATATGCGAATACTGCTTGTAGAAGATGAAAAAAGGCTTGCAGACGCACTGGAGTACATCATAAAGAAAAACAAGTATGCAGTTGATGTTGCGTATGACGGAATATCCGCACAGGATATGGCAGATAGCGGTGTCTATGATTTGATTGTGTTAGACCGAATGCTGCCGCAAAAAGATGGTGTGGAAGTGTTAAGAGCAATACGCTCCAAAGAAATAAAAACACCCGTTATCTTTTTAACGGCAAAGGACAGCGTGGAAAACCGTATTGAGGGACTTGATGCAGGTGCAGACGATTATTTAATTAAGCCATTTTCCACGGAGGAGCTGATGGCGAGAATTCGTGCATTAAGTCGCCGAAGCGAATCCTTATTTATCGGGGGTAAAATCAGCATAGGAACTCTGGACATAGACCCTGTTTCGCTCACGGTAATCTATGGCGATGAAAACGTAAAGCTAACTGTCAAAGAAATGCAACTGCTTGAGCTTTTGGCAAGAAACAAAAATCAAGTTCTGACAAAGGAGCAAATTTTTGAACGGGTTTGGGGATTTGACAGCGATGCGGATTTGGGTAGTGTAGAGCTGTATATCCATTATCTGCGTAAAAAAATAGCGCGGGAAGATTCCGGCGTACAAATAAAAACAGTACGAGGTATTGGGTACTGTCTTTCGGAGAGCTGATTATGTTTAAAAAACTTAGAATCAGGCTTACCCTTTTTAATCTGCTTATCATTAGCATAATACTTACTGTAATAGGTGTATTTGCCTTCATGGGTTCACCGAGGAATGATCCAAACAGTGTTAGCCACGAGATGTTAGATGCAGCCCTTTCCGGCGACGTACCCCGGCAAGAGAAAAGGCAACCGGGGCAGCTTCACAGTAAGCAGGGTGGACTTATTTATTTGTTAGTAAATAATGATGGCGAAATCGAAAAGTTCAGTACACAAATAACGATGGAACAAGAAGCACTCCAATCGCTTGCGGACATCGTGTTGAAACAATCTGAAAACAGTGGCAAAATTACAAATTCCACTGCTGACGAATTCTTGTTTCTAAGGATGATTCTTGATCCTTCAAAAGGGCAGGTTATCGTTTTGCAAGAGGTCATTGGAATAAGCGAGTCCTTGATTGCATTCCTGTCACGGATCGGACTGTTTGCAGTGGGTAGTCTTTTGCTTGTTTTCATAGCTAGCCTTTCTATTACGGAAAGAGCTTTAATACCCATAAAAAAAGCCTTGGAAAAGCAGATTGAATTTACTGCGGACGCATCTCATGAGCTTCGCACACCGATTTCCGTCATTCAAACCAATTTAGAAGCGGCTATGGGCGAACCGAATGCCACCATACATGAGCAAATGCGATGGCTTGAGAATATCCGTTATGAAACATTGCGGATGGCAAAATTGGTAGATGACCTACTGACCTTATCAAGAAGTGCCGATATACATAAAACGCTAAACAAAACAACTTTTGCATTGGATGAGGCATTGCTGGAAGCAACACTACCTATGCTGCCTTACGCACAAAATGAAGGAATCATTATTAAACATAACATTGAAGAAAATATTACTTTCACAGGCGACCGTGAGCGTTTGAAACAACTGGCAGTGATATTACTTGACAATGCCGTTAAATATTCTACTGCTCCCGGCAAAATACTGATTTCTGCAAAAACGGTGGGACACGTTGTAAAAATAACGGTAAAAGATTCCGGAGAAGGAATTGCAGAATCACAAATTGAAAAAATATTTGACCGATTTTACCGAGTAGATAAATCTCGCAGTCGAGAAAAAGGAGGATCGGGGCTGGGGTTGGCAATAGCAAAATGGATTGTAGATGAACATAACGGCAGTATTGTTGTAACCGGTACGGTAGGTGTGGGAACTCAGTTTACAATCACGCTGCCAACAGATGAAAAATAATATTTATTCTAAGGGTATTCAAAGGATCATCCTTTGATATGCTCGGAAAATTCGACGGAACTTTCAAAACTTAACTTGCAATTCGACTTTGCTTTTCTATTCGCCGTGTCACATGAAGTTGCCGATCAGGAAAGGCTTTTCAGAGAAATACATCATGTTATAAAGCCGGAGCTAAGCTTTTATTGGCTGAGCCTGCAGGCCATGTTCGTAAACCGGATTTCGAAAAATCATTAGAAATAGCAAAACAGGCGGGCTTTCAAATCATATCTAAACCTGTTATTGCGAAAAGCCATACTGCTTTGTTGATAGAGGTAAAAGCAAATAAGTAAGATTACCGGGAGGATTTAAAATGAGGATAGAACAAAGTAATCAATATTACGCACAGTATTACGGTATCGGCTCCAAAAATGCTTTGGAGAAATGCGCTCATTATGAGCAGCAACCGGTACAGCAACAAGCTAATTTAAGTGCAATTGTCCCTCGTAAGCAGATTTATAGTTATTTAATACCAACCGGAATGAACAGATTGTCAGTTAACACAAATGATGATGGAACTACGGTGTTTAATGATAGCTCTACAACAGAGATTCAAGCATTGGCGAATAAGTATGGGTGCACAGTGACCGGCGAAGGCATATTATTGTCTTCCAATGGTCTACCGGTGGACAAAAGTACATTGGAAGAATTTGTTCAAAACGAAATAATTGATAATAAAAAAATAGAAGACTTGAATAATTCATTAGAAAAAATGGGGATTATGGGAAAAGTGAGCGAAAGTTCGTTTGCGAGAATCCCTAATAATTATTCAATGTTTTATGTAGAAACTCCTGACGGAAAAAACATTGTACTCATGCAACTTGAGAGTGGTAAATATATGGTTTCAAAATCACCACTACGTGCACAGAATTTTTTAGATTCATGGGGAATATTCTGTAGAGATAACGGCGTTGATAATGAAAAGAAAAGCGAAGATGCTTTAGCAAAATATTTTCGAAAATTTATGGGAACGAATGTTGAGACATTTAAAGGAAATCTAGGTGATTCTATAATATTGCAAGAACTTCGCAAAAACTACAATTAATAGCTTGAAGAATATTACAAGCATTATCAGCAAACTTACAACTCATTATTCTCTTTCACAAAATAAAAAGCAGTAGCCTTTATCCTTTTGGGCAACTGCTTTTTTAATGTATTTATGGATTTTCTCCGGTAGATGATCGCTTGAATGATCGGTATGCTAAATTTTTTAAGCTGCCGTTACGAAATATAAACGGTCTTCGTATTCATAGAAAAATGTCGATAAATATTTTCTATGAACATCAAAGTAAAATGATGTATAGTGAATATAAGCTCCCCTGGGTGTTAAACGTCTACCATGAGAATCTATTACTGTATGGTAGCCGGTATATAATAAGCGACTCATCAAGTCATACCCCATATCTGTAGCATAAAAAGATTCCTTTGATAGTGTGTTTAAGTTTATATATGTATAGGCATAATCCTCTTTTTCCTTAATAAGCAAAGCATCTGTTGATATGTTTTCAACATAACCTTTAGAGTCTATAGTGTGTGTTAATACTACTTCTCCCTTTTGATTAAGGATAGATATTTCCTTTTGCATATCTTCGGAATCTTTTCCTACCATTAAATAATATTCATCATTAATAATTTCTAAATATTCATAATCTGTTTGAACAATTGGCGATAGATCTTTATTAAACACAGTTGTTTTAAAAGGATCTCTTTTAATAGCAAAAATCTTTCCGTTGGGTAAATATCTGGCATACATATGATTAAAATCTGTAAATTCACCGGTTTCATAATCATATAGCCTTATAGTATCTGCCGATCCACTATAATAAGCCGCTGCTGTTACAAAGTAATATACTAAATTGACATTAACCCACTTCAGTTCCATTTTTTTAGTAAAGTAATATTTATTAATCTCTTGTCCTTTCTTATTTATAAAGTATAGGTAGTCATCGTTAGGATAAGATACAATACAAAACCCATTAGCAAAATTGGTTACAAAATGAACGGGCTTATTAAAAATAACTTCTCCACTTGAATTAACAATTGAAGTACTTGTATCTGAAGCAAAAGCAAACATGCCTTCTTCTAGTATGTCGTTAAAACGTTCTTCTTGAAATATAACTTCGTTTTTTGTTGCATCGAAAAGTAGAGATTGACCACTTTCTTCGTCATCTATAATAGCAAAATTGCCATATACATCTCTAATATTGCATTTTTTAAGAGAAACATTCATTTCTTTAACTATATAGCGAGAGGGTTCGTTTAGTATCCTAATCTCTCCTATGTTGAGGATTATATATTCGATCGACTATGTTTGCAAATTCTGCTCTTGTTAAAACACGATTCCAATGAAAATCTTGATTTGATTCTTCAAGTATTCCGGCATTGTATAAATTTAAAATACCTCGCCCAAACTCATCCTGTGTGTCAATAGTACTAAGTTGTTCCGCATTGTGAATTAATTCAAATTCAAAATCGGGAATTGCCGAATACCAATTTGTTACTAATTCAAAAGTGTTAAAGGGTTCTGCAAGTTCCTTTTGAAACATATCTGTTATGTCTCCGGTTTCATCATAATCTATCCAAGATAATATTTCAAATTCCAGGGCATACTCAAGATATGGCAAAATACTATTATTATCATCCGTTTTAAAAGTTATAAAATTAACTTTGCTATGGTATTGTACCAGAAAGCGAATAAAGTCTTCATATGTAGCAAATCCTTCAGGATCTAATTGGTCATTGATTTTTTGCATTATTCCTTTTTCTATACACCAAATCAGAGAATCTGTATTAACTGTTGTATCAGTTGAATCTGTATTAACTGCTGTATCAGTTGAATCTGTATTAACTGTTGTATCAGTTGAATCTGTTGTTATATTACTTGTACAAGCTACCAGACATAAACATATGGTACAAAAGATACATATTATTTTCATGCAACTTAACTCCCTTCATTTATTATAAGAATAAACGACCGATTTAGTACTTACCAAAATAAAGCAAAAAAGACTGTTAATAATATTTTAATAAAAATAAAATAAACTTCATTATTATCGCCTCCTTTGATCAGTGCTCTAATTTTTCGTATTGTTCTTTTGTAATTTTTATTCTCCTATTATAACATAATTTGTCAACTTTTGCTAGTGTGAACACGCCCTAGATTGTGATATGGGTCGAAAAATCCATAATTGCATACGCTTGCATTTGTTTTGGTTAAATTGCTACCTTCCTCGGCGATTTAATAGTAAAGTATTTAAAAAATATTGTAATAGGCTATTGTTTTTGGCAAAATGTGACGATACCTAATATAGGTATTACTACGTTGTTAACTAAAAAATAGGGGGACTTCTAGTGACAAAAAAACTTTTAAGCTTTTTACTGGTGTTTGTGATGGCGTTTTCTACGTTGCAACTAAATGTTTTTGCAACAGAGCTTGGACAAGATGAACAAATTGTGGAGATTGAACAAACCCAAGGCGAAATTGAGGATGAAGCTGAAAATGAGGTTGAAAATGAAGCAGACAACGCAACTGACAATGAAGCGGACGACAAAACAGATGAGACAATGAAAGACAACCTCATTGCTGATGAGCCTGTGGCATTAACGGCTATGCCTTTTTCAAGTGATAATGAATTCTTAGCACCGATTTCACCAGGGGATCAGGATGCAATAGCAATTTCTACAGTTGAAGAGCTTAGAAGTATTGCAGACGGCGGAAGCTATTATTTGGCTAATGACATAGATTTTGGTTCTAATAGTTGGAGTGCTTTAAATATTACCGGTAGGTCAATAACGCTCGATGGGCAGGGGCATAAGTTACTTAACTATAAAGTAGGTGACATCACATATTCAGGTTTGTTTGGTCAATTAACAAGTGTAACTTTAACTATTAAAAATTTGGGAATTAAGCCAAAAGATAGAATTTCTAACGCTTCAAGTGCTTCAGGCTATTCAAGTAGCCTTGTGGCGTGTTTACGCGGTGGATCTTTAAGAATTGAAAACTGCTACAGCGAAATTAATGTAGATGCAACAAAATATTCAGGTGGCATTGTTGGAGAGTTCAATAGTCTCAACGGAACACTAATAATTGAAAACTGCTACAATCTGGGGAGCATAC
Source organism: uncultured Defluviitaleaceae bacterium (assembly GCA_964468805.1). Lineage (GTDB taxonomy): Bacteria > Bacillota > Clostridia > Lachnospirales > WRBF01 > CAYXWM01. Next base: position 7,418 of record CAYXWM010000082.1, read on the forward strand.
AAAATGGATACGGCGTATTCGGCAACTACGGAACCTACACAGGCGGCATTATTGGAGGTATTACTGCTTGTAAGGAAGCCAGAATTATAAACTGCTACAACGAAGGCGTGTTAATATCTGATGGAACAAGTAACAACGTAGGTGGTATTTTAGGGGGTATCAGCAGAGGTTCTGTTGAGATAGAAAACTGTCGTAACGCTGCGAACCTAAGTGGTGTTAGTGTAGGCGGTATATTAGGGTCCACAGGGTCCGGACTTAATGATGTAGTAGAAATTGATAACTGCTATAACACAGGTGATATTAGTGCAATTGACTCGGGCAATGCAGCAGGTATCATGGGCTCCGGCACGGGTTCAATATATATCGCAAATTGTTATAACAGCGGAACAGTTACCTCAGCAGGTGGGAGTATTGATGGTATTTATTGCCCTGATACT
>CAYXWM010000083.1:0-7831 GCA_964468805.1 uncultured Defluviitaleaceae bacterium
TATTATGCATACTGCTTTTAATTTTAACATTTCCGGGGTTAATAAATCAAGCTGTTTTTTCCGGTTGTATTATTCCGGAACGCTTTAGGCATAAATTTACAGATTCAACCCAATTATACTTCCCTCTAACCCCTAATTTTCATAAAAACGCAAGAGTGAAGCGTTTACGAAGAATAGCTTTTGTTACTGTTCCTTATACATTTAAGTATAATAACAAAACTCTTGCAATTGGTTACCGTATTATTTATAATAAGTTAATTTTAAAAATAAGGAAGTGTACAAATGAATTATGGATTTATCGGTTGCGGAAACATTGCAAAAGCCATAATCGCCGGTTTGATACGCAGCGGCTATGCCGAACCGGAAAAAATTAACGTTTTTGACGTTAGCAAGCAGGCTATGCAAAACACTGTGAACACTTTCGGGATTAAGAGCTGTTCCGGTTACGAAGAATTGATTAAAAACTCCAACATAGTTTTTATCGCGGTAAAACCCAAGAATTTAATTAACGTATTGGTAAATACCAAGCAAGATTTGCGTACTTATATGCCTATAGTAGTTTCACTCTGTGCCGGTCAAACCATATCTGATATAGAAACCATTCTGGACTTCCCTATTCCCATAATCCGTATTATGCCCAATCTGAATACCGCCGTATGTGCCGGTGTTTCCGCATATTGCGATAACGGGCATATTGAACGGGAATTGCTTGACGTGGTGGTAAACATATTTAAAAATATGGGCTCCGTTGTAGCCATAGACGAGGCAGACTTCCACCTGTTTACGGTAATAGCGTCGTCAGCTCCGGCATTTGCTTATTTGTTTATGGAATCTCTGGCAAAAGCGGCTTTAAAACTGGGTATGGACAAAAACCTGGCTCTTAGCATAGTGGCTCAAACGGTTTTGGGTTCTGCAAAAATGCTTACCGAATCAAACGAGCATCCTCAGCACTTAATTGATAAAGTATGTTCTCCCGGCGGTATAACCATCGAAGGCGTTACCACCCTGTTGGACAGAAATTTTGAATCAACCGTAATCCATGCAGTTGAAAGTTGTGTTCGCAAAAGCAAATACCCCAACAGATAGATATTTTATTTTGCATTACAGAAAGATTGACTTATTTGGAAAAAGGGAGTTTTCTCTCTAAGGATTTTATCTTTTAATTAAAAAAAGAGAGGGTATTCCCTCTCTTTCATCGTTAATATAGATTTTTAAGGAGTTTTTATGAACGTAAACAACGTAAACCTTGAGTGTGTCGCCGTAAAACAGGAACAGTATCCAAAAAGCGGATTGCCGGAAATAGCCTTTGTTGGTCGTTCCAATGTAGGTAAATCTTCGCTTATAAATTACATGGTAAATCGTAAGGCTCTTGCCCGAACCAGCCAAAACCCCGGCAAGACCCGAACAATAAACTTCTACAACGTAGAGAATACCCTGTATTTTGTGGATTTGCCGGGCTACGGTTATGCCAAGACTTCCCAAAGCCTATCCCAAAGCTGGGGCTCCATGATAGAAAAATATCTTCTAAAACGCCAAGAATTAAAGGCTATAGTCATGCTCTTGGATATACGTCATAACCCCACGGCAAATGACAAAATGTTATTGGATTGGCTGGTACATTACGGTTACAACATAATTTTCGTTGCCACCAAATCAGATAAAATTAATCGCAGTGCCCTAAACAAGCACCTTGCCATGATAAGAACCGCTTTAAAATTATCCGACAAAGATACACTAATTCCCTTCTCAAGCCTTTCAAAACAGGGCAGAGACAATCTTTGGGATATAATAGAGGAGCGAATCGGTTTAAAAGAGGAAAATCCCGAGTAAAAAACCGGAGGAAAACTTGTCACGCGTTATAAGTTTGCCTCCGGTTTTTTATGTATATTTATTGTAAATCATTGTATGTAATCAGTTAAGTAATTTTGAGTAATTGTCTGCCGTAGCTTGCATATCGTCTATTACGTGGTTTATGTCGGAGATTATTTGGATTTGAGATTGGAGCAGTTCGCTGTTTTCCAAGGTTATTTCCGAAAGGTCGTCAACACCCCGAGTCATTTTGCGTAACAGAGAGGATACCAAATTTACGGCCTTTTTTGTGTGCTGGGAAAGTTCTTTGATTTCCGTTGCTATGACAGCAAAACCCTTACCCTGTACTCCTGTTCTGGCGGCTTCTATGGAGGCATTTACCGCCAGAATATCCGTGGTTGAGGCTATGATTTGTATTTCGCCCAAAAGCTCCAGAATTTCTTGGGAAGCAGTTTTTGTATGGCTCATAACATCCATAATCTTTTCGTTATCTTCCGCTATTCTTACCATGCCGCCGTCTATGGTATCGGTCTGTTCGGTTATTACATTAAGCAGTTTTGAAAACTGTTCATAGGTCTCCACCAGTTTTGACTCACGTTCCATGGAAATTCCTACGCCCACGCACCCAACCACGTTTGCCTCCTTATCAAAAATAGGCGTTGCGGTTGAGCGAAAGGAGACACCGCAAAATTCTTTGGGTATAACTTTTGTTACGGTTTTTTTTGATTGACAAGCCATGGTTAAGGGGCTTGAAGGCGGTACGGGGTCACCTATTCTTACTTTAGTATCCACCTTTTTGCCCGGACAATGAGCAATAAACCGTTCCGTGTCCGTAACCGATATCATACATTCCGAGTTAAATAAAACGGATATGTCTTCCAGCAAGTTGCAAATGGCGTCTCGTTTTGGGATTCCTCCGATTATCATAAAATTCCACCTTTATAAACTTTTTAAATCCGCAAAGACCGGTTTAACCTTATGCCGGCGTAAAATATGTAAGGGCATCAAAAGTACGTTTTAGCGTGGTTTTATTTGAAATGTGCGAATACCGTCGGAAGTTCGGTGAAATCTATACTTAATTTTTTGTTACTATTCCTTATGCAAGTAAGTTTAATTTCATCGAACCACATTATTATAACACTTCCGTCACATAAGTTAAATAGGTAGACAATAATATTATCGGAAAACAATAAAAAAACCGGAATTAAATTTTCCGGTTTTTTTATACCCCAAATGGGTTGTGTATAACTTCGTTTTATTAACACGGGTTGTTAATAAGTCTGTGTATATTGTGGATAATTAAAGTTGAGACATTAAATAATCAGCGTATTCGCCGCAGGTTGCACCTGTGTTTCTGCCTGTAATTACGCATTTTCCTTCTGCCATTGCTGCATCAAGTACATCCGCAAGTTTTTGGGATTTATCCACATAGCCTATGTGGGCAAGAAGCATAACTGTTGCACGGATTACAGAACAAGGATCGGCATATTGGTCTCTGCCTTCTTGAACCATACGAGGAGCAGAGCCGTGGATAGCTTCAAACATGGCATAACGGCTGCCTATATTTGCGGAACCTGCCGTACCTACGCCGCCTTGCAATTCTGCGGCTTCGTCCGTAAGAATATCGCCGTAAAGATTGGGCAGTACCAAAACTTGAAATTCTTTTCTGCGTTTTTCATCTATAAGTTTAGCGGTCATAATATCAATGTACCAGTCATCCAAAGCTATACCGGGATATTCTTTAGCTACTTCTTTGCAAATATTAAGGAATTTACCGTCTGTTGTTTTAATAACATTTGCCTTGGTGACAACCGTTACCTTTGTTTTACCGTTGTTTTTTGCAAATTCAAAGGCGGCACGAGCTATTCTTTGGCAGCCTTGGGTGGTGGTTACGGTGAAGTCCAGAGCCAAGTCTGAATCCACGTCTATACCCAGAGAACCTACGGCATAAGAACCTTCGGTATTTTCACGGAAGAAAGTCCAGTCTATGCCCAATTCCGGAACACGGACAGGTCTTACGTTTGCAAAAAGGTCCAATTCTTTACGCATGGCAACATTGGCACTTTCCAGGTTTACTTTGTCGCCTGCTTGGGGAGTGGTTGTGGGGCCTTTAAGTATAACATGGCATTCTTTGAGTTCTGCCAAAACAGAATCCGGGATGGCTTTTTGTTCGGCTATACGATTTTCTATGGTAAGACCTTCAATTGTTCTTACTTCAACTTTTGAATTTGCTATTTCTTCTTTTAAAAGATGCTCAAGTATGCGTTGAGCCTGTGCTGTGATGGCGGGCCCTATGCCGTCACCGCCAACAACACCGATGATGATTTTGTCTAACTTTTCATAGTCAACAAATTCTGTTTGATTTTTCATTCTTTCTATTCTTTGAAGTTGCATTGAAATAATTTTTTCGAGACGTTCTTGAACATGGGGATAATTACTCATGATTTCTCCAACCTTCGTTATTATTTTCTGTATATAAGAGATTAAGACCTTGAGGGAGAAAAGATTTTTTCATTCTGAATGATTAATGGTTGCAATTTTTGCTTAAAAAGATCCTTAAAGCATTCGGTGTTTTACGAGCAAAAATTTTCTTGATAAAACTCTTTCAAAACTATCGGCGAAAAGGGTTTTCTCCCTCATACTAATTCCATTTAAATAGTAAGCAAAGTATGGAATTAGTCAAAAACTCCTCTTTCCAAAAAAGCCGATTATAAATATTCTATTACTACTTAAATGCAGGTTTTTTGTTATTATCCCTATGCATTTAAGTATGTAGTCATATTATTGTATTTTCATAGAAAAACCCGGGACTTTCGGAGTTGACCGTAAGTCCTAGGTTTTAATAAACTTTCTTATTAAGATACAGCGGTTTAAGTTAAAACGTTTTGATATAAATTATAGAACTGTTAGTTGGCTGACAATTTGTTTTCCTTGTGGAGTTGCATGGCTTCTTTTGTTGCTGTTTCCAATTCGTTATCCGTAATGGAGGTAACACGACCGTCGTCGTATTGTTTATCCACCCAGGTTTTAACGTATTCAACCACAGGATGTTTTTTGTCATAAGCCGCTTCGCCGGTAAGTTTATAGAAGTCGTTAATCCAGTGTGCAATTCCTGCGGCACCGGATGTATTTGAAACGGCAACTTTACAGGGTCTGTTTAATAATTTTTCTGTATCGAAAATATTGTATATTTCTTCGTTCTTTAAAAGACCGTCGGCGTGGATGCCGGCTTTTGTTACGTTAAAGTTTTCTCCCACAAAAGGAGTCATCGGGGGTATATCGTAGCCGATTTCTTTTTTGTAATATTCCGCAAGCTCTGTAATAACCAAGGTATCCATTCCGTCCAAGGTGCCTCTTAATTGAGCATATTCCATAACCATGGCTTCCAGAGGAGTATTTCCGGTACGTTCGCCTATACCGAAAAGAGAGCAGTTTACGGCAGAAGCACCGTAAAGCCAAGCGTAAGTAGCGTTGTTAACCGCCCTGTAGAAATCGTTGTGTCCGTGCCATTCAAGACATTCATGAGGAACCTCTGCATGATGAACCATTCCGTAAATTATACCTTGCACGGAACGGGGCAACACGGAACCCGGGTAGGTTACGCCGTAGCCCATGGTATCGCAGCAACGTATTTTTACCGGTACGCCTGTTTCTTTCATCAGTTTCATAAGCTCATGGACAAAAGGCACCACAAAGCCGTAGAAATCCGCACGGGTAATATCCTCAAAGTGGCATCTGGGTTTGATTCCGGTTTCTATACATTCGCGTACAACGGAAAGGTAATGGTCGATGGCTTGTTGACGGGTCATGTTCATTTTATGGAAGATGTGATAATCCGAACAGCTGACCAAGATACCGGTTTCTTTAAGACCAACGGAGCGAACCAGTTCAAAGTCTTTTTTGGAGGCTCTTATCCAGCTTGTAACCTCGGGGAATTCAAAGCCCATTTCAAGGCATTTGTATAGGGCTTCCTGGTCTTTTTTGGTGTACATGAAAAATTCGCATTGGCGTAAAATTCCTTTGGGTCCGGATAACCTGTGAAACATTTCAAAAATTCTTGTAATTTGTTCCACAGTGTATGGCTCTCTGGATTGTTGGCCGTCACGAAAGGTGGTGTCCGTAATCCATATTTCCGCCGGCATGTCTATGGGTACCATACGATAATTAAACGCAACCTTGGGAATTTCCTCATAATTAAACAGTGTGCGGAAAAGATTCGGCTCCGATACATCTTGCAACGCAAAATGAAACTCAGTGCGCTCAAGTAGGTTGTTTTTTTTGCTAAACGAAAACATTTTACCACCTCACAAACTAGATTTCGCAAGAACCCGTTTAATATCCCGCTTTTGATGATTTTCCGATATAATTATTTAAGGGCAAACGGCAACGCATTGCAAGGAGCCGCCGAAAAATAAAAAATCAGCCGAAAAACACCAACCGGAGATTTTAGACAGGTTCTCATACCGATTCCAATAAATTTTGATAAAGAATAAAAACAGCCGTAAAAATTTCTTAGCGGCAGGTAAAAGCTTTTTTCAGATAAGAACCGCCGGCTAAACCAAAAAAATGACGGAAAGAAACAACGGGGTATCTGTAGACAAGATATAAAAATTATGGAATAAGTATAAACGTTTTGTAACTTTCGTATTAGGGCTTATAGACGCCCTTTAATATATATGTAAACTAAACCTTCTCGCACCGATTCTTACTGTGAATTTTACCCAAAATCGACCAAGGGACAGCTTGTTTTAATGCTATTATTCAATTGTAAACAAAACCGCTTAATGTGTCAAGAAAAAACCAATCTTTTTATTTGGAAGGAATTATCAAGGCTGAGGAATTTGTCTTAACTTTAAATAAGTCAACATAGCATCAACAAACCAACTATATGTATAAGGAGAGATTTGTGTGAAAAACAGAATTAAGTTTTAATTACGGCTGTTTGGCATTACTTTTAACCGCCAATGTTTATACGCCTCCGGGCGTTTAAGGATTATTTAAGAATAACTGACATAATAAATGAATTTGCAAAATGAGAAAGGTATCAATAGTTTTTTTATTGATAAAAACCCCCAAAGCATAATGTTTTGGGGGTTTTGAAAAAAAATAATTATCTTTTTGAGAACTGGGGAGCTCTACGGGCACCTTTAAGGCCGTATTTTTTACGTTCCTTCATACGTGGGTCACGAGTAAGGAAGCCTGCTTTTTTAAGAGCGGGACGGAAATCTGCGTCTGCATCAAGCAAAGCACGAGAGATACCGTGGCGAATTGCTCCGGCTTGACCGGTGAAGCCGCCGCCGAATACATTTACTTTAACATCAAATTTGCCTTCTGAACCTGTAAGTTCAAGAGGTTGTCTGATGATGAGTTTCAAAGTTTCCAGACCGAAATAGTCGTCAATGTCACGCTTGTTTATAGTGATTTTTCCTGTGCCGGGAGTAAGGTAAACTCTGGCAACAGAGCTTTTACGACGACCTGTACCGTAATATCTTGCAACTGACATTTATGTTTTCCTCCTTTCAATCAGTACTTAATTTCCAAAGCTTCGGGTTGTTGGGCTTGGTGTTTGTGAGTTTCGCCCGCGTAAACATGAAGCTTTTTCAATGATGTACGTCCGATGGTGTTTTTGGGCAACATGCCTTTAACTGCATGGATAATTACTTCTTCGGGTTTCTTTTCCAACATTTCACGTAATGTTGTTTCTTTCAAATGTCCTACATAGCCGGAGTGGCGTCTGTAAAGTTTTTGGTCTACCTTTTTACCTGTAACTTTGATTTTTTCGGCATTAACAACGATTACGTTGTCGCCCGCATCAACGTTGGGTGCAAAGATGGGTTTGTGTTTTCCTCTTAAAATTCTTGCGATTTCAGAAGACAAACGTCCCAGGGTATGACCTGTGGCGTCTATAACATACCATTTTCTGGTAATTTCAGCAGGCTTTGTTATAAAGGTGGTACGCATTTTGTTTCCTCCTTATTCCATATAAAAACCCGGGGCTAACGGATTAATAAGTGGCAAAATA
>CAYXWM010000084.1:0-7727 GCA_964468805.1 uncultured Defluviitaleaceae bacterium
AGTTAAGTAGTAACAAAAGCGTATATTCGCAGTGGTGAGCGACCGGTGTTTTTTTATAAAAACGTAAGAGCGAACCGTTTACGAAGAATAGCTTTTGTTACTATTCCTTATGCAATTAAGTATTATTCAGCGGCTGCGGATGTAGTTGTTACGAAAAAGGAATCGGCTTTGGCGGTATCCCCGTTATTCTCGATTTTAACTTTAACCTTAACGCCCGGTTGCATCATAGGGGGCAGAAATTCGATGTTACGAATTTGAGCCTTGTGTTCGGTAAGCATTTTTATCATTTCTTCAGCTTGAGTTTTATCTGTAAGACCAAGGTCGGACATGGTTTTAACTGATTTGATTTCCAGGTCGATTTTTTCCTCTTGAAGCTTGTAAAGGGTTTCTTTTTGAGCATCTGTTAATGCATCCCATTTAGCTTTGGCTTCTTTAAAAGCCTTTTCGCCTTCAGCACGCATTGCTTCCTTTTCGGCTTTTTGCTCGTCGGTTAAGTTAGCGAATTTCGCTTCCAATGAGGCTTTTTGAGCATCGCTTAATTCTGTTATTTTAACGTCGGAAATTTTAAAGTCCTTATTAAAAAACATAGCCGGTCTTTCTTTGATTTCAACATCCATAACTTTGTTTTCAGCCGCCATTACCGGCATTGCCGCAGATAAGGTTACAGCCATAATACAAAAACCTGTGAGTAACTTTTTAAATTTCATCAAATCATCCTTTCAAAATAATGTGTGAGAAAAAATTAATTCCACGTTTACAAGAGTAGGGGTATGCAAAACGGATATGTAGCTGATTATAAAGTTAAACTTTAATATGGGGTTTTATTTATTTTTAACACCTCGCTTTCTATGTTTAACAGTATAAATTCCCAATGTGAATTCTATGTGACAATAATTTGAAGGTTTACCGAATATTAATAGCAGGATTGTGTGAAAAAACGGTTAATTTTTAATTTAAGGAGAAAAAGGCGTTAAACCGTTTACAAAAAATTAAGTATAATACAGAATTTTAATACATACAAAAAGCCGCTTTGTCGAAAGAAGCGGCTTGTTTTGTATTGCGAGAACGGTGTGTAATTAATTATTTTTGCAGAGACTGTATTTCATGCGTCTGTAAATTTGTAGCCCACTGCGGAACAAATCGAACGCCCCGGCAGTAGCCAAGCCTAATATCACTCCATACAATAAGCCTTGCTCCAAACGCAGATTATCATAATAGGCGAATATAAAAACTATACCCATTACAATATCAACAAGGGGAATAAACCGGCTCTTGATAAGGCGTATACGCTTGAAAATCTCCACGATGAAAATGATAATCAAAACTATGATGAGGTATTGCAACATATTATCACCCCAAATACGGTTGCAATTGAAAAAAGCAGGTATTGATATAGTATTCGGGGCGAAAAATTATGTTACAGGCTAAAGAGGATAAGGATTTTCAAAGTATTATGATTCCATTTTTGTCCTTGATCTTATATGGAATTAGTATATTACTCGGCTATAGTGAACTTGTGGAATACTTTTTTGCCTTTTTGCACCATTGCGGAACCTTCGGCAAAATCTTGTGCGGTTACGGTGTAGTCTATACTGTCGATTTTTTCGTTGTTCAGTTTCAGACCGCCTTGAGTAATAAGGCGTCTGCCTTCTCCTCTGGAGGGAATGAGTTTTGCCAGTTCCAAAAACTCGATAATATTTATTCCGGCTTCGACTGCATTTTTGTCAACTTCTGTTGAGGGTACGGAACCGCCCAATGCTCCGCCGGAGAATAAGGCTCTTGCGGCGTTTAAGGCAAGTTGAGCCTGTTCTTCACCGTGTACGATTTTTGTAACCTCAAAGGCAAGGCGTTCTTTTGCGGTATTAAGCTCTTGACCCTTGGTTGCGGTCAGGCTGTTGATTTCGTCCATTTCCAAAAAGGTAAGCAGGCAAAGGCAATTATGCACGTCGTCGTCGTTTACGTTACGGAAGTATTGGAAGAATTCGTAGGGAGTTGTTTTCTCGGGGTTCAACCATACGGCACCTTTTTCGGTTTTGCCCATCTTTTTACCTTCGGAAGTGGTTAAAAGCTTAAAGGTCATGCCGTAAGAATCGGTATTTTCAACCCTGCGTATAAGTTCCACGCCGCCCAAAATATTGGACCATTGGTCGTTACCGCCCATTTGAAGCTTACAGCCGTAACGTCTGTATAATTCAAGGAAATCGTAAGATTGCATTATCATGTAGTTAAATTCAAAGAAAGAAAGCCCTCTTTCCATCCTTGCACGGTAAGCCTCTGCTGTCAACATACGGTTAACTGAGAAATGCACGCCTATTTCTCTGATAAAGGGTATATATTGAAGGTTAAGCAACCAATCGGCATTGTTAACCATTTCTGCTTTACCCTCGCCGAAATCTATAAAACGGGAAAGCTGACCCTTAAAGGCGGCAACGTTGCGATGAATTTCTTCATTTTGAAGCATTTTACGCATTTCGGTTTTTCCGGTGGGGTCGCTGACCATAACAGTACCGCCGCCTACTACCGCTATGGGTCTGTGTCCGGCTCTTTGCAAATGAGCCATAGCCATTATGGGCACAAAATGCCCTACGGTTAAGCTGTCTGCTGTGGGATCAAAGCCAACGTAAAAAGTAACCTTTTCCTTTTGGAAAAGCTCTCTTAATTCTTTCTCATGAGTGGTTTGCTCTATAAAACCGCGTTCCTCTAAAATATCATAAGCTGATCTCATTGTTTCCTCCTGTGTATGCAATTCACCGGGGTGAAAATGTTTTAACATGTAATAATTCTAATAAATTGTAACTGCATACATAAGTATTGTCAATTAAAGAAATTCACAAACTCGGCAAATTAACTTAAAAACGGCAAGGCAGAATGAGGTAAATAACCCATGGATTTTAGATTTAGACAACCTATGATCTTCGGCTTTTTTGGAAAAAGGAGTTGGAGGTTTTCTCCCTGAAGGTTTTAATGCCCTTGCAATCCACATAGAAATATGTGATACTATAATCGGTGATTATTACATGATAAAAATTTCTCCTTCTATATTAACGGCAGACTTCGCCTATATGGGCGATACCATTAAAGAACTTGATAAGGCAGGAGCGGATTATATCCACTTGGATGTAATGGACAATATTTTCGTTCCCAATATGACCTTTGGACCGCCCATGGTAGAGGCTATAAGAAGAATTACCCAAAAACCTTTGGACGTGCATTTAATGACCACGGAACCCCAAAGGCACATTAAAGCATTTGCAGACGCAGGAGCGGACATTATAACTGTTCATGCGGAATGTAAAGATGCCGTTCATCTGCATCGTCTGGTGTACAGTATAAAAGAAACCGGAAAAAAAGCAGGCGTCGCCTTAAATCCGGCAACACATCCGGACGTCTTGGACTATATTTTGAATGACTTGGATTTGGTATTGATTATGACCGTTAATCCGGGATTCGGCGGTCAAAGTTTTATAAAAGAATGTTTGGACAAAATTAAAATAACAGCCCAAAAGATAAAAGAGAGAGGGCTTTTCACGGAGTTGGAAGCTGACGGCGGCATAAATGAGCAAAATTGTGCCCAAATAAAAGCGGCGGGAATTAATGTAATCGTTGCCGGTTCGGCGATTTTATCCGCAAAAAATATTGAAAAGGCAATAGAAAACCTACGAAACAATTGATGCTATAATAACCCTACTTTGAATAAATAAGTTATACTCGGTTTTGTTGGAAAGAGGGATTTTGAGGGAGAAAACCTTTTTTCAACGTAGGAAAAAGTCTTTTCTCCCTTAGTGTTTATATAAAGAAAACTACAGTAATAAATAAAGTGAGAGGTGTTGAATATGAGCAAAGTTTTGGTAACGGGCGGTGCCGGTTATATAGGCAGTCATACCTGTGTGGAATTGTTGGATAAAGGTTATGAGATTGTAATTTTGGATAATATGTCCAACGCCGAGCCGGATGTTTTGGATAACATCAAGGCGATTACCGGCAAGGACTTTGGCTTTTATAAATGTGATTTGCTGGATTATGAGGCATGCAAGGAAGTTTTCGCACAGAACAAGTTTGAAAGCGTAATACATTTCGCCGGAAAAAAAGCCGTTGGCGAATCCGTAGAAAAACCCCTGTTGTACTATTACAATAACATTACCGGCACCCTGAATTTATTGCAGCTTATGAGCGAATACAAGGTTTATAACATGGTATTCTCATCATCAGCAACGGTTTACGGCGACCCCGAAATCGTGCCCATAACCGAGGACAGCCCACTGTTTACCACAAATCCTTACGGTGCCACAAAGCTTATGATAGAAAATATCTTACGTGACCTTTATACGGCTGAAAATTTATTTTCAATGACCATACTCAGATATTTCAACCCCATAGGTGCCAACGAAAGCGGAAAAATCGGCGAAAGACCGGTGGGTATACCCAACAATCTACTGCCGTATATTACAAGAGTAGCCGCAGGAGATTTGGAATGTTTAAACGTTTACGGTGATGACTATGACACTCCCGACGGAACCGGGGTTCGTGACTATATACACGTGGTGGATTTAAGTCGCGGTCATATTAATGCTCTGGAACATAAGGCAAACCAACCGGGCGTTCATATTTACAACTTGGGCACAGGTCAAGGCTATTCCGTATTGGAAATAGTTAAAACCTTTGAGGAAGTCACAGGCATAAAAGTAAACCACCGCATCGCCCCACGCCGTAAAGGCGACGTGGCAACCAGCTACGCCGACCCAACAAAAGCAGAGCGTGAAATCGGCTTTAAGGCCCAATACGGAATCAAAAAAATGATGGAAGATTTATGGAGATGGGAATGTCGCAATCAAGGATAGCTCTTCCTTATATGCAAAGTATTTATACAGAGTTGCTCAATGCCGGGTTTGGGCTTTCCTCGGTTTTCCCCGGGGAAAGGATTTTAACGCCCAATACCCCTTATATCTGCACGGAAAAACAGCAGGGCAACTCGGTTTGCGTAGTTTTCCTTCACAATTGTTCAGGTAAAGATGATTTGGTTTTTAAGCAAGAACTGTTAAACATCTATTCCGGGCTCAGACTTTACAATAGTTATTTCAAAAACGTGTTTGCCGTACATTTAATATTGCATGACAATGCAAATTACTTGCAATTCCTCGACAAATGCGAAGTATACGAAAATCAACCGGTATATAATATTTATTGGCCGGTTAATTTGGGGGCTTTTGTGCCCAAAATCGACTACAACCCAAAGGCTCCTACAGATTTGTTCGGTTTAAGGGCAATTATTCGTAAGTCTTTGAAAAATACAGCCGAAACCCGTAACACGGAAACCGACCTTTCCAAAATAAAACCCCGGGACAATGCCCCAAAACCCAAGCATAAAACAGCGTATTTAACCTTTGTGTTTTTGGGAGTTAACCTAGTGATTTATCTTTGGGCTTTCTTCGGTAAAACAGAGAATATAATTTCAAAATTTTCCAACTTACCCTTGGGTTACTTGAAATCTTCTGAAATTTATAGGCTTTTTACCTCCATCTTTATACACGGAAGCATTGACCATATAGTAAGCAACGCCTTCGGAACGGTTATTTTCGGTATCAGAACCGAAAAGTATTACGGAAGACTGCAATTTCTTTTGATTTATTTACTTTCGGGAATAGCATCTTCGGGATTCTCCGTTGTTTTTACGCGAATGCCCTCTATAGGTTCATCGGGAGCAGTTTTTGGGCTGTTCGGAGCTGTTTTGTCCCGAGTCTATGTAACTAAACATCACGTAGACGGAGTTTCTCTTTCGTTTATGTTGGTTTATACCGCAATAAACTTGCTCTCGGGACTGTTTAATCCCCAAATAGACAATTTCGGTCATATTGGCGGTATGTTGACAGGGTTGATTTTAGGTTATATATTTACCCGGAGTGATATGAAGAAGTCCGGAATAACGGAATAACAAATAGAATTTAATTAGAATTTATTAGAAATAGGGAGAAAACTTGATAATTAGTTTTCTCCTTTAGAGTTTATATAAATCAGCCAATAAAAATCAGCCGAGTTGAATAATTGGCTTGACAAAAATATAGTGTCATAATATAATGAAAATAGGTTTAAAAGCGTTAACGGTTAGCGGATAAACCGCAATTGCATATTGTGCTTCGGGGCAGGGTGAAAATCCCTACCGGTGGTTATAGTCCACGAGCGGAGGTTCCGCATGAAATGGTGAAATTCCATTACCGACAGTAAGTCCGATTTTATCGGGTAAGTCTGGATGAGAGAAGTAAAGTCTTTATTTAATGCCCCTTATGATAGTGGGTGTTTTTTTATGCAAAAAAACCCACTGCAATTGAATAATTCGGAAGCCCGAAAAGGCAAGAAACTGAACCTTGTATATTTGTTGACATAATATGTTACATATTTTTCATCTTGTTATATATACAATCGTTTTAACGTTTAAACTTAATTCCATTAGGAATAACTTTTGTTACTACTTAACCCGGGATTAAGTATAAATCCCAATTTTCGCGGCAAAATAACCGACAAATCAATCAAAAGAGAGGGAATGAATAATATGCTTAATGCTAGGTCTGTACGTGTACGTCAAATTACTGTTACGGCTGTTTTGGCGGCTATTGCTTGTGTTTTAATACATTTTGAAGCCCCCATTCCGCCGTTTCCGCCGTTTTTGAAATTGGATTTCAGTACCTGCATAGTTCTCATGGGCGGTTTTTTGGTAGGACCTTTTGCAGTATTACCCATAGCTTTGATAAAGGCATTGGTAGGTCTGTTCAGCACAACTTCCGCCGGTGTGGGACAACTTGCGGACTTTATTATAACCGTATCATTTGCCTATCCCTTTGCACTGATATTTAAGAGAATGAGTAACACCACAGGAACAGTAATTGGTTGCTCTGCGGGTATAATAGCCATAGCTGTTGCCGGTGCCTTGGCAAATGAATTTATTTTAATTCCTTTCTACAGCCATACATTTCCCTTGGATGCAGTTTGGGGATTATGCAAAACCGTCAACCCGGACGCGTTTCAGGGCGACACCTTCAATATGCAAACCTACATCCTCTTTGTTGCCATACCCTTTAACCTGGTAAAAGGCGTAATAATTTCTGTTGTAACAGTCCTGCTCTACAAAGTAATCGCAAAAATTCCTGTAATCAGACCTTTAAGTTACAGACAATAAATATAGAAAAATTACAATAAAAAAACCCTTGCGTGAGCAGGGGATTTTTTTGTGTTAGAAGAATAAGCGGTTATTAAGCATGAGAGCCGTCGCCTTCAAAATCAAAGTCGTCGGTGTAACAGCAATCGTCTTCGAAATCGTCGCAGCAGTCACAGACTTCATAACCTTTTTTACAGAAACAAAGCTTAACGATAATTACAACGCAAAGGGTTATTAATGCAAGTATACCCACGAAAGTAAGGGTGGTAAGCAGGCTGTTGTTTTGGCGGCTTTTGCGAAAGCTCATGACTTTGTCTTTAAAGTCATCAAAAGAAATATCGAATTTTTTCATTATAACACCTCTTTATTATTAAAGTAAGTTCGATGAAATTAAAATTTCTCAGAACTTCCGGTATTCGCACGTTTTGCAAAAAATGCTAAAACGTACTCATAACGTGAAAATTCCTTTGGAATTTAATTTGCTTCGCAAATTGTTCGTCCGGCATGAACTCACGTTATATAATCTATACTTAATTGCATAAGGAATAGTAACAAAAGCTATTCTTCGTAAACGGTTCGC
>CAYXWM010000085.1:0-7679 GCA_964468805.1 uncultured Defluviitaleaceae bacterium
CTATGGGTAAAGAATTCAGAGCAAAACACGGCTATGACGTTGCATTTACTCGCAGATAATAAGAGTAATTTTCCTAAGCCAAAAATTTTAAATACATACACTTAATTGCATAAGTAATAGTAACAAAAGTTATTCTACGTAAACGGTTCGCGCTTGCGTTAAAAAAAACACCGGTCGCTCACCACTGCGAATATACGCTTTTGTTATTACTTAACTCGAAATTAAGTATACACATCACAACGACAGATTCTTTTATTCGTAAATAGATTACTTTTCAAGTTTTTTAATACTCCTTTTTTTCTTGAAAAGTAATCTGTTTAACAAGACGTAATTATCGATTTTATCCATATACATATACAGGAGGTTTTAATATGCAAGGTATGATGAAAACCCTGGTTGTAGACAAAGACGGAAAACTCTCTGTAGAACAATGCCAAATACCCGAATATAATGAATGTCAAGCCCTGGTTAAAACCATAAGCTGCGGTATTTGCAACGGCACAGACGGAAAGCTTATACACGGTACTTTCAAAGGATTCAATAAAGATGTTTACCCTGTAATGCTCGGTCATGAAGCCGTGGGTGAAGTTATTGAAATCGGTTCAAAAGTTACTTCTTTTAAAATCGGCGACAAAGTCCTCTTACCTTTTGCAGGTCCTTTAAGCGGATTTACCTGTGGTTGGGGTTCTTATTCAGAATACGGCGTAGTATGTGACCCCGAAGCTTTTGCTGCCAACGGAACCTCCAAAGATTCCAAAGACTTCCCGGAATGTGCCTTTGCTCAAACCGTTGTAGACAAAGACATAGATCCGGTTAAAGCAGCAATGATTATTACTCTTCGTGAAGTTTTAAGCTCCATCAAAAGGTTCGGTGTCAAAGAAAACGAAAGCGTTGTTGTTTACGGTTGCGGTCCGGTTGGTCTTACCTTTATTAAATTTATGAGACTTATGGGCGTTAACCCCATCGTAGCAGTAGACATAGTAGACGAAAAACTCGAAACAGCCAAATCCAAAGGCGCTACATATACTTTCAACGGAAAAGATGAAAAATTGGTAGAAAAAATAAGAGAAATCTTCCCTGACGGCGTTGATTACGTTATCGATGCGGCAGGAATTTTGGCAATAATCAACCAAGCTCTTCTCCTTATCAGAGACGCAGGAAAAATCTGCTGTTACGGCATTGCGTCCAAAACCAACTTCAACGTTGATTGGGAAAACGCTCCTTACAACTGGCAATTACAATTCCAACAATTCCCGTCAAAAGCCGAAGAAGGTGCAGTTAACAACCAAGTTACAGCTTGGATTAAAGACGGCATTATCGACCTTGACGAATATATCTCCGACATCGTTGATTTCAAAGACATTCTTTCCGCTTTCGAAAGACTTGAAAAAGGTCAAATCGAAAAGAAATGCATCATAAAATACTAGGGCATATTCCCGGAATTCTCAAACAGCAATTCATTTTAATACCGGTTATACACCGGTATAAGGAGAATTTTTATGAAGCTTAAAATCGGATTTATGGGAGCCATACATCCCAATATGCCCGGGGATGATACAGGCGTTTTAAATAAAATCATGGGCGACATGGAAAAAATGCAAAACCTATACGATTATGAATTGGTTTGCATTAAAGAACCCTTGCGTTCGGAAGAAGATGCCGCAAAAGCCGTGGACTTTATGAACAAAGAAGCAGTGGACTTTTTAATGCTGATTACCACCAGCTTGGGTAACGGCAGGGTTATGATACCCGTTGCAAAATCCAATGCTCCCTTGGGACTTTGGGCTATTCCCGAACCGGTAACTTGCGGCGTTCTTCAACTTAATTCCTTCTGCGGACTTAATATGTTCTCCGCTATTATTGACAAATACTGGGCACATAAAGATATACGCTTCAAATGGTTTTACGGCTACCCGGACAGCGAAATGTTTAAAGAACGTTTCGGAATTACCGTTAAGGCTCTTAAAGGGGTTAAGGCTGTAAAAGAGGCAAGAATCGGCGTAATAGGCGACGTTGCCAACGGTTTTGAAAACTTTATCTTTGACGAAAGAGAACTTAACGCCAAACTGGGCTCATATGTATATACCAGACACGGTGTACCGGATATAGTAAAAATAGCAGAAGGCTATTCGGAAAACGAAGTTTCCGCTTACACAGCCGAACTGCTTAAAGTAGGCAAAAAGTCAGACCGTCTTAAAGACGAACACATGGCAAAATTCGCAAGAACAGCTATGGCTTTCGAGCAGTTTGCAAAAGAAAACAACTACAACGCCTTGGCAATCAACTGTTGGCCA
Source organism: uncultured Defluviitaleaceae bacterium (assembly GCA_964468805.1). GTDB lineage: Bacteria > Bacillota > Clostridia > Lachnospirales > WRBF01 > CAYXWM01. The sequence continues at coordinate 2,295 of CAYXWM010000085.1, forward strand.
ACTTTCCAACAATATTACAATATAGCTATTTGCTCCGTTATGTCTCATTTAAACAATATAGGAATAGCCGCCTCCTGCGAGGCTGATGTTCCCGGCGTTTTGAATATGCTTATGCTTAACGCCATAAGCAACGACAAAGCCGCTCTTATGGACTTGGTTTCCATAGATGACAAGGATAATTCAGTTAACCTTTGGCATTGCGGACCGGCTCCCGCTTGTTTTGCAAATGAAAAAGGCGTTAAATGGGATAATCACTTTAATATCGGAAAATATTGTGACGGCAAATGGGTAGGTGACGGTGTAGTAGCTGACCTTACCTTTAAACCCGGTAAGCTTACCATAGCCCGTATGAGCTGTACTTTTGACGATATGTTCGTTATGACAGGTGATATATTGAACAAAGAAGGCTTCGAAGGTTCAACCGGCTGGATGGGTAACCTTACCATGCAGGGTACAAAACTGGATGCCAAAATGTTCATAGAAACCCTTATAGATAACCGTATTGACCACCATTTCCCGGTTGTTTACGGCGATATCTCCAACGAACTTTATGAGCTTTCCGCTTGGTTAAAACTTAAAACAGCTCAACCTGTAGAATATGTTCCTTACATGAAAAATAAGGTGAACAAAGTTTTAATCTAACTAAAACTGATTCGCACTTAAACAATTAAGACCCAATGCCGAAAAACAAAGTTAAAGTATACTTTATTGCATACACTGTATACTTTAACCTGAAATACGAAGATACAACGTTTAAATTACTTCCCCATAGATTGCTGTTCTATGACCGGATGTTTCTTATCCACCTTCATTACTGCATCGAAATTAAAATCTTGTGAAAATTAAACCCTACTTTTTGAAACAAAACATTACAATTTTAGCGGAAAATAATTTTTCAGGAAACAAGGTCACTAATGTTTCACAAGATTTTTAATTTATACTGACCCTATAATATATATAAGGGGTTGGTATTATACAGCTCTTATCTCTGTTAAAGAGAAAGACAAAGTATATTAATAAGGAGGAAAAGTAAGTGAAAAGAATAATTTCAGTTGTATTGTTAGTCTGTCTTTTAGCTCTTTCTGCAGTAGGATGCTCGGGTCCGGCTCCGTCTCCATCACCCGCCACTCCTGACGCAACCCCCGCTGCTAATCCGGCAGATAATCCGGAACCTCAAACTCCGGCTGAACCCGCACAAACTTCATCAACCGATTGGAAAAAATTCACTATCGATCCTAAGAACATTCCTCAAGAAAAACTCGATACTACAGTTTATTTGGCAGCATCTATCAGGGGCTTGGATAATCCCTACATAGTTACCATTATCGAAGGTATGAATATGTTTGGCGAATATCTCGACAGCATAGGTCAAAAACATGAAATCCAAATCCTCGATTCCGGCGGTTCCAATGACAAAGAAGTTGACAATATGCGTCAATTCGCTGCAAAAGCCGGCGGTAATGCCCTTGCATACTCTGACCCCAACGAATCCGCTATTGCTCCTGCATTGGTTGAAGCTATGGCAGAATCCGGCGGTTACCTGGGCACAGCTTGGAACAAACCGGACGATATAGGTCCCGAAGATTACAACCCCAACTGGGTAATCCACACTTCACCCGATAACGTTACAAATTCAGAAATGATCAGTAAAGCTATGTTCGAAAAAATGGGCGGCAAAGGCAAAATCTTCGTTATTGAAGGTATGCTGGGTAACACAGCCGCTACCACCAGAGCCGAAGGTCTTGACAAAGCCCTTGCTCAATACCCCAACGTTGAAGTTGTTGGCAGAGACACAGGTAACTGGGACTCCAAACAAGCTCTTAACTTGGTTGAAACTTGGCTTAACCAACATAAAGATGTAGCCGGTATTTGGTGTGCAAACGACAATATGGCTATGGGCGCAATCCAAGCTTTGGACAAAGTTGGCCTTAAAGGCAAAGTTTTTGTTGTAGGTATTGATGCAACTAACGATATGCTGGGGGCTATCAAAGAAGGTTCCGCTACAGCTACCGTTTCATCCAACGGCTATTTACAAGGCGGTTATACCCTTGCCATCTCTTACGCTGCTTGGGCAGGATTAATCAATCCCGAAGAATTGCCAAAAGAATATCGTGAGTTTGCTACTCCGGCTATTCTTATTACATCCGAAAATGTTGATCAATATATCAAAGAATTCGTTGATAACAAACCGAAATTAGACTTCGCCAAGATATTTGAATGTAAAGCCGACTAATTTTACGGAATAATACCGATTCTGTTAAAAGGTACAGATATATTTGTCCGTGTTAGTTTTACACCGTCAAATATATCTGTACTCACTAAGGATTTGTATAAACGGACTTTACAAGGATTAAATATTTACTCAGGGCGGTTTTGGATCAACTTCCAAAACCGCTGAAATATTAACTTTAGAAAAAATAGGATTTTTCCTTTCAGAATATATTTTCAAAACGAATTTTGATTACACGAAATTATACTTCACAATGAACCGTTAATTAAAAGAAATTCCCTTGTAAACAACGGATTTAAGTATAATGACTGCAATATATCAAAATTTATCATACATTTACCATTCTATTAACAACTCCTTAAACATTTAATTGTCCAACCTACCAAGATGTTATTAAAATAGTTTGCCTAAAACTCACCTTATCTGAGCCGGCAAAAAGTTAATAAGGGCAAAAAACAAATAGCCGTTGAGTGTAAGTCATAGGGCTGAATAATAAGTCTTAAAGATTCGGCATTGTTAGTTATTTAACAATTTCCGCATACTCAATTACTCTCATCGGCTCCATATAACGGCTTTTTATAAAGGAGTGGATTAAATGTCTCAATGCGTAAACCGGGAAATGACCATTGCCCAAGAGTTTGACGCCAAAATAAAATCCGAAAACAAACGTATGAAAATAATGCAAATTGCTCCTTTATTGGTTTTGGCTGCATTGGTTGCGTTTTTTACGGCAGTTAGAGGATCGGCCTTTGCATCCCCTGAAAACTTGGACGCAATCTTGAATCAGATGGCAATTCCTCTCTTGATTTCCATAGGGCTTACATACGTTATTCTAATCGGTAGTATTGACCTTTCCATAGACGGTGTGGTTGGAATGTCCGCCGCATTTATGTCTCTGTTGGTTTTAAATAATAAAAATGCCAATGATTTGGGCCTTTTCGGTATTTTAATCGCCATTGCGGCTTGCGTGGTTATAGGACTAATAATAGGTTTGGTTCACGTAAAAGTAAAAATACCGTCGTTTATGGTTTCTTTCAGTTTTATGTATATTGCTTTGGGTCTTGCCATGTTATCTTACGGCGGAATCCCCGCAAAAATTACAGACCCCGGCATAGTTGAAATACCAAAAACAGCTTTCTTTGGAATACCGGTTATTACCTGGGTATCCTTTGGAGTACTTTTAATTGCATACTTAATTCAAGAATACACCGCTTTCGGCAGACATATGTATGCCGTGGGAACCTCCGAAAACATTCCCCGTATGGCAGGTGTAAACGTTAATAAAGTAAAAATTCTCGTATTTATTTTTGCCGCTGCTTGTTATGGCGTTGCGGGCGTTTTGGGAGCTATAAGACTGGGTCAGGGTCAAATGCAAATAGGCGTGGGCACCATGTTCCCGGCACAGGCCGCGGTTGTTGTTGGCGGTACTTCTCTTTCCGGCGGTAAAGGCGGCGTGCTGAATACTCTTATCGGCGTTATCATCATAACTGTATTGGAAAACGGACTTGTTTTAATGGGAGTAAGCCCCTATATAAAAACCGGCATTCAAGGTTTGATTATCATTGTGGCTGTAGCGCTCACCGTAATGCGTTCCAACAAAACCATTTGCAAATAAGGGGTGAAAATACGTGGATAAAAAATTACTGTTCAGTGCAAAAGGTATAACCAAATCCTTCGCAGGTACACAAGCCTTAAAAGGAGTAGACCTGGATGTATACGAAGGTGAAGTAGTAGCCTTAATAGGTGAAAACGGTGCCGGAAAATCTACCTTCTTGAAAATACTTATAGGCGTTCAACCGCAGTCTTCCGGCGAAATGTATATGAACGGCGTACCCTTTAAGCCCAAAACTCCCAAAGAAGCAAATGCGGCGGGCATAGGAATGGTTTTTCAAGAGCAGTCTCTTATAGTTACGCTTTCCGTGGGACAAAACATATTCTTCGGTCGAGAAAAATTGTTTAAACAATACGGCTTTGTCAATTGGCCTAAAATGTACGCCGAATCCGATAAGGCTCTTAAAAATATAGGCTGTAACAATATAAATCCAAGAAAAAAAGTAATAGACCTTAATTTTGCCACCAGGCAGATGGTAGAAATCGCAAAAGTTGTAAACGTTATTCAATCATCGGGAGCGGAAAAATGTCTGATACTTTTGGACGAACCCACATCCGTACTTAACGAGGACGAGGTAAAACAACTCTTTGTAGAAATCCGTAAGCTTACAGCAATGGGACATTCCGTAATATTTGTATCCCATAGGCTTGATGAAATTTTGGAAATCTCGGACAGAGTATATGTTTATAAAGATGGCGAAAACGCAGGTAATATGCTTGCAAAAGACGCCGATGAGTCCAAACTTTACGAAATGATGGTAGGCAGGTCTACCACCACAGAATATTACAAACTGGAACAACAAATAGAACCGGAAAATGACGTAATAATCTCCGCTAAAGATTTAAGCCTTCACGGAGTATTCAAAAATGTAAATTTTGAACTAAAAAAAGGCGAAATTTTGGGATTCTGCGGTGTGGTAGGTTCCGGTAAGGAAGATATATGCTCCGTAATTTGCGGAGATGAAAAAGCCACAAGCGGCGAATATTATTTCAAAGGGAAAAAAGTCAATTTTTCAAGCCCCTTCAAGGCTTTAAATAACGGTATTCTTATGATACCCAAGGAAAGACTTGCAGAGGGTATAGTGGATATGCTTTCCGTGGCTGAAAACATTGCTTTATCCAACGAAAAAAGATTATGCAGCGGATTGCTTTTATCCACTAAAAAATTAAAGAATCAAGCCGATGAATGGATTAAAAAATTACGAATAAAAACCACCGGCAGGGATGAATTGCTTATTCAACTTTCCGGAGGAAACCAGCAAAAAGTTGTTTTTGCCCGTGCCGTAGCCAGTGAATGTGACGTACTTATTTTAAATCACCCCACCAGGGGCGTTGACGTAGGTGCAAAAGAGGAAATTTATTCCTTTGTTCGCGAAATAGTTAAACATGGTAAATCGGTTATTCTGCTGGGCGATACCCTTGAAGAATGCATAGGGTTGAGCAACAGAATCATCGTTATGAAAGACGGATTAATTACAGGTGAATTCAGTGCACCCACAGACAATAAACCTACGCAAGTTGATATTGTAAGCCTAATGATGTAG
>CAYXWM010000086.1:0-7653 GCA_964468805.1 uncultured Defluviitaleaceae bacterium
TACAATAGGAGGTGCTTTTATTTCAATGTCCGTTTTACGGGGTTCTGTTCATTACTGCGGCTGTTTTTTTAATTTAGACTATACTTAATTTCATAAGGAATAGTAACGAAAGCTATTCTTCGCAAACGGTTCGCTCTTGCGTTTTATGAAAAAACACCGGTCGCTCACCACTGCGAATATACGCTTTTGTTACTGCTTAACTTGAAATTAAGCATAAAATCATTACCTAACAGTTACCCACGAATACATAATTCAAATATTTTCGGGCAACTTCGGCTAGGTTGTAAATGGTATCTACAGGGGTAGCCTGTTTATGCAGGTACTTATGTTGGGGAAAGAAACGCGAAATATGGAGAGGTATATTTTTGCTGATTGAAGCTATCCAAGCCGAAAGGTTTTCAATTTCCTCCGGTGAGTCGTTTTCTTCCGGGACTATCAGCGTTGTAAGTTCTGTATGGCAGTAACGTGAGGCAAGCGTAACCGTATTTTTGACCGTCTCCAAGTCACCCCGGAGTTTTTTATAGAAAGTATCGGTAAAGGCTTTTACGTCTATATTCATGGCATCGGTTAGGGGTAAAAGTTTAAGCAGAGGTTCTTCGTTTATAAAACCGGCGGTGACTATTACGTTTTTAAGCCCGTAATCCCGTATTATTAGGGAACAATCATATATAAATTCATAGCCTATCAAAGGTTCGTTATAGGTATATGCCAAACCTATATTCCCATCGGGAACCAGTTCGTAAGCCTTTTTAGCCAAGTCACCGGGTGTAACATAGATGCAATCCGTATCTTCTTCTTTAGCTGTGGAAATGCTGTGGTTTTGGCAGAAGGGACAGCGTAAATTGCAGCCGTAACTGCCCACGGACAAAATCTTTGAGCCGGGCATAAACCTTGCCAGAGGCTTTTTTTCGATGGGGTCAAGACCTATGGAGGTTATTTTTCCGTAATTTTCGGCTGTGATTATTCCGTCTGTATTTTTTCTGGCTCCGCAAAAACCGAGTTGTTCCGGATTTAATTGGCAGCCATGAGGGCAGATGTTACAGGTGGCTTTCATGTATGACGCACCACCTCAAAGCGTTCAAGACTGTATTTTTCGCCGGGGTTGATGCCGGCCTTTTGGAGTGCGATTGAGATTTGCTGTGCTACAGTGTCTATACCGGTCAAGTTGGGCAGAAGCAATCCTCTTTTGTGTCCGCTTGAAACTATAACCCCATAACGCTTTACGTCCAACATATCCGCCGATTCTATGGGTTCCGCAGGAGAAAGCACGTCCACGCTGTAGACTATATGGGGCAATTCTTCCGGAGTAACCGGTTGGAAACGAGGGTCTTGAGATACGGAACTGACTGCATTTTCGAGGATTTCTTCGGCTACTGATTGGGTTGCGGGAGCTATAGTACCTATGCAACCTCTTAATTCACCGTGTTTTTTAAGTGAAACAAAAACACCGGCTTGGGTATCCGTAAGCTCCTTTGGCAAGTCTTTGGGTAGGTCGGCGGTTTTGCCCGTATTTATAAAAAACTCTGCGGAATAACGGGCAAGGCGAACATATTCATCCTCATTTGCCCTAATTTCTTGCATACGTTGCTCTTGTTCCTCTTTATACAGTTGCAAAAACCTTCTGTTGCTGTCCTCGCCTTTGGGTATAAAAGAAGCAACGGCATAGCCCACGCCAAAGGTTCCTTGGTAGGACAGCAATTCACAGTCCAATGCTTTGCCATCCAAGGTTCCCGCCATAATTATAAAGGAACGTAAACCGCATTCGGCGGCTTTTTCCGAAAAATCCGGTTCAAAGGTAAGAAAACGCAAGAAATCCCCTTGGGACATGGCTTGGGTAATTTCCTTGTCGAAATTAACGCCTTCTTCCGAATAACCGTAGGGGCCTGATTGCAAAAGCTTGTGAGAAAGGTCACCGCTTGCAATAAATACAATTCTTTTACCCATCTTTTCCGCTGTTTCGGCTATACTCATTCCGAATTTGTAATGTTCCTCAACGGTCATTCCGGAAAGTCCTATACGGACATATTTACAGTCACTGTATTCCTCCGCAATAAATTTCAACGGTACAAGCGTTCCGTGGTCCAAGAGAGGTGTTTTTTCTCCCAAGGTTCCGGCGTATATTCCTGCTGCTTGGGATTGTTTTTCAAGTTCTTTAACAAAATCCTCGTCGTAATTTATTTTCATATTGACCTGTGAAGCACCGAATTTTACCATGCTTCCTTCTGCAGTTTTTCCGGGAGATATATGGAAATAGTCAGCGTAAGTTATGCTGTGAGGAGAGGTTATAACTATGGTATCGGGACGCAATTCCTTAATGCGTTTTGAAACTTCTCGGCATGAATCCGCGGTTTTTTGGATTTTCGTTTCTTCGCCTTTTCCCACCTCCGGTAGGATAATAGGCGGATGCGGCATTATAAAGCCTGCCAATATGGGCATATGCCGGTTACCTCCTTTCGTTATACCTTCTGAATTGTAGTTTTATGTTACCCTTAATTTTACTATACAATTCCAAAAAGGCAAGTCTTTATCCTCTGATTACTTTTATTTGGAACTTTCTGTTTCTTGGCCCGTCAAATTCGCAAAAGTATATCCCTTGCCAAGTACCCAGAAGCGGCTTACCGTCGGCAATTATAATTGTTTGCCCTGTACCTACGCAGCTTGCTTTAAGATGTGCTGAGGAGTTTCCTTCGGAATGACAAAATTCTTTTCTGTCGGGAAAAGCCTTGTCCAAACCCAAAGCCAAATCAATTAAAACATCCGGGTCGGCGTTTTCGTTTACGGTAATGCCTGCTGTGGTATGAGGACAGTAAATTACGCAAATTCCATCGGTAATTCCTGATTTGGAAACGGCTTCTTTTACGGCGTAAGTTATATCATAAAAATGTTCTCTGTGTTTGGTTTGAATGTTGAAGGTCAGTAACATATAAGTCTCCTTTAGGTAATTTTGGGAGTATTATAACATATAATTCAATGTGAACGCCGGAAAAAATACAATTATACAGACTGATTTCGGGAAAAAGCCGAAATATATAAGTAAAGATGAAAGTAACGGGGAAAAATGGGCTATAATTAAATATCCGGTTACCTAATCTGACGCAATTGACTTTAGCACGGCAAATCTTTAAATGATTGACAGTATCCTAAAACTTTGCTATGCTAATAAATGATATTTGTCATTAATATTTGCGGTAATATTACATTATTTTACTTATATAGATTACTCTAAACCGGCCAAAGTTTTTTGTGAACCGGTTTAAATTTTTGCAACAGATTTTTTGAGTAGTACTGTTCTTCTTTTGAAACACGGATATAATTGCGTTGTTGCATATGTGATTTTGGCATAAAGCCTCTTTTAGTGAACGCTTTTGAGCAACAGAAAATATATCTGTCATTAAATGAAGATTAGTATAACCAAGGCTTTTTAAAGGATTGATAAGTATGGAAAATACGGTATATGTGTTTGGTCATAAAAACCCCGATACAGACTCCATATGCTCGGCGATTTGTTATGCGGAACTGAAACGCTTGTTGGGCGTAAAAAACGCTCAAGCTTTCAGACTTGGTGAATTGACCAAAGAAACTCAATTTGTTCTTGATTATTTCAAATTCGATGCACCTGAATTGTTAAAAGACGTAAAGCCACAGATTAAGGATTTGCAAATATACCGTCCGCTTGCCATAAGCAAAGAAGAGCCCATTAAAAGAGTTTGGGAACAACTTAAACGCACCGACGGAAATAAAATCGTCTCCATAATAGACACAGATGGGTTCCTTGAAGGACTTATTTCGGTAGGCGATATAGCAGAAATTTACATGAACAATAACAACGAAAATATACTCAAGGAAAGCAAAATCTTTTTCAGAAATTTAATAGATGTTGTGGACGGAGAAATACTCTGCGGCGGCTACCCATCCAGGATAATCGAAGGCGGCATTTACCTGGTCAGTACGTTGGATGAGGATACATACTTAAATTACAAAGACATTTTAATAGTAAACAATCAAAAGGACTTTAACAAGTATGCAACCCAAACCCAGTGCGGAGTAATTATCGTTACCGACAATATTAACCCCAATATTCCCGAAGGCTGTTACAAATGCATAGTGAAGGTTCCTTACAACTATATGAAGACCATCAGTATCCTGTTTCAAAGCCTTTCCGTGGAAGCGATAATGAAAACGGAAAAAATCGAACTTTTCGTTGAGGATAACTACGTTTCCGATGCGGCTGAAATGATGCGAACATCAGCTTACAGAAACTTTCCCGTGTTGGACGGCGAAGGTAAATTTGTGGGCATAGTTTCACGCAGACATTTACTTGGAATTAACCGTAAAAAATGCATATTGGTTGACCATAACGAGAGAGGTCAGTCCGTAGCCGGTTTGGCAGATGCTCAAATCGTGGAAATAATCGACCATCACCGCGTTGCTGACATTCAAACCTCCGACCCCTTGTATGTACGCTCGGAGCCGGTGGGCTGTACCGCAACCATAGTATACAAAGCATACTGCGAAAATAAGATATTCCCTCGCAAAGAAATATCCGGGTTGCTCTTATCCGCAATACTTTCGGATACCTTAAAATTCACCTCGCCTACCTGTACGGATGATGACAGAAAGGCGGCAAAAGAGCTTGCTATTTTGGCAGAAGTGGATTTAGAGGAATATTCCTTTGAAATGTTGGCGGCAGGCACGGCTATTACCGAGTTTACCGCAGAAGAACTTCTGCAAATGGACAGAAAAGAATTTGTGTTCGACAGATATAAAATATCCATAACGCAAATGAACACCATGAGCTTACGCAGTTTAACCTCCATAAAACAAGACATCATTGAGGCAATGAAAAAACTGGCGGACAGCCACGGATACGATTTGGTTATATTTATGATTACAGACTTGATATTGAGCGGAAGCGAAATAATTTCCTACGGACGCAAAAAAGACCTAGTTAAAAAGGCCTTTAAAATGAGCGAAAACGAAGATATTAAATTCCTGCCGGGGGTTGTTTCGAGGAAAAAACAAGTTGTACCCAACTTAATTTCCGCTTCTAAGATGTAATACTATATTTTTAAAAAATCGTTGAGGGAGAACACTTTTTTCAAACCGAGAAAAAAGTGTTCTCCCTCATATTTTCTCTTTCCCAAGAAGCCCGTTAAGCTTTACGTAAATTTCTGAAAAGCACAAATCCAAAGCTTAACAATCGCATACCGAAAACAACATACAATCCTATTTCCACATTGAAATTATTAATAAGCAAAAATGCCGTAATACAGGAAAGCAATATGGCTATATTAACAAAGGTATTATAAGTACCCAAACAAATCAGCCGGTTTTCTTCCGGGGTTACTCGAAGTAAACCGTTTAAGAGGGTAACGTTTGCTCCTATAATAGCAAAGCCGTTAAATGCGGATGTAAAGGTCATTACGTATACATTGGGCGTTAAAACCATAAACAATATAACAAAGCTCATAATTAAGGCGGCAACCGAAAAGGCATGGTTGTTGCCTTTTTTTTGTATCAGCCTATTCCAAAAACCTGCCGACAGAAATGAAGCCAAACCGGCACTTATGGAGAAGATCGCCAAGCGAATCTCGTCAGCCTGTAGATTTTTTATTTGGTAAAAAACAGTCAAGGGCCAACCCACACGCCAGGCATATTGAAAGATAATTGAAGTAAATAAGTAATCTCTAAAGGGTTTGTTTTTCAAAATTTCTTTTACTGCATGTTTAGTTATCTTGTTATTGCCGGTTTCTGTGGGTTCGGTTTTTTTAAATTTAGCAAACATATAGACTTCATACAAACCGAACAAAAAGGAAGCTACGAAGAAAAACTGATAGTATATAATTCTTTCCTCATGATTCCGGGGAAATACGGATATTATCAAACCGGTCAACAGGGTAACCAAAATAATTACCCCATACCCGAATTTATTTCTCAGGGATATGGCTGTAGCACGGACTTTTCCGTTAAAAAGTTCGCCCAAAAGTCCTTGTAAAGAGGTTTGGGCTATGGCTTCGGGGAAGTTCATTATGCTAAGAAGTACCAAAAACAGGGTTGCTTGTATGCCCGGTTCAAAAAAAGGTACAAAAGCAATTAACAACAGAAACAGTCGGCTTAACAAAAAGCATATTACGGTAATGCTTTTCTTGTTTGCATGTTTTGCCACAAAAAAAGAGCCGGGCAACAAAACCAACGCTCCAACCAACCCCGAAAACGCATCCAACATGGATATATGGAAGGATGTACCACCCAAACGCTCGAGAAATTTTACCGAAAAAGGTCTGTAGGAATTATAGCTTGCGTCGTAAAGCAGTCCATAGAAAATAAATATAAGTATATTGGGATTGATTCTATTCAATTGGGCTACAGACAATTTCATACGATTAACTATTCGTTTGATGAATAACCCTCCCACATAAACGCCGAGTAACTGAATTCTAAAAACCTAGTCGCCGGATTGTTTGATAAACGCCTTGGGCAGAAAACCTTAGGTGAAGGTTTAACACAAGGTTTTCTGCTCAAACGCCGTTTTTCCGAAAATCCCGTTTAATTCCGTAATTCTATTGAATAAATTTCTCGTATATTTCTTTTAAAATACCGTCGTTGTTATCGGTTTCGGATATATAATTACCGGCTTCTTTGGCGGCATCGTTTCCGTTTTTCATAGCTATGCCCAAGCCCGCCGCTTTCAGCATGGTAACGTCATTTTCATTGTCGCCTACGGCTATGACATCTTTCATGTCTAGTTTTAAATAGTCGGCAAGAAAAGCTAATCCGGAGCCTTTTGTTGCCGTGGTATTGTTAAATTCGAAGAGGGTATCGCAGGTAAAGCACATTTCGCATTTATCTTTAAATTTTGGTCTGGCATAGTCGGAAAGTTTTTTTAATATTTCATAATCCGCCATACAGACTATTTTTGTAACTTCTTCTTTAATTTCAGCAAAGTTTCTGATTAAACGAATTGGAACTCGACACCGCTCAAAATATCCTTGTATATACTTATCCAAAGATATAGCATATAAGGCATCTGATATGTACACCAAAATTTCTACTTCGGGAAATAAAGCCGTAACTTGGAGTATCTCTTCGGCAAGTTTGTTTCCCAGAAATACTTCTCTTAGTTTTTTGAAGGGATGAGTTTTATAAACGGTACTGCCGTTAAAGCATATGCCGAAATCATCGTTGTTTTGCATATTAAGCTCGGTTTCCAGATATTTTAAGGATTTATGTGAGCGACCGGAGCAAAGAACCAACTTAACCCCTTTTTCCTGCAATTTTCTTGCGTATATTTTGTTAACTTCGGGCAAAATCGATTGATCGTTCAAAATCGTCCCGTCTATATCCATAGCCACAAGTTTATACATGTTTCCTCCTTGACCGTTCTCAAACCTGTATTCAAAATCAGAACATTCCGATTTGGCATCACAGGTTCTTAAATATTTTGTCTAATCAACTTAAAATTATAATTAATATTATAAGAAATCTAATATAAAAAGCATTACTTGACTTCTGATTTATATTATACAAAATACACCGAAAATTACTATAGAAATATTGCACGATAAAATCTTTGACTATAGTCAGTGTTTAGGCAGAATAAGTTTTATTTGGCAGGTTGGATAAAAAATTATGCAAACATTTGCATTATACTTA
>CAYXWM010000087.1:0-7574 GCA_964468805.1 uncultured Defluviitaleaceae bacterium
AAAGGAACCAGTATAAAATAGTAAACCATGTATGTAACGGCAGAAGCCAAGGTCATAACGAAGGTAACGGCAATGCCCATGCCGGCGGCAGTTTCGATTTTTTTGGAAACGCCCAAGAAGGGGCAAATACCCAGGAATCGAGATAATACAAAGTTATTGACCAGTACGGCAGAAACAAATATTAAGAATAAATCCATGTTATTTCCTCTCTTTCAATAACTTTAACAATGCCATTAAAAATCCCAGGGTCAAGAATGCACCCGGAGGCAAAATCATGATTAAAGTTTGAGGTATGGCATCGGGTAAAATAGGTGTTCCGAAAACAGCACCGGAGCCGATAATTTCACGGATAGAGCCGATTATAGCCAATGCTATGGTAAAGCCCAGACCCATTGCTATACCGTCGGTTATGGAAGCGATAGCACCGTTTTTGGAAGCAAAGGATTCCGCACGAGCCAAAATAATACAGTTAACAACGATAAGAGGAATGAATATACCCAAAGACGCATTCAATTCCGGAAGGAAACCTTCCAAAAGCCATTGAACGATGGTAACGAAACTGGCGATAACTACGATAAAACAAGGTATACGAACCTTATCCGGAACAAGCTTCCTGATAAGAGAAATAACAAAGTTTGAGCAAAGCAACACGGCTGTGGTTGCCAGACCCATGCCGACGCCGTCTGTACCGGTGGTTGTAACGGCCAGTGTCGGACACATACCGATTGCTTGAATAAAAACAGGATTTTCGTCAATCAAACCGTTTTTAAATATCTTTGCAATGTTCATAGTCTTAACTCCTTATTGATACGGCGGATGTGAAAACAAGCCGCCGCAATGACTTTTAATCCGACAATTATAAGACAGAATTATTTGAGGGATTCTGCAAAAGCAATGGCAGTGTTGACGCCGGAGGTAACCGCTTTGGTGGTAATGGTTGCGGAAGTTATTGCATCGATTTCATTATCTCCGGGAGTACCTTTGACCACGCTGATTTCGCCGCTTTTACCCTTATATTTATCGGTAAACTCAGCTTTTTTTGCGTTGGCACCAAGACCGGGGGTTTCGGAAAAGCTGATTATTTTAACGCCGGTAACAACCGCATCGGTATCCAGAGCTACGAGCATTTCTATTGCTCCGCCGTAACCTTTGGGAGCTACGCCTACCACATAGCTTATTACTTCGCCGTTGTCAATGCCTAAGTCTAAAGATAAAATTTGAGAATCTTCTTTAAAGAATTCGCCTGCTTTTGGAATGATATCCGATAATGCAGGAACTTTTTCCATAGCTTCTTGAGCCTTGGCTTCATCTGTTTTACTTATCTCAACAAATTCTTTGGCAGGAGATATTTCAGACATAGCGGTAGCCTTGGTTTTGGCTTTTTGTTCTTGTATGGGTTTTTCGGTTATCCCGTAAACTACGCCCAAGCAGGCAGCAGCAATCATGGTAACCAATAACAGAGCGATTGCAGGTTTAAAAATCTCACCCATTGGTTTTAGCCTCCTTTTTCACGCCAAAAATACGGGGTTTAACAAATTTGTCGATTATGGGAACGGCAAGGTTCATTAGGAGAATGGCATAGGAAACGCCTTCCGGATATCCGCCGTAAACACGGATAAGCGAGGTCAAAATACCGCATCCCAGACCCATGATAACTTTACCCTTGGCGGTTATTGGCGAAGTGCTGTAATCGGTAGCCATAAAGAAGGCACCCAGCATCAAGCCGCCAACGAACATTTCGTATAAGGGGTAGCCGCCCATGAATTGACCGCGACCGAAAATAAAGGTTAAAACGAAAACTGTTGCTATATATGTAACGGGTAAGTGCCAAGTAATGATTTTTCTTACTATAAGATATAGACCGCCGATTATCAACGCAAGGGCACAGGTTTCACCTATACAGCCGGAGATATTGCCCAAGAAAGCATTCATATAATCGCCCGCTGCCGGGACAAATTCGTTGGTTTTGAGTAATCCCAGAGGAGTTGCGGTAGTTACCGCATCAAGAGTGGTTGCCATGGGATTTCCGGCAGGATGTGACCAGGTAGTCATTAATGTGGGGTAAGAAGCAAGGAGAAATGCTCTTGCACCCAAAGCGGGGTTAAGGAAGTTTTGACCCAAACCGCCGAAAAATTGTTTAACAATAAGGATAGCAAAGAAACTGCCCACAACCGGCAGCCACAAAGGCACAGTAGGCGGAAGATTCATTGCAAGGAGCAAACCTGTAAGGGCTGCGGAGCAATCGGAAACGGTAACGGGCTTCTTGGCCAATTTTTGATACAATGCCTCTGCGGCCACAGAAGATATAACGCTAAGCCCCATAATTATCAAAGCATTCAGTCCGAAAAAGAATATGCCGGCAAGCGCAGCCGGAACCAATGCGATGATTACATGCATCATTATATTATCCACAGTTTCGTGTGAACGAATATGCGGAGTTCCCGATACAAGGAATTTATGTTCAGACATGTTACACCTCTTTGGAAATAAATTCGTAAAGATAACAACCGGTTACGGAAAGCCGGTTTCGTAAATCACCGACAGTTCCGCCAATCGTTTAATAATTAAACTAAAGTGAAGCTTTAAATCAAACAGTTAATTAAGTACAAATAATATGTACAATACCAAGATAGCAAAAATAATAAAAATGAAGATGTACATATTCTGTATGATTAATTATTTATTTACGGGGAGTAAATAAACAATACTTTCTGTCATAATGATTTGCTTGTGAGAATAAGTCAATTATTTCTTTCTTCTTGCCAAAAGTTCACGGCGATAAGCACGTATTGACTGAGCCAGATGTCGTTTGGACGGACAAACGTAAGAACAGCAACCGCATTCTATACAGTCTGCACCGTTGTATTTGGCAAACAAATCAAAATCGGAAGCTATAGCCGCTTGGTTCAATTCCAAGGGCAACAGACCGATGGGGCAATAATGAACACATTTACCGCAGCGGATACAATTGCGTTCCGGAGGAATACGAGCCTCTTTTTCGCTAAAGAACAAAAATGCGGCAGAAGTTTTGATTATGGGTATGTCGGTGGAAAAAGCCGCAACGCCCATCATGGGACCGCCGGCTATGATTTTTGCCGGTTGAGAAGTGTATCCGCCTGTTTCTTCAAGAATATCCGTTAAAGATTGACCCAAACGAATCTTGTAATTGCCCGGTTGTTTCAGGCAGGAACCTACCAGCGTAACAACCTTACGTATTAACGGGCGTCCTCTGTAAACCGCGCGTTCTATTGCTATACAGGTATCCACGTTGTTTACTATGCAACCGATGTCAGCCGGAAGACCGCCTGAGGGAACTTCTCTGCCTGTGCAGGCATAGATTAATTGTTTTTCCGCTCCTTGCGGATATTTGGGTTTAAGACCTACTATTTCGATGTTGGAAATAGATTTTGTTGCTTCTTCAAGCTTTGCTATGGCATCCGGTTTGTTGGTTTCGATACCGATTATGCCCTTAGCCTTAGGATGAATGGTAAGCATAATTTCCAGGCCTCTTACAAGTTCCTCGGTTTCTTCCAACATAACTCTGTGGTCGGTGGTTAGAAAAGGCTCACATTCTGCGGCGTTAATAATAATGTAATCAATTTTTTTGTCCGCAGGAGGATTAAGTTTAATATGGGTCGGGAAACCCGCACCGCCAAGACCTACTATCCCTGCGGATTTAATGATCTTAAGCAGTTCGTCTTTTGGGATAGCTTTGTAATCTTTGTAGCTGTGAAGATTTTCGGCACAAGTATCCAAACCGTCGTTTTCAATAACAACAGTTTTGGATGTTATACCGGTGGGTGTGATAATATCCTTGATGTCGGTAACAACACCGGAAACCGACGAATGTACGGGAGCCGCAACAAAGGCTTCGGTATCGCCGATTTTCTGACCCAGCAACACTTTGTCGCCCTTGGCAACCAATGGCTCGCAGGGCGCTCCCAAGTGTTGGGACATGGGGTACATCATCAGCTGTCCTGCCTTGGGAGAAATCCTCTTAATTTCACAAGAAGAAGTATGCTCCTTACCGTCGTGGATATGGATGCCCCGTTTAAATGTTGATAGTTTCATTAACATTGCCTCCATTATATTTATACTAATTACATATTACATTAATTGAAGAAAGAATTGAACCAAAATCTTTACGGTTGTCTCAAAAAATATAAACAACCTTATTGCAGTCCGAAGGTATTCGGGTTACGTTGACTGTTTTAGCTCATGAGCACGCAAAAATGTCCCACGCAACAAAACACCGTAAAAACAAACCCTATCATTTGCATCAGGCAGAAAAAGGTTATTTTACAGTTTGAAACATTCGGAACATACCCCCTTGGTATCTTTGTAACCGGTTGCTGAATAACCAAAACAAAGACGAAAAAACCTCAGGAAATTATGCATTAAATCATCCGGTCAAACATTCCTATGTGCAGGGATATGAAAATGCCGTTTTTCTCGGAAATGAAAAATATTAGCTTTCAAGCCGGAGAAACTCGAAGCACTATGGATATATTATATGAAATTAGTATTGAGCCTATCCTAAGATAGGATTGAAATGTATAATTCAAAAAATTATACGCCTTTAGCGTATAATAATTTTGCATAAAAATTAAGAAAAAAAATAACCGAAAAGAAAATTACAGTTTACAGCAAAAGAGACTAAAAACGCGGATATTGTTGAAAATTTAACTAAGTAGAAATATAAGGCGTTTCGTCTTTGTAAACTACAAACAAAAAAGTATATAAATTAACGCTTTTTGTTAGCAATATCATTATACAAAACATTGATGGCTTTTGCAAGCATTTTGTCAAAATTTTTTCGGAAATTTTAAATTGAAAATATAGGAATGTTGTGTTAAAATGGGAAGAATTAATAGTTTTAGCTGTAAAATGTTTAACAATTGTCGCCTTTGACATTATTCCGGTAATATTGCATAAATATACGATGTATACATATGGGAGGATGCATTATGGGAGAAACTGTAATGAAATATATGCAGTCCAAGGACCGCTTGATGAAATACTTCGGTTGTAAAGAAAATTACTTTATTAAACCGTTGCCCAACGCCGAATGGCAAATAGAAGATTCCAATGATTTCCCTATCCTTTCATACAGCGTGAACGGTGAGCCGAAAATCGATGCTCTTATCTGCAAAAAAAACGGCAAACCCTTGATTTTTTCAACCAAAGGGTATACTATGGTTATTGCCATTGAATGTATAAAAATTGCATTTGTGTTTAAAAACGACAAGCGAATTACCCTTAATACTGACGAAGAAGAAAATGCGGTTTGAAGATCCTTTGTTTATTAAGGATTGATTTCGCAAAATTTTCATTTGGGAGTATAATTTTGGCATAAATGCATAATCCTTATGATTTAAGAGTCATGGGATATTCGTATGTATTTTGAAAGAAGTCTGATAAGCGAAATGCCGGAAAAAGACGATATAAAACCGGGGTGATTTTTTGTGGAAAATGCAAACAAAATAACTTTCTTCAATAAAATAGGACGTATTTTCGGAAACTTAGCTTCCTATTTTAAAATAAGAGAAAGAAAACCATACCCGGAAGCAGGTTATTCAATATTTAAATCCATGCTTGAAGGCATGGAGAACGAAACTTGCTATCCGAGTCTTTTCCGTGCCGCCGAAATTTGCGATGCTACTTTGGATATCAGCAAAAGGCGTATTTTGCTTATTGAAAAGATTTCGAAAAAACAGGATATCCTCAGCGAATTGGAATGTTACAACAATTTAACCGACGAAGAAGCCGACAAGCTGAAAAAGTTACTGGAAAGCTACGTTTCTCTTACCAAAGAAAGAAACGCCTTACGTTATCAGTTGGCGGATTTTGACCGTTCGGTGGAATATATGATTTCCTTGGAGGAAGACGCCAACAAAATCATGCCTCAACTGGAAGATGCTGAAAAGAAACAGCGGGTTTTCCGAAACGACATCAGTAGCCTTGAAGGCGAAAAGTCAGCCTTGGAATACGAGCAAACCGTGTTGAAAAAAGGTTTGGTTTTTATTCAACGTTTGACGGTTGCAATGACTTTGGCTTTTTGTGGAGTTGCTCTGTTTTTGGCATATTCCTATATGATAAATCAAGCGGCTATTTTCATTCCCACTTCAATTCTGGTGATTTTACTGATTTTTATTACGGTTTTGATTCATGTGTTTCGCAAACGCATGATATACGAACTGGATATTAACATAAAAAAACAGAAACGTGCGGTTCAGATTCTTAACCGTAAAAACGTGGTTTTTGCTTATTATACCAACTACTTAAATTACGAATATAAAAAGTACAAAATCAGCAACGCACATATGTTGAAAAACAATCTGAAAGACTATGCTCATTTTAAACACATTACTTTCAGAATAGATGCCATCAGAGACATACTTTACGAAACAAACAGACAGATAGAAAAATTCTTGCGAGATTTCGGTATTTCCGACGCAAAATTTACCATAGAGCAATTTGCTCAAACCATTAATATAGAGGATAAAAAATTCTTTTACGGAAAAACCCAAAACGAATGTGCCGCATTGGAAAGAGAACTGGACGAATTGGATCAACGCCATGCGCAGCTTTGGGAAGAATTAATGAAGCTGAACGAACAGGATGCTACTTCCGATAAGTTAATAGACTCTATGATTCAAATTTATTTCTCCCAAGTATCCAGGTTTCTGGCTGATGTTAATAAGGGAGAAGACGTGGAAGAAACTTCATAAGTTTTAATATTAAGGCGTTTTACCCCGGTTCTACAAGTAACCGGGTAAAACGCTTATAGGGAAGGATAAAATTTAACATGAAGGAACTTAACAAAACATACGACCCGTGTATAGTTGAGGACAGAATTTACGCCGATTGGATAGAAAACAACTACTTTCACGCGGAAGCAGACGAAACCAAAGAACCCTATACCATCGTTATTCCGCCGCCAAACATAACCGGACAATTACACATGGGACATGCCCTTGACAATACCATTCAAGATATATTAATACGAACCAAACGTATGCAAGGCTACAATGCTCTTTGGATGCCCGGAACCGACCACGCCAGTATTTCAACGGAAATGAAGATCGTTGAAAAAATGGCTCAAGAAGGTTTGACCAAGAAAGATATAGGCAGAGAGGCATTTTTGGAACGTGCATGGCAATGGAAAGACGAATACGGCAACAGAATTTTGCAACAGTTAAAGAAACTTGGCTGTTCATGTGACTGGGAAAGAGAACGCTTTACCTTGGATGAAGGTCTTTCGGAAGCGGTTCTTGAAGTTTTCATCAGACAATACGACAAAGGGCATATTTACAGAGGAGAAAAACTGATTAACTGGTGCCCTCATTGCAAAACAACTATTTCCGATGCGGAAGTAAACCACGAGGATTTACAGGGCAACTTCTGGCACTTTAAATATCCCATAACCGGCACAAACGAATTTATTGCGTTTGCAACTACCAGACCGGAAACCATGTTGGGTGATACCGCCGTTGCCGTTAATCCTGAGGACGAACGTTACGCAAAATATGTTGGTAAAACCGTAACCGTGCCCATAGTTAACCGTGAAATTC
>CAYXWM010000088.1:0-7222 GCA_964468805.1 uncultured Defluviitaleaceae bacterium
TAAGGAGGTAATTATTTTGATCGATATTGCAAGCTCTCAAATTGGTACTGCCAAAATTACCGTTATTGGCGTTGGTGGGGGTGGCAATAACGCTGTCGACAGGATGATTGAAGACGGCGTAGAATCTATAGATTTTATTTCTGTTAACACAGATCACCAGGCGTTAGAGCGTTCGATTGCCTCCGTTCGTATCCAGCTTGGAGACAAGCTCACAAAAGGTCTTGGCGCCGGGGGTAACCCTGAAATCGGCAAAAAAGCAGCCGAAGAAACCAAGGACGAATTAATCCAACTTCTTACCGGTACGAATATGCTCTTTATTACCGCCGGTATGGGCGGCGGAACCGGCACCGGTGCTGCACCGGTAATCGCTTCCATTGCAAAAGAGCTTGGCGTTTTAACCGTTGCGGTTGTTACAAAACCCTTCCGCTTTGAAGGCACTCATCGTATGCGTAATGCTGTTATGGGTATAACCGAGCTTAAAAAATACGTTGATACGCTGGTTGTTATCCCCAACCAAAAATTGCTGGAAATTATTGACAGAGACACTTCTATGATTGATTCTTTCAGAAAAGCCGATGAAGTATTACGTCAAGGCGTTCAAGGTATAGCGGACTTAATTTCGAAACCCGGTCAAATCAATCTTGACTTTGCCGATGTTTATACAATTATGTCAAATAAAGGCTTGGCACACATGGGCGTGGGTCGTGCAAGCGGCAAAAACAAAACAGAAATTGCTGCGGAATACGCTATCAAAAGCCCCTTGTTGGAAACTTCCATAACCGGTGCAAAATCTGTACTTATCAGTATTGCCGGGGATTCAAACCTTTCTCTTATCGAGGCAGACGCAGCCGCTACTTACATAACCCAAGCAATAGATGCAAACGCGGAAATCATCTTCGGTACCACCATTAACGACGACTTGAAAGACGAGGTTGTTATTACAGTTATAGCCACAGGCTTGGATGACGGAGATATGTATTCCGCTCCTGTCAACAAATTTGAGCGTACTCAACCAAGACCCAAGGCAACTCTGCCCCAAACCACAGGAGAACACAAACCGGTGGGCGTTCCGGCTCAGGAACAACAAGAAGAAAAAGAAAAAGACCAGATTCCGCTTCGTGAAAAACATGACGATCTATCTTTTGAGATTCCTATTTTCCTTCAAAACAAAAGAAAATAAACACTCAAATACTTTTTGCTCCGCTAAAATATACTAATCCCGGTTCAAACCGGAATTAGTATTAGCCGCAAAAAGTATTTTTTTATTTTATTTTGGTAAAGTTTGTTGTATACTATAGTTTATTATCGTTGTACTGTCACTCTACCCGGATTTTTATTGACTTGATTGTTTTAGCAAATATGCCTATTAATACTATTTCCATTTAAAAGCATAGGAATAACTTTGATTTTATTAAATGATAAAGGATTATATCAAAGTTATTTCTATCATTAGATATGGAAACAGTATAAAGACTAAGGAGTGTTAGTTTTGTCCGGATTTTTGAAAAGGAAAAATATTGAGTTTTCATTGAAGCGTTACGGCGTGGATGCACTGGGATCAATGGCTTTGGGTCTGTTTTCTTCGTTGATTATAGGATTAATGATGAAGGAAATAGGAGTACGGCTCAATTTGGAGTTTTTGGCTACAGTGGGTGTAAAGGCTATGTCTATGGTAGGAGCGGCAATCGGTATTGCCGTTGCTTATTCTTTAAAAGCTCCGCCTTTGGTACTGTTCTCCTCGGTTGTAACGGGGTTTGCCGGTAATGAATTGGGTGGTCCTGCCGGTGCTTTTTTAGCCGCCGCCTTGGGTGCGGAATTTGGCAAAGTAGTTTCCAAGGAAACGAAAGTCGATATTATCGTAACCCCGGCAACTACCATAATAGTCGGCTCTGCGGTTGCCATGTTTATCGGGCCGTATATCAGCCGGTTTATGTCCGGAGCCGGCAGTATTATTATGTGGGCAACGGAATTACTGCCTATTCCTATGGGAATTTTGGTATCGCTCTTAATGGGAATAGTACTTACTTTACCTATTTCCAGTGCCGCTTTGTCTATTATGCTTAATCTTTCCGGTATTGCGGCAGGAGCCGCCTGTGCCGGCTGTTCCGCTCAAATGGTTGGTTTTGCCGTTGCAAGTTATAGGGAAAACAAGCTGTCCGGTGTACTCTCCCAAGGTTTGGGTACATCTATGCTGCAAATGCCAAACATAGTCCGAAACCCACGTATTTGGATTCCCGCCTGCGTGGCTTCTATGGTTAACGGGCCTATTTCTACGGCTGTTTTCGGTATGCAGAACATAAAAGAAGGCGCCGGAATGGGCACTTCGGGACTGGTGGGGCAATTCGGTACATTTTCCGCCATGGGATTCTCCACCGAAGTTCTGCTGATGATTGTTTTTGTGCATATTATTATACCGGCTGCAGTGTCCCTTTTAGTTTCGGAGTTTATGCGTAATAAGCAGTGGATAAGGTTCGGGGATATGAAGTTGGAAGTGTAGGATATAATTAGAGAAAATTTTCGAAGTGCAAGAAAGGTTTTCTCGCTATAAAATACAATATATGTATTTATTATACCAACAAAAAAAGGTGTCAGATTTATGACACCTTTTTTTGTTGGGAGTTTAATTATTAATATATACTAACTCCATATAAGATAAAGGACAAAAACACTCGTTTTTTCCTTGAACCGTTGAAAGTCCTCTGTTTAAAATGAATCAGTATATCTTTTGCAGAAACGCTTTGGTGCGTTCGTGTTGGGGATTGTCTATGACTTCTTTTGCGTTTCCTTCTTCTACTATGTTGCCGTTATCTATGAATAATACCCTGTCTGCGGCTTCTCTCGCAAAGCCGATTTCATGGGTAACTATTGCCATGGTCATGTGTTCCCTAGCCAGTGCCTTGATTACCTCCAGCACTTCTTGGGTAAGTTCGGGATCCAATGCAGAGGTAGGCTCATCGAAAAGCAGTATTTTCGGGTTGAGCATTAGGGCACGGGCTATGGCAACTCGCTGTTTTTGACCGCCGGAAAGTTTACCGGGCATTTCGTCGATTTTATCCTGCAAACCGACTTTGGCAAGTAATTCAACGCACATTTTTTCCAATTCCTCTTTGGGCGTCTTATGGAGGAGCAGAGGAGCACACATTAAATTTTTGCGGACGGTCATATGGGGAAACAGATTAAAGTTTTGGAACACCATGCCCATTTGCAGGGTAACCTCCGGAATTTTTCGTTCGGGAATATAATGACCGTCATGGCAGAGGAAATTTCCTTCTATAATAATGTCGCCCTGCTGTGCCTTTTCCAGGTCTATAAGGCAACGCAACAAGGTGCTTTTGCCGGAACCGGAGGGACCGATTATAGCCAATGCTTCGCCCTTGTTCATGGAGAAGCTAACGTTGTCCAATACTTTTAAATCGCCGAAATTTTTACTGAGATTTCTTACCTGTACTATACTCAACTTCTCACCTCCTATCAGTCAATGGCAAAGCGTTTTTCCATCCATTTAAAGAACACGGTCAAGATCCAGGACATTACCAAATAAAACACAGCCGCTACGGCAAAAACCGTTACATCCGTGGTTTTGTTTACAATATTTTGTGCTACCCTCAAAAGTTCGGTCACACCCAATGCGGTTATCAGAGAGGTGTCCTTTACCAAAACTATGGCCTCGTTACTTACGGCAGGCAGAGAAATACGTATCATTTGGGGTAAAACTATTTTCATAAAGGTTTGGAATTTATTAAGACCCAAAACCTTAGCCGCTTCATATTGCCCGTTATCTACGGATAACAAGCCGCCGCGGAATATTTCCGCAAAATAGGCAGAATAATTCAGCACGAACGCCAAACAGCAGGTTAAGAAACGGTCAAACACCAAATATTTTCCTATTATAGGCACGTAGGGCAGGCCGTAAAAGAAGAAAAACAATTGGAGCAAAAGGGGCGTTCCTCGCATTATCAAAATGTAGAAACTTACTATGTAGGTAACAAAACATCTAATTACGCGGCTTTTCCCCACTTTAAGGAGCATAAGTATCATGCCCAGCGGAACGGACAAAACTATGGTTACAAAAAACAGACTGACAGTAGTAAACGAAGCGTTTAACATTTGTATAAGCATGGTTGTCATCGCCTTTACAATAATCGATAATTAAAGAAAATAAGACCTTGAGGGAAACTTTTTCTGAAGAAAGAGTTTTCTCAAACTCCCTTTAAAAAGATTTTAATATTTGTATTTGAATATTTATTATTTTATTTAGTTATAAACAGAATAATTCGGTATGGAAAATAGGACGGTACAATAGAAATATAGGGAGAAAACAGGTTTCGTTTTCTCCCTATGCTCTTTAAGATATACGAATTCGGGAATTAATTGGGGATTATTGTTGGGGTAAGAAGATGTCTCCGCCGAACCATTTTTCGGAAATCTTGGTTGCGGTCCCGTCATCACTCATGGATTTTAATGCTGTTTGGATTTGGTCTCTTAATTCTGTTTCTTCCAGACGAGTAGCAATGCCGTATTCTTCTTCGCCAAGGTGCTCTTCAAGCAATACGAAGTTATTTGTGTTGTTGGTCATGTAGTATTTTGCTACGATTTCGTCAACAACAACAGCATCGATTCTGCCTATTCCCAAATCTTGGAAAGCAAGAACGTTATTATCGTATTTAACGGGTTCTTGGATGCTTGCTTTAAATGTTTCGTCTTTGTCTACAGCATCAACAGCAGAGCTGTCATTTTGCAGACCGATAATTTTACCGGCAAGGTCAGCTTTGGTTTTAATGCCGGAGGCATCTGTAACCACTATAACTTGGCGGTTTTTAAGGTAAGCTTGGGTAAAGAGCATATTTTCTTTACGAGGCTCGGTAATGGTCAAGCCGTTCCAAAGCACGTCAATTTTTTTAGCTTTTAATTCCAACTCTTTTGCTTTCCAATCGATAGGTTGGAATTCAATGTTTACGCCCATGCGAGCGGCTGCTTCTTTTGCCAAATCAATGTCAAAGCCTACTATTTCGCCGTTATCGTCTCTGAAACCCATAGGCGGGAAGTTATCATCAAGTCCGACTATAATTGTTTTACCTTCGGTTTGGTTCGGTGTTGCCGGGGTAGCGTCCGGTGTGGGTGCGGAAGCGTCTGCGGATTGGGTTGGAGACGGTGAAACTGCCGGTGAAGGTGTGTCTGTGGCAGGTGCACTACAGGCTGTAAGTACCCATGCCATACATACAACAAGCAAAATATTTCTCATAGTTACCTCCTATTTTTCATCTGCAAGCTAAAGCAGATTATGTACCGATATTACTATCGGAATACTTAAGGGCAAAATTACTTTTGCCACGATTCATTTTAATATATATATTACAATTTAGCAATATAAAGTTAAAAATTCGACCTTATCTTTATGTAGCATATTTTATTAAATATTACCTTATTGGTTATATAGCATTGTTAATTACGTTGGAACACCGGTGTAATTAAACCTGATATTTATGCATACTCACGACCGATAACAACATATTAATTTTAAAGTACATAATATTGCACAATATTATGTCAAATTAAAGCAATAAAGCAATAAAGCAATCCCTTTGCAACGGAGAATTCTTCTTTAAAGAATTTCTGATATATTGGGAAACCAAAGGCTCTGTTAATGAAATATCCCCTAGAATTTTTTTGATTTCTTCGGTTTCAAAGATATAGCTTTGGCTGTTGTAATTTATTCTGTAAATAAAATCAACATTACCGGTTGTTGTAACCAAAACAAAGATGCTTTCTTCTATGTCACCCAAGGGCAGGCAATCTATATGTGCCGTGTTCAGCAAAGCGGTGACGATTGTACCTGCTCCGGGTTTAGACTTTATACCAAAACTACCCCCGGTCATTTCGCAGACCATTTTAAACAAGGGTACTCCCAAGCCAATAGTTCGGGTTGTTCTTGTGCTGAAAAAGGGGTCGCATATTTTATTAAGGATGTCGGGTGTCATGCCTATGCCGTTGTCTTTTATTTCAATTAGCATTTGAGAACGGTTGGTGTCTACAGAAATAATGATTTCTACAAGGGTAGCTTGAGCTTTTATACTGTTTTGAACCAAGTCGAGTATGTGAAGGGAAATTTCATGCATAAATACACCTCTTAACCTAAAAGTTTGCTTATTTCAACAGCCAAGGAAAAAGAATCCCGGGAACTTCCCAGCAACGTCAAACCTGCTCTTTTGCTACCCGAAAGCAAACTTTCCGTAGGCACTATGCCATCAGAGATAATAACGCAAGCAACTCCTGCCAAAAGGGCTACAGCCGCCACGTTTTCATGGTTCATCACCGTAATCCACGCGGAGTCTTCCTTTGCATGAGATAATGCCCAACTAAGGAGGTCACAGCAGTAGCCGGTTGTTATTTCCCGGTCGGTCCCTTCATTATATACGGTTAATCCCAAGGCTTTCGCAGCTTCATTTACCCTCACCAAAACTCAACCCCCTTTGGTTTTGCTTTAGTATACTAAAAAACAGCTTGCTTTTCAAGGATGTTAAAACAGATAAATTTTGTTATAATAAATATAAACTATCCAAAGGACTGATCGTTGTGAGATTGTTTATTGCTGTAAATTTTGATGATGAGATAAAAGAAGGTTTAACTGAAATACAAAACGGATTGAAGTCATGCTCCTTATCCGGAAATTTTACGAGAAGGGAAAACCTGCATTTAACTTTGGTGTTTCTTGGCGAAGTTTCCGGGGAAAAGTTGGGGCAGGTAAAACAGGCTATGAACCGAGTAAAAAGTCCGGGGCTTACCCTGGGATTTAAGGATTTGGGAAAGTTCAAGAGAGACAACGGTGACCTTTGGTGGTTGGGATCGGAACTCAATCCTCAATTGGAACAATTATACAAGGAACTTAGCCTAAAACTTTCCGAATGCGGATTTGTGCCCGAAGAGCGAAAATTTAAGCCCCATTTAACCCTGGCAAGAGGAGTAAAAACCAAAGGTGATGTTGACAAAACTCACATTTCCGGTAAGCTAAAACAGGATATACCCATTAATCAAATAGACCTTATGAAATCCGAGCGTATAAACGGAATACTGACTTACACGGCTATTTATACAAAGAAGTTGAGCTAATACAGCGGTTTTATTAATAATAAAAACGAATAGAAGGTAAAACTATGTCCTGCGAAAACCAAGCGAAATGCCCCTGTACTTACAACTGCAGTCGTAGGGGCAAGTGTTGCGAATG
>CAYXWM010000089.1:0-7176 GCA_964468805.1 uncultured Defluviitaleaceae bacterium
TGGGAGCGGTATGTGAATTTATAGACTCCCACACCTTGAAGATAGATGCAAGGAACATTAGCGATCACCGTGTTACCTATGAAGGAGTAAAAAAAATCCGTGCCTCCTATTATCTTTTGGGAGCATTGCTTACCCGCTTTAAAAAAGCGGAAGTACCCTTGCCGGGCGGCTGTAACTTCGGCTCCAGACCCATTGATCAGCATATAAAAGGTTTCGAAGCCTTGGGAGCAAAGGTTACCATAGAACACGGCACTGTAAAGGTTAATGCGGAAAAGTTGGTGGGTACACATATTTACCTTGATGTTGTATCTGTGGGATCTACCATTAATATAATGTTGGCCGCCGTTTTGGCAGAGGGTACTACCATTATAGAAAATGCCGCAAAAGAGCCCCATATTGTCGATACAGCAAACTTCCTCAATATGATGGGTGCAAAAATCAAAGGTGCCGGAACGGAAGTTATACGAATAAAAGGCGTTGAAAAACTGCACGGTTGCGAATATACCATTATACCCGACCAAATAGAGGCCGGTACATACATGATAGCTTCAGCTATAACCGGCGGTGATGTTACCGTAAACAATCTTATACCGAAACATATGGATTCGCTCTCCGCTAAGTTAAGCGAAATGGGCTGTAAGATTTACGAAGGCGACGACTTTATTCGTGTGGTGGGCACGGAGAATCTTCACAATGTCCATGTTAAAACCATGACATATCCGGGTTTCCCTACGGACTTGCAACCGCAAATGGCTGCTCTGCTTTGTGTTGCTAAGGGACCGGGTATGATTACGGAAACGGTTTGGGAAAATCGCTTTCAATATATTTGTGAACTTGCAAGGCTTGGTTGCAATATAGTTGTAGAAGGCAGAGTTGCAATGATTGAAGGCGACTGCAATCTGACCGGTTCGGAAGTTTTTGCTACCGACCTTCGAGCGGGAGCGGCTTTGGTTATAGCCGGCCTGGCGGCAGAAGGAACCACCACCATAGGAAACGTAAAATATATAGACAGAGGCTATGAGACTATAGAGCTTAAACTTGCCGGTTTGGGTGCAGATATAAGTCGAGTAACCGAATAATTTTCATAATTATACTAATTCCTATGTTTAAAATGGAATCAGTATATATTATAACTTGCGGAAGATTCTGTCTCCGCATTTTTGTATAATTTGAGGGATTATAATTTCCTGTTTAAGGAACAACAGGACAATTTTAAGGAGGAATTCAATGTTTAAGAAAAAATACACCTATTTAGTTATTGCTGTTGCCGCTATTGCTTTGGTTTTTATCAGCACAGTTTTTGCCAACCCTCCTTCGCCGGGCGCTGAACAAGACCCGTTGGTTTCTAAAAGTTATGTAGATAACCTTGTTGCCGATGCGATAAAAATAGCTTCGGGAACAAATGCTACCGGGGGGTCGTCTATAGATATGGACAGAATAATTTCCGAGGTTAAAAGCGAATTGAGCAAAACCTCTGTAGAAGCTTATGTTCCGGTAAATGCAACCAAAGGACAAACCATTATCGGTCACGAAGGCACGGAAATAATTCTAAGAAGCGGAAAAGCAACAGCACTTTGCCCCGAAAGCAACGGTGTTGTTAATGTATCTTCCGGAAGCGACCTGTTAAACGGTGCCGAAGTTAAGGCAAACAATCTTTTGATTGTTCCCAGATATGACGGCAGAGGCGTTTATGTAACAAGCAACGATGCATGGTTTTTAATTAAAGGAGGTTATGATAAGACCAATTAAACTTTTTAACATTAAGAACAATAAACTTACAAATAATTTAATGTTTTATTATTTAATAGGGAGAGATAATTCTTTCCCTATAATTTTTAAATCCACATCTTTCCTATCCGATGTATTCCCTTAGAAAGATGTCTACCCACAATTACAAAAGAGAAGGTGTATACATGAAAGCCTTGCTAAAGCTTTTTATTGTTTTTGTACTCCTATGTACTTCTGTACAAAACGTGTTTGCGGCTACATATTATGAAAAGGTTAAAACAGAAAACATTTCAAAGAACATGACCTACGAATCTGCAAGAACAGTAACAGATAAAGGTTTGCTGGACATATTCGTACTGAAAGTACCGCTGAAAGACCCTTACATAAAAGTAAAACCCACAATTTCAAATTCAAGCTACGGATTAAAAGAAACTTTATCAAAGCTGTTGGTTTCTAACGGTGCCATTGCAGGGGTAAACGGTGACTTTTTCGATATGGCAGGCACCCATTCCAATCCTGTAGGTTCTCTTATTATTGACGGAGAACTGATTTCCGCCGATATAGCCAACAATATGTCTAGCCCTTATTACGGAACTTTTATGTTGGACAAGAATTCCAACCCCTTTATCGATTATGTTAAATTCGACATAAACACAAAATTCAACGGATACAACATACATATAGCGGCTTATAACGAAGTATCGGATATGTCCTTTCCGGTGGTGGTTAATAACATAGCCATGAAAAATACAAGTTCTTTGGATACCAAGTTTCCCGGTCTTGCCAAGATAGTTGTACAAAACGGTAAGGTTACGGAAACGGTAAGAGGAACCACTGTAGAAGTACCGGCTGACGGATATTTGGTACTTATGAACACCAAAGCGGCGGATGCACATTTTCCCAACATTGCTCCCGGTCATCAAGCCGAGCTTTCCATAACAGCAAACGTTAACCACAATGAATTGCAGACTGCCATAGGCGGTGCCGGACGTATATTAAAAGACGGTGCGGTTGTGGCAGACACCGGTTTTGTACCTTCCGGTCGTCAACCCCGTACAGCCGTAGGCTATAATAAAGACGGCACACAATTGATTTTAATGGTTGTAGACGGACGTACTCATTCCGTAGGCGCAACTCATGATGAAATCGGTCAACTTTTACTGAAATACGGTGCTTACAACGCCATGCACTTTGACGGCGGCGGCTCCAGTGCCATGGGAATAAGAACTCCGGAAGCATCACAACCTACCTTGGTAAACGCTCCTCAAGGCGGAGAACGTCGTATTTTAAATGCCTTGGGTATATATAAAGAGTCCCCGACCGGACAGTTATCCCAGATAATTCTCAAACCCCGAAGCAACAAGGTTTTCAACAATACGGGCGTACCCGTAGAAATTATAGGTGCTGACGATTACTACAACAAGGTTGCTGTACCTCAAGATCAATTTGCGGTTGCTTTTTCTGACCAAAACGGTAAATTCAGTAACGGTATGTTCTATCCGTCCATACCCGGAAAAATTGATTTTACCGCAAGTTACTCCGGATTTAATGCAAGCACTCAAATAACCTCCATGAAACTTGCAGCTTTGACTCCCAACGTTTCTTCCGTCAAAACCGGAGTAGGCGTAAAAACCGATTTAAGTTTTAACGGCATCAGTGACAAGGGTGAAAAAGCTTACATATATAGCGGCATAAGTTACGAAATCTCACCGGCGGGCTTGGGACATATGGAAGGTAACAGCTTCGTTGCCGACCAATTGGGTGCCGGTTACATAAAAGCCTATTCGGGCGACGTGGTATACTACATAGATGTAAGCATAGGTTCTCAAACCAAGCAAATTAATAACTTGGACGGAAACTTGCCCGTTAAATTCCTGGGCTTCCCGGAAGGTGTACAAGGCAAAGCCGAATACACTTCACAAACCGTTAAAGAGGGAAGTAAAGCTTTGGAACTGAAATATCAGTTTGGCGTTTCGGAATCCACTCAAGCGGCTTATGCGGCTTTTGCAACTCCTTATACCCTAGCCGGAAATCCCTCACGTTTAAGTCTTTGGGTATATGGCGATAATTCAAACAGTTGGTTGCGTGCCAAACTTATCGACGCCAACAAAAAAGATATTACTTTGGATTTGGCAAGAGAAGTTAACTGGAGCAATTGGAAGCAGGTTTCCGTCAGTTTGCCGGCAGACGTACAATATCCTGTTGCTTTGGATAGAATTTATGTAGCAAGCCTTGCCGGAACTCCCGCAAAATCGGGAACTTTGGTGTTTGACGATTTACAGGGTGATGTTGCCGGCACCAATCAAACCGTCGCTGTCCCCAAATCCTCAACCTTTGCAGACCCATTTAAAACAACTCTACCCGAAAAAGGTCAAGGCTTTGACATTACCATAGTAGGTAACATTAAAGCAGAGGAAGTACAACTTCCTTTGCAACAAAAAATACTCCAACGTTTGCAACAAAACACCTCACTGGCTGTTGTTGCGGGTGTTTCCAATGAAATAAGCATAGGAACAAAATCTCTCCTTTGGAACGGCAGTTATTCCTATACGAAGCAAGATAACGTTGCCTTAATCAACGTAGCGGCCGGTAAAGGCGGTATAGTAGCTACAAACCCTGCCCAATGGGCAAGTTTGTTAAAGGATATTAAGGAGAGCAACGCCGAGCATGTACTGATTATGACCGATTTAAGCCCCATCAGATACGCTCAAACCAAGGAATACGAGTTGCTCCAAGATGCCCTTACAGAGATAAATAAAAACATCTTTGTTATCTCCACAGATGCCGCCCAAAATACCTTAAACGTCCGAGACGGTATTCGTTACATAAACATTAGCGGCATTAAACATGACCCGAAAATCCTCAGATTCAGAATTAACGGAAGCAATATTGCCTACGATTTTCAAGCAATAAATTAATTCCGTTACTTTGCAGTTTTTCTTGCACATACAGTTATTACTTTATGAGGAAACTTAGTTTCCTCATTTGACTTTATAGAAGTAATTTGATACAAACTTTTTTATAAGGTTTTCTCTCTCAAGGTATTATCCTTTGTAAAAGCAAAACTATTTTATATTACAACGTCTATTGAAAGGCGAATTAAGCTATGGAAACAAAAAACACCTCCAAAACGGTAATTTGGGTTACGGTTATTTCTCTGGTTGCCAGAATCTTGACTTTGGTCAGTTATCAAATGTATATGCCTGTCTACGGTGCAAAGGATATATCGTTAAATATATATTCCTATGCCCTTAACTTGCCCAACGTTATTTTTACCTGTATAGGAACCCTATTAACCACGGTGGTTATACCGGTCTATTCGGGACTGTTGGCTAAAGAGGATAAAAGTAAGGCAAAATCCTTTCTGGACGATATACTTACCGTTTCAGGCACCTTTTTAATAGGTCTGGTGGGCATAGGAATGCTTATAGCTCCTTTTATAGTAAGCTTTTCGGCTTACGGTAAAGTACCTGCCCAATTTGACTATGCCGTCTATGCAACAAGAATACTTATGCCGGTCATGTTTTTTCAT
This sequence comes from uncultured Defluviitaleaceae bacterium, assembly GCA_964468805.1. Classification (GTDB taxonomy): domain Bacteria; phylum Bacillota; class Clostridia; order Lachnospirales; family WRBF01; genus CAYXWM01. Next base: position 5,261 of record CAYXWM010000089.1, read on the forward strand.
GGGCTTTGCTTTATTTTCCAAGGAATTTTACAATCCCACGGGAAATTTAAGCTTGTTGCCGCTGTATCCATTCCCACCAGTCTAACTACCATGATTTACATGATATTCTTCGGAAAACGCTTGGGTGTAGACGGTTTGCTTATAGCCACCCTAGTTGGTCTCTGTGCTCAATCCTTGATACTCCTACCGGCTGTTTTAAAAACGGGGTATCGTTATAAACCGTCCTTTAATTTAAAAAGTCCGGAGATTCGCAGTTGCTCAAAATTGATAGCACCGGTTTTATTGGGTGTAAGTGCTTATCAGATTAATACTTTATACAATGTGACGGTGGCATCGGACTTTAACGTGGTAACCCTGATGGTGAACGTGCAGGGTTTGCTTATTACATCGGTGCTTACCATAGTTTACTCCGCTACGGCGGTTTATTACCCTCGTTTGACCGTTCATTGGGCATTGAATAATATAGACGAATTTAAAAAGTCTCTTTCCGAAATTATTTCCGGCTTGCTGTTTCTGCTTATTCCGGCTACCTTTGGGTTTATTGCCGTAAGATACAGCCTGTTCAACTTAATCAGCCGCTGGGGCGAAGTTACCTGGGATGACATCTTACTTTCCGGGAATATGCTGGCATTATATGCCTTGGGAATATGGGCATTGGGGTTAAAGGAAGTTTTCGACAGAGCCTTTTATGCTCAGAAAAACGCCAAAGTTTCCGGTTTTGTGGGTCTTTTGATTATGGTTTCCAATATAGTGTTCAGTCTTTCCTTGCTGAATGTTTGCGGAGTTTTCGCCTTACCTCTTGCCTTTTCCTTATCAAGTTCCCTTGGGGTAAGTATTCTGATTATTTTTATGTACAAAAAAATAGGCAGTTTGAACTGTCAACTTTTGAAGCATATAATAAAATGCACGGTTTCGGCGGCAATTATGTTTTTGTTTGTTACGCTGATGCAATACCTTATTCAGCCTTTTGTAAATAACAGCTTACCATCAAGAGTCTTGGAATTGGGATTACCGGTACTTGTGGGTATAGCGGTGTATTTTATTGCGGTGTGTTTATTTAAAGTTAAGCACGGTCGGGATATGTTGGAAAAATTAAAAAGATTGTTACCTACAAGAAACAGGGTATAATTCAAAATAGGGATTGGAAACTATTTTTTACTAATTCCATTTAAGATGAAGAACAAAAATAATCGTTTTCCTTGAACCGTTGGAAAAATCAATTATTTTTGTCCTCTGTTTAAAATGGAATCAATATTAGTTACCAATCCCTTTTCCATGCTAACTTTCAATACAACAGTTTTTATGCTTTTAAGACTTCTACCGTTACTTTGTTTTCTTTGGTAAAGGAATTGATTTTAATAGGGAATTGAAGGGTGTTTTTGAACTTAAAATCTATGGTGCCATGGGATGTTGCTGCGTCTTTTCCTTTGGGTACATAGAATACTTCTTTTGAATGGTTATGACGCTCGGTGATTTGAAGCCCAAGCTTTTCTATGGCATTAAACAGCGTACTGCTTACTTGGCATACACCGCCGCCGTAACCTTTGGAATCCTTGCCGTTTACAAATATACGAGCAAGGTGAAAACCGTTCTTTTTGTTAGTGGGACCTACGGTATCGTTAAAGGAGAAAACTTCACCGGGCTGTAATACTTTGTTGTTTATAGCTTCTGCTGCCCGTTTTATATTTTTACCTCTGGCAGACTTGGGTGTGTCAAAACCGGTGGTATATTCCGCCAGCTTTTCGCCGGCAAGCGAAATATCTACGGGTAAAATACTTGGTTCTGCGGCATAAGCCACTACTTCCGTACCGCAACAGGCGGCAGATGCCATATTTTTTGCATTGGAGGAACAGCCGGTTGTTATACTAAGTATGATTAAAGGTATAATAAGAATATATTTTTTCATATTTATCACC
>CAYXWM010000090.1:0-6791 GCA_964468805.1 uncultured Defluviitaleaceae bacterium
ACATGACTTTCTCCGACCAATGCGACCTTTTCCTTGAAAACAAAGATGACGCTTATGAAGTTATCTATGTTTCCGACAAAGGCAAAGCAGAGCTTGGCAAATATATAGACGGTCTTGCAGACTTCACCAACCCTGATCGTGAAGCAAATACCCAAAATACCTTGGATATAAGCAAACATGAAAATGAACTGGAACTTTTTGACAAGATCAACTGGGAAGAAAAGACCGAAGTTTGTCAAGGTTGCGGTATGTGTACATTTATCTGCCCCACTTGCCACTGCTTTGGTTTCAAAGATGTGGACGATAACGGCGACATTTGCAGATACCGTAATTGGGATTCTTGTATGTTCCCCAAATTCACCTTGCACGCCTCCGGCCACAACCCACGTGAATCTAAGACTGAAAGATACCGTCAAAGAGTGTTGCATAAATATGTGTATGTCAAAAAGAATTTTGGTTACGTTGCCTGCACAGGTTGCGGCCGCTGCATAAGAAGCTGCCCCACCGGCATGAACATTAACCAAATAGTTTCAGGGATAATGGAGGAATTGTCGTGAATGCAAATCCATATCTGCCTCTCAAGGTAAAAATTCTTGATATAGTTCAGGAAACAACTTCTGAGCTGGACATTAAAACCTATACGTTACAATTCGTAGACGGTTACAAAATGGATTTTATGCCCGGGCAATTTATTGAATTTTCTATCCCCGGCATCGGCGAAGCACCCTTCGGTTTTGCCTCCAATCCATTGGAAAAAGACACTATCCAACTCAGCATTAAACGTACCGGTATGCTGACAGACGCTATCCATGCTTTAAAAGTAGGCGACGAAGCCTGGATCCGTGGACCTTTCGGCAATACTTTCCCTATAGATAAACTGGAAGGCAATGACATAGTTTACATTGCCGGCGGTTTGGGACTTGCTCCGCTTCGTCCCTTAATCACTTACATATTCGATAAATCCAACAGAGATAAAGTTGGCAAAATCCAATTGCTTATCGCTGCCAGAAGCAGCAAAGACTTTATCTACTTCGACCAATACAAAGAATGGCGTAAGCTTAAAAACACCTCCGTTACCATGACCATCGATAATCCCGAACCCGGCTGGAACGAACGTGTTGGCTTCCCGCATAACTTGGTTGCCGAAATGGATATCGACATTAACAAAACCGTTGCCGTTCTTTGCGGACCGCCTATCATGATTAAGTTTGTTAACCAAAAACTTGTTGAAATGGGCTTACCCAAAGACAAAATTATCACAACTCTCGAAATGCGTATGACTTGTGGTATCGGCAAATGCGGTAAATGTAATATCGGTCATCAATACGTTTGCATCGACGGTCCTGTATTCTCCATGGCAGAACTGGATGCAATGCCCAACGAATATTAAAATCGAACCTGTTTTGTGTGGTTAAGGCACAATCCAAAACCTCAACAAAACTAAAGGGTACCCAATCTTTTTGGGTACCCCTTCTGACAAAAATATCCTTAATTAATTCGGTAGCCGGTTGACCTTGGGTTAATACCCGGCTTATATGCAAAATGTATAGTTTTCCCATAGATTTATTGCCGAATTAATAAAGCACCTATGAATTTTTCACAATTTTTATGTCACTATAAGCTTGACAATGGAAAAAATATTTGTTAAACTAATGACAAACATTTAAATTGTGCCAAATCTATCAGTTTTCACCCATATGAAAACAGCTCAGCCCATGCTGAGTTAATTATAATAAGGAAGGTGTTTTATTATGTCTTTTAAAAGCGATATCGAAATTGCTCAAGAGTGCGTCATGACTCCTATCGAACAAATCGGAGCAAAAGTTGGCTTAACACTTGACCACATGGAACATTACGGCAAGTACAAAGCTAAAATTGATTATAACATTCTTCAAGACATGAAAGATAAACCGGACGGAAAACTTATCCTTGTTACCGCTATTTCTCCTACACCCGCAGGCGAAGGTAAAACCACTACTTCCACCGGTTTGGCAGACGCTCTTTCCAAATTGGGCAAAAAGACTATGCTTGCTTTAAGAGAACCTTCTTTAGGACCGGTATTCGGCGTTAAAGGCGGCGCAGCAGGCGGCGGCTATGCTCAAGTTGTTCCCATGGAAGACATCAACCTTCACTTTACAGGCGACTTCCATGCAATCGGCGCAGCCAACAACTTATTGGCAGCTATGATTGACAACCATATGTATCATGGCAATGCTTTAAACATCGACCCCAGAAGAATCACTTGGAAACGCTGCGTTGACATGAATGACCGTCAACTTCGTTTCATCGTAAACGGCCTTAACGGAAAAGCTAACGGCTCACCCCGTGAAGACGGTTTCGACATTACTGTTGCTTCCGAAATCATGGCTATCCTTTGCTTGTCCAAAGACATCGACGATTTGAAAGAAAAACTTAAAAGAATCGTTATCGGTTACACAAGAGACAACCAACCTGTAACCGCAGGCCAAATCAACGCTCAAGGTTCCATGGCTGCATTGTTGAAAGACGCTCTTAAACCCAACCTTGTTCAAACTTTGGAAGGTACTCCTTCTTTCATCCACGGCGGTCCTTTCGCTAACATCGCTCACGGCTGTAACTCCATCATGGCTACCAGAATGGCGTTAAAATTAGCTGATTACGTTGTTACAGAAGGCGGCTTCGGTGCTGACCTCGGCGCTGAAAAATTCCTTGATATTAAATGCCGTATGGCAGGACTTAAACCTTCTGCTTGCGTTATCGTAGCTACCGTTCGTGCTCTTAAACATCACGGCGGCGTTGCAAAAGCTGACCTTAACAACGAAAACCTTGACGCTCTTGAAAAAGGTCTTCCCAACTTGCTTCAACACGTTGAAAACATCACCAAAAACTTCGGTTTACCGGCTGTTGTTGCTATCAACGAATTCCCCACCGATACTCAAGCTGAGCTTGACTTGGTTAAAGCTAAATGTAACGAACTGGGCGTTAACGTTGCCTTGTCCAGAGTATGGGCTGCCGGCGGCGAAGGCGGTGCAGAACTTGGTAAAGAAGTTCTTCGTCTTATCGAAGAAGGCGAAAACAACTTCAAAGTTCTTTATCCCGATGATATGCCTATCAAAGAAAAAATCGAAACCATCGCTACCAAAATTTACCGTGCTGACGGCGTAGACTTTGCTCCTGCAGCCGCTAAAGAAATCGCTCGTCTTGAAGAATTGGGATACAACAATATTCCGATTTGTATGGCTAAAACCCAATACTCCTTCTCCGACGACCAAAAGAAACTCGGCGCTCCCAGAAACTTCAGAATTACCGTTAGAGGTATTAAAGTTTCCGCAGGTGCAGGCTTTATCGTTGCCTTGACAGGCGAAATCATGACTATGCCCGGTCTTCCCAAAGTTCCGTCAGCTGAAAAAATCGACGTTACCAACGAAGGCGTTATCTCCGGCTTGTTCTAAGAAATACGCTTGTTAGCAAATCAAGTATCATAAAATTTTATACATAGATTTTCCGACATTTTACAAGACCACAGACTTATTCTATCCGATTATAAGGTAGGCCGATTCGGTCAGTCTTCCTTAAATAATTCCGTTTGCAACAGCCTTGCAGACGGAATTAATTCAAGTTGGTTTAGATTACTAAGACTTTGGTCTTGTAATTTAGTAGGAGAAATTACTGTAAAGTTCTTTCGGTTGATTAGTCTACATATTCTGTGCAGTCAGCCGCTTTTATAATGTAAGCTGCAATTCTATTTTTACAATGAACTGAGGACGGTGTCTCATGGTTAATAAAACTTGTGCTGAATTTGTTGAAATTCTTGCTTCAAAAGAACCGGTTCCCGGCGGTGGCGGTGCGTCTGCTTTAGTAGGTGCATTGGGCATGGCTCTGGGCAGCATGGTTGGTAACCTTACTTTAGGTAAGAAAAAATACGCTCACGTTCAAGACGATATTATTGAATTATTGAAAAAAGCTACCGCTTTGCAAGAAGAATTGTTGGCTCTCGTTGCCAAAGATGCTGAAGTTTTCGAGCCTCTTGCAAAAGCTTACGGTTTGCCCAAAGATACTCCCGAACAACAAGCCGAAAAAGACCGCGTTATGGAAGAAGTACTTAAAGTTGCTTGCTCCGTTCCGGTTGAAATCATGGAAAAATCCATGGAATGTATCACTCTCCATGAAGCTTTCTGCGAAAAAGGCACAGCTATCGCTATCAGCGATGTAGGCGTTGGCGTTCAATTGGTTAAAGCCGCTCTTATGGGAGCCAGCTTAAACGTATTCATCAACACTAAAATCATGAAAGACAAAGCTTATGCTGACGGCATCAACGCTAAAGTTGAACAAATGCTGGCTGACGGCTGCAAACGTGCAGACGTTGTTTACGCAGAAGTTGAAAAACGCATTAAATAATTTACGCAACGAATATTTATAAATTCGGAGGTTTACATGGCTCAATTACTCAAGGGTATGGAAGTTGTTAACGGCATGAAAGATGCTTTAATTGCCAAAAACAAAGAACTTATCGAAAAAGGTGTTACTCCCTGCGTAGGTATCGTTCGTATCGGCGAAAGACCGGACGACTTGTCCTACGAAAAAGGCGCTATCAAACGTTTTGACGGCATGGGAATCAAAGTGCAAACTTTCTCCTTCAAAGAAGACATCGCTAAAGAAGACTTCGAAGCAGAGTTTGAAAAAATCAACAAAGACGCTTCTGTTCACGGCATTCTGTTATTCAGACCTATGCCCAAACATATAGACGAAGAACGCATCAAACAAATTTTTGACCCTGCTAAAGATATGGACGGTATGACTTCCGAAAATATCGCTAAAGTTTTCGCAGGCGACGAAACCGGTTATGCTCCCTGTACTCCTACAGCGGTTATGGAAATGTTGAAACACTTCCAAATCCCGTTGAAAGGCAAAAAAGTTGTTGTTGTTGGTCGTAGCATGGTAGTAGGCAAACCTTTGGCTATGTTATTGCTCAAAGAACACGCCACCATCACTATCTGCCACACCAGAACAGTTGACCTTCCCAAAGAATGTCAAGCTGCTGACATCTTAATCGCTTGTGCAGGTGCTGCAAAAATGATTAAGGCTGAACACGTCAGAAAAGATTGCATCGTTATCGACGTAGGTATCAACCTTGACGAAAACGGCAACCTTTGCGGCGACGTTGATTTTGAACAAGTTGAACCCCTTGCTTCTCAAATCACTCCCGTTCCCGGTGGTGTAGGTACTGTTACTACTTCCATACTGGCAAAATATGTATTGATGGCTGCTGAAAGAACATTATAATTTTTAATATCACAAATTATTGTCTTGTGTTATAATATAGGGCAATAGTTTGTGATTTTTTTTGCTTTTTATCACACATTAAATATTAAAGCCGCTTTTGTGGTAGTTTGAAAGAAGCGTTCTATCCGGATAACATCCCTCAAGGCTTTATAATATATTATTTTTCTGAACAATATTTTTACCTATCCCGCCTATCCGGGATAGCTAAGTAGTTAAGGAGAGTTACCCTTGTCTAAACCGGTAAGTTTTTTTAAACAGCCGTACTGTGTTTTAATGTGTATTTTCAGTTTCACCTGTATTTTCGCTTTCATTATCAGCCCGGTAGAGGAGATTTTTAACGGTCTGAAAACCATTATTCTTTCCAAAGATATACTTATCACCGATTACATTGAAATTGCCGGCATAGGTGCAACTTTAATCAATGCATCTGTGTCTGTAATGATCAGCATTTTGATTTTAAAGTTAAACAAAGTACGCTGCAACGGTTCATTGATAATGGCACTTTGGATGGTGGCCGGGTTCTCATTCTTCGGAAAAAACATAGCCAATATTTGGCCCATAATCTTTGGTGGTTGGTTATATGCCAAGGTACAAAAAGAACCGTTCCTGCATTACTCACTGGTTACACTTTTGGCTACATCTCTGGCTCCGTCTGTAAGTTACCTTGCCTTCGGAACAAATATTCCCCAGCCTTTCGCCTTCTTGTTCGGTGCATTAATAGGTGTAATCATCGGTTTTATTATGCCACCCATCTCCGCCTATTGTATGACATTTAACCGTGGCTACAACCTCTACAACGTGGGGTTCTCCGCCGGGCTTATAGGTATGTTTTTAATGTCTCTCCTGTCCGGTATAGGAATAAAAATAGAACCCGTGCTGTTTTGGAACCGAACCAGCGATATTGCTCTGGTAATATTATTGGTTATAATTTTTGTTTTTCTTATTATCGTAGGCCTATTCTGCGGAGAAAACAAATTGCAGAACCTAAAAGATTTGCATAAACAATCCGGCAGGTTAATTTCGGATTACTATTTTATGTACAAAGAATGCGCCTATATAAACATGGGTGTTCTGGGATTGTTTTCCACATTTATTGTCCTAGTTCTGGGCTTTAATATCAACGGCCCGACCATAGGCGGTATTTTCAGCAACGTTGGCTTCGGTGCTTTCGGCAAACACATGAGAAACTCCGCCCCGGTTATGGCAGGCGCCATTATAGGCGGTTTTCTCAACACTTACGGCACCTATTGGGAAGCCACAATCTTGGCTATACTTTTCGGCACCGGCCTTGCACCCATAGCCGGAACTTACGGCATATTTTACGGGCTTATAGCCGGCTACCTTCATGTAAACGTGGTAATGAACTTGGCTCCCTTACACGGTGGCCTAAACCTGTACAATAACGGTCTTGCCGCCGGTTTGGTTGTAATGATACTTACCCCGCTTATAGCGCATTTCAAGAGTAACGCCCATGAGGAAAAACCCAAACATCACCATTAATACTACACCTAATACTAATTCCATTTAAA
>CAYXWM010000091.1:0-6397 GCA_964468805.1 uncultured Defluviitaleaceae bacterium
GTCGGCTCATCGAAAATAATAATATTCGGGTCGTGAACGATAGAAATGACAAGGGAAATTTTCTGTTTCATTCCTAATGAAAGATTAGCCACTTTTACTTCTGCGAATTTATCTATACCGAATTTCTTAAACAGCATATTTTTTCGTTCCATCGATTTATCCTTAGGTATTCCGTGCATTTCCGAAAAGAAATCATAAAGATAATTCGGGGTAAAATAATCGTCAAGCTTTAGCTCATTTGTAAGAAAGCCTATATTTTGGCGTACATTTTGCGGTTGATTTACTATGCTAAATCCGCCTACTTGCGCGTCACCGGAATCGGGGTTGATAAGCGTAGCAAGCATACGCATTACTGTTGTCTTGCCTGCGCCATTAGGGCCCAGCAATCCGAAAACTTCTCCTTCATACGATTTAAAGCTGACGTTGTCAGTGGCTGTAATTACAGCTTTGTTTAAGTTCCTTAATTTCTGTTGCTTTTTTGATAGTTTAAAAGTTTTGCTTAGATTTGAAACTGATAAAATTTCTTTCATGTGGAGTTCCTTTCTTTATATTTTTATATTGTTTCTTACGCATTTACTTTATATCTCTTTTCATAAAATTAACCAAACCGATTATTGTTGTAACAATAATTACGATTACAGCACCGTATATACTAGAGAAAAATTTACCCGCTGTCCAATCGGTTTCAAGCATCATACCTGAAATTATGCTGTGAGGTAGGTGATTTGCTATTACTGTTACAACATCATTGTTTAGTACACGTAACAACTGAGTAATCGAAGATTCAAGAAAGACATAAACGACGCAGATGCTGATTGTTCCGCCTACACCTCTTAGTAAAAAAGAAATCATTAAGAAAAATGCGCCATAAGAAATTAAATTTATGAAATACACTAAAAAATACATGAGTGATTTGAAAATAAAATTGCTTGTTTCTATTGTTCCAACACCTTGTAACAGTGAATTAGTGCCAAACAAAACAACTGCGGAAATAATAATGATTGTTATTGACAGCACAATTAGAGAATAAAGCTTTGAAAAATAGTATACACTCTTTTTTGTTCCAACAGATAACGCATTTTTTATTATACCCTTATCAAACTCAGCAACAACATTTGTTCCACAAAAAACTGCTAAGCAAACCGTAAAAGTCTGATAGAAGGCATTAATTGTAAATAGTGAATTTATACCTTGAAAAGATAATCCGATATCTGCTTCCAAATCCATCGAAGCAACCGCTTTCATAATTCCGCTTAAGGCTATAAAGAATAGTACACATACAAGAGCTAACACTTTGAAAGAAAAATCTTTCTTTAACTTGTAATTTTCTGCCGAAATCATTTTATTCACTCCTATAATTTTTATTTATTCTCCAACTAATTGAATAAAATACTTCTCTAAGTCTTGTCCTTGCACCGAGATGTTATCAACTCTTACATCTTCCAACACTAAGGCGCGGTTAATAACCGATGGTTTGATTTCGTATTCAAAAATTTGAATACCTGTATTTGAAACTACATTAAAAGAATTGATATTTAATTTGTTTCGCAAAATGTTTGAGGCTTTATTGACATCATCAACATCAATCCTTAAATACTGCTTACAAGCGTTTTTAAGGTCTTCTGAGGAAATTTGCCTTATTAATTTCCCGTTATTTATAATTCCATAATGAGTCGCCAGAAGGTTAAGCTCTGCTAAAATATGGCTTGAAATCAAGATTGTAATATTTTTTTCGGTTGAAAGACGCTTTAAGGTTTCCCGAACTTCGGCAATGCCTGTAGGGTCCATTCCGTTAATGGGTTCATCGAGAACTAAGAATTCAGGCTCATTCAAAAGTGCTAAAGCCATAGCGAGCCTTTGTTTCATTCCCAAAGAAAATGCTTTAACTTTTTTATTACCCACTTCTCCAAGACCGACGAATTTCAGTGTATCCTTTATCGAACCCGGGTTTCTATTGCCCGTGATTCTTCTTTGCGTTTCCATATTTTCTTCCGCAGTCATATTTAGAAACAATGAGGGGTATTCGATTATTGTTCCAAGCTTCTTTCTCCATTTTTGAATTTCTTTAATGTCAGTGCTTCCAAACAATTCGATTTTTCCGCTTGTTACAGAAGCCAAATTACAAACCATTCGCATTAGGGTTGTTTTACCGGCGCCGTTTTTGCCGATAAACCCATAAATTTGACCCCTCTTTATCTCCATGTTGACATGGTCTACAACCAATTTATTGTTATATGATTTACATAAATCTTTTGTTCGTAAGATATATTCACTCATAAGCTAATTGCTCCTCCTTCATATGATAAATTCAATAAAATTCTCATGGGAAATATACTCAATCACGTTTGCTTGATTGTATCTGCATTCGCAGAACTTCTTATGTAGCAGAATGAGACGTGATTGACTATATTCATTTACTTGGCTCGTTCGCGGTAGGTGTCAGATAAATCAAGATAGCAAAAATTGTGGCGAGAAATCCGTTACTCCCACTTCACCTCAAAACTGCCGCTATGATCTTTCCCCTCGAATTGTATTTTATATTTTCCTGCGCCATCGGCTTTAACTTCAAATGATGATGTGGAAAGCTCGTCGTTGTCGTATATTGATGTTCCGTTCTCATCTTCAATGCTTAGTCCCAATGTGCCTGATTCGGTTACTATGTCAACAGTGAAGGTATGCTCACCTTCGCCTGATATTTTTACCTTGCGTTCCTTCGAGCCATTGAATTTCTTATAGCTTATTTTCCAATAATCCAATGTCTTGATTTCGCTGGACATAAAAAGACATCCGGACAAAAAAGATAACACAACAGCTATTACTGCAATTGTAGAAACAACTTTTTTCATCTCCAATTCCTCCGTTGATATAGCCTACTATATGAATCTTACAGCGGTGCCGTAAGCCATAATTTCAGAAGCCGTATCCATAATAGAGGAGGTAGCATAGCGAATACCGACGATTGCATCTGCCCCCATGCCTTTTGCTTCCTGTATCATTCGTTCGGTTGCGATACGGCGAGCTTCTTTCAGCAAATCAGTATATTCCTCGATTTCACCGCCTAAAATCATTCTTCCAACTGCCATTAAATCTTTGCCGATATTCTTTGCTTGGACAACGTTGCCTTGGACAAGCCCTAATTCCTCCAGCTCCTTACCTCTTAAGTGATTTGTTGTTGATAGTTTCATTTTGATTGCCTCCTTGAGTTTTGTATAAAATTATAATTGCCTATTAATTTTACATGATGAACCTTACAGTTTGTTTACAGTTATCATAAGATTTCATTACAATTTCCATAAATTACACAAACAGCTTCCAACGATGATATTTAGGATTAAGCCCTTCCTCCGCGTCAGTTAACTTCAACCAAGTGTATGATATTTGGCGCAATACTAAAGCGGATGCTTTAAGAGTATCCGCTTTAGTTTTTCAACCTATTTCTTTTCCCTTTTAAACGTGCATACAAATGCTTGAACTATCGCTCCATAAGAAGCACTCATGAATGTGTTGGTAACAAGCTCCCACCCATCCTCGGCTTTTTTATTTATGAGTTCAAGAAAATTGTCCAGCTCTTTGGCACTTGGACTTTGCTTGAAAGCCTTAGCCGGTATTTCTATTACTTCTATGCTGTACTCATACAACGGAATAATCACCTCCTAAATTGATTCTGATAATATTTTATCAGAAAATTTCCGCTCTGCGAGAAGTTGTAATAAATTGCAGAGTTTTTGTTAAAATTAGCAACTCAATTCACAATTTTGGCATGTCGAAACTTGACATGAAATTAAAATTTATATATAATGTATATACGAATATATACGTTTATGGATTCATATGTGCAGTTCGGAGCTTGCACAAGGCAGAGTCTACCGCGGAAAGGGTGATGTGCTATCCTAAGTCTATTAATCAACCCGAGCAGTAAAGAAACCATCTACGAGCAGATAACTTTACAAATAAAACTGCTCATAGCTAAAGGGGAAATAAAAGCAGGAGATAGCTTGCCTTCTATACGAAGCCTCGCCAAATCTCTCTCGGTTAGCACTATTTCCGTCCAACGGGCCTATACCGAACTGCAAAAAGATGGGATTGGGGAAGCAAAAATAACCATACAAACAGCCAAGCAGAATGGCGTTACGCTTTCGGAATTACAGGAGCTTGTTACTGTTTTATGGAATGAAACAGATTAATGTGTGAGGAATCTTTTTATGGCGCTTTTTATTGCTATTTGTGATGATCAAAAAATAATAAATGTAGAGCTTGAGAGTATGCTGATGCAGATACTCGGCAAGTTAAACATCAAGTATGAGATTGATGTTTATTATACCGGTGAAGAATTATGCGCAAAAATGGAAAGAGGGGCGCACTATGACCTTATTTTCCTTGATATCGAGTTTGACGAAAATGCTATTAACGGCGTAGATGTTGGTGCCCTTATCCGTGAAGCACACAACAATCATTTGGTTTCAATCGTTTATATTTCGTGGGAGATGAAATATTCTATGAAACTATTTGATATACGCCCCTTGAATTTTCTGGTAAAGCCGCTCAGTTGCCAAAAGGTAGAGCAAGTTGTAAATACACATTTGAAAATAGCGGGGTTTTGGTCTAGTGACTTTACATATAAAATCGGGCACGACACTTTTAAAGTGCGGATTAAAGATATTATCTATCTGGAAAGCTTTAAGAGAAAATTGATTCTGCATTTAGCCGATGGCAAAAAAGAGGAATTTTACGGAACGTTGAAAGAGGAGTATCAAGAACAGCTTCAAAGGTTCGATTTCCTCTTTATTCATGCCTCCTATGTAGTCAACTATGATTATATTGCGACAGTAAAGTATGATGAGTTGATTTTAAAGAGCGGCGAAACACCTCCGTTGCCAATCAGCCGACACAAACGGAAGGAAGTAAGGGAAGCCTATTGCAAGATAACAGAAAAGAGGAGGGCGTGATACAGTGCTTAATTATACAGTAGTATTTCTTATCGCTCATTTTTTGGATCTGATGATTGCAGCTAAGATGGTGGGGGTATTCTACGAAAAAAGGAGAACCTCTTTTAGGGTAATGTTCTTGTCTATTCTACTTATTTACCTCATAAGTGGTTTTTTGCATTTTTTTATTCTTAACCATCTATCGCGACATTGGATAATACTAGAAATTTCCATGTTTTTTGTGTGGTACTTCATTATTACACTTAACTATGAATCAACAACTGTTAAGCGTATAGTTGTGGCGGCTTCTGTCGTCATTATTACATTAGTTTCCAACATTGTGGCAGGCTCTTTTATATTTCTTATCTTTCCTAGCAGTATTGGAAGTGATCGTAGAGATTCTTTACTTATGGACAGTATGGTGTATCTTCCAATCGTGTATTTCATGGTTAAACTTCTTGGCCGTTACAAAAACCTCAAAAATTCTGTTGTTCCCCGTATTTCGTTAGCTATCTCCAGCTTGGTCATGTTAATACTTCTGGGTTATATTTTTTTGTCTATATCTGTCAATTATTTAGGTATGAACATTGATCAACTTGCAGTAGTTCTTGTTGGCGCCCTTTTTTTAACATCTGTTTTCTTATCTTTTTATTTGCATGATACTCTTTCGGCGGCCTATGAAAACAAATTAAAATCAGCATTACACGCCCAAGAGAAAGAATACTATTTTGCCCAATGTAAGCTAATGCAAGAATCGGTAGAAAATGCTAAATCTATCAGGCATGATATAAAAAGCCAGTTGGCAACTTTAAAAGACTATTCAACAAAAGGCAAGCCCGAAGATATCGAAAACTATTTAGATGGCTTATTAGAGGATATAGAAAGAAACGAAATTTATAGCAACACAGGCAATATAGCCTTTGACAGCATTATTAATTACAAGCTTAGAGGCGCTAAGAAAGATAATATCAAGCTGGATTTAAGTATGTTCATTCCGCCGATAATAAATGTGGAGGTATCTGATATTGTGACGATACTCGGTAATCTATTGGATAATGCTTTAGAAGCCGTAGCAAAGGTTAATGAAAAATTAATCAAGTTGGATATTGAGTTTGGCAGAGGCGGCCTTTTTATAAAAGTTGAAAATTCCTTTAATGGCGAGATTAAATACTTGGAGGAAAGAACCGGGGAGGAAAAGCAGTTAGCTTCATTAAAGGGCGATGATGAGCATGGTTACGGTTTCAAAAATATTAGACAGTCTGCGGAAAAGTATAATGGATATATGCAACTTACTCATGATGATTATGTTTTTTCTGCGGTTGTGTTTCTCTATGTAGGCTCTACTTAAGGCATGTGTTATATAAGAGCCTGTTTAAACTCTCCTCAATAAAATAGAACCAAAGGCTAACTTAAAGTATTCTCCAACTTTCGCTCACAGTTTTTCCATAGCCTATGGCACTTGTCAAGCCAAC
>CAYXWM010000092.1:0-6273 GCA_964468805.1 uncultured Defluviitaleaceae bacterium
AAAGTAAACTGTGACTTGGCATTAACTCAAGTTCCTCAAAACGCTAAAGTTGTAGTTTTACAAGGACCCTCCGGTAACTTCCATGCAGACGAACGCCGTAAAGCTTGGGGTGCAGAGTTCTTTGAAAAACGTCCCGACGTTACAATCGTAGGCGAACAAATTGCCAACTGGAACAAAGACGAAGCTATGAGATACATGGAAGACTGGGTACAATCCAATGACGAAATCCACGCTATTATAGCAATGAATGACAATATGTGTGCCGGAGCTTTGGAAGTAGTTAAAGATAACCCCAAATTTGCAAACATTCTTGCCTATGGTGTAGACGGAACTGCCGAAGCTTGCTTACTTATCAAAGAAGGCAAAATGACCTCCACCTGTATGCAATCCGCATATGACTTGGCTGAATTGTTGCTTTCCTCAGCCGATAAACTGCTCAAAGGCGAAGAAACTTCCATCAACACAGATATCGGCAATCCCCTTATAACCAAAGACAATGTAGACGAATATATTGCAATTCTTAAAAATGCCGGAGCATTATAATATCGTAACTGTTTACGTATTTTATTATTTATTATAATAATTAAAACTAAACACCTATGTTGCTTATATCAAGCAATATAGGTGTTTTTGATTATAAATCTACTTTATTTAAAATGTACCCCATTATTTAATTATACGTTTATCTATTCACGCTTTTTTAAAGTCTGCTAATGTATATTCATTATTTCGCATCAAAGGCTCGCAATCCTTCTATCTCAAATGTGTGAGTTAAAAAAGACATTTCCGCCGGGCTTTGTTTCATGCCTGATTTAAGCCATTCTACAACAACATTGGCATTGCCGCTGCAAATATATATAGAGAGATATTTGGAAATTTTAGGGTCTATGCCTCTTTCTGCGGCCCAGGCAGAAACATGTCGTTTTTGAACAAACCCTACCAAATCGTTTATTACCGAATTCAAACGCTGCATACCAATAAGTGCCAAGCACAACTTGCTGTTATCGGCTATAAACTTATACAAGGCCTCATGAATATCCATATTGCAGTTATCAAAATCGCTCATATCTATTTTAGCTAATTTATCAGACAATTCAGACACCACTTCTTTTTCCAAGATATCCAAAAGCACGTGTTGGTCGCTGTAGTGGGCATAAAATGTACTGCGATTAATGTCGGCTACTTCGCAAATCTCTTTCACCGTTATATTGTAAATGCTTTTACTTTCCAAAAGTTTAATAAGTGCATCTTTTATCCTATTTTGGGTATGTTTTATACGTCTGTCTTTTTTCTCGGTCATAAATGCTCCTATATTTTTTCGGATTTCCAACAAGAATAATTGTATTGTTGGTTTTACAACAATAATAACATAATTGATGATTGAAAAGCAACACAGTGTATTTTATACTATGTCAATGCCGGTTAAGTTATAAATAAAATTAATTATAAGCCCTTATTCAATTTGCTTTACTTATAAGGCTTAATACAATAACACGGTTTTTCATGGGGGTAAATTTATGAAAAAGAAAATGCTATCAAGCTTTGCGGCTTGTTTGGGCACTGTATTAATGTTTTCAACACTTGTGGGCTGCAGCGATCTTACAGGAGAAGCAGCAAATCCCAAAGATATAAAGCAGGTATCCGTAGTAGAGACGGCGGAAGAAGAATATATAAACATGTCCGGTTACAAAGGTTTTACGGTAGCAAAAGATATTACCAAATTATCTTTTGAACAGCCGGGAAAGGTAAAAACGGTTTACGTAGAAAAAGGTCAGGCGATTCAGGCAGGAGATGTGTTGGCTGAATTGGACACAGAATACAGCAATATGGCCTTGGACAATGCTCAACAAAATGTCCTTTTGGCACAAAACGGCGTTGAACAATTAAAAGACGCGGCAGAAAAAGTAAAACTGGGCATATCCGCTGAAAAAATCAATTTAGAAAAGGCTGTGGATGCACTTGAAGCAGAGAAAATAAATTTACAAAAAGCAGAAACAGCTTTGGAAGCTGAAAAAATAAACTTAAATAAGATAGAAAATTCATACGAAACGGCCCTGGAAAAAATCCGCTTAAATTACAATGATATTAAAGACAAACACGATAAATTTCTAACCTTGTACGGTCAAGGAATAGTATCGGAAAAAGACTACAACGAAATAAAATTGGCATTGGATACGGTTACAACCGAACTAAACAACACCGAAACATCCTATGCAAACGATTTAAACCTGCAAAAAAAGAATATAAATAGCATGGAAAAAACCAACGAGTTACAAAAAATCAGCATACAAAACTCCGAAAAAAATATAAAGCTTCAACGTATAAACATCCAAAACTCCGAAAAACAATTACAATCTGTTTATACTCAAATTGAAGGTGCAAAAGTTAAAGAAAATCAAGCCGACATAGGTGTCAGACAACAGGAAAAGCAATTAAACGACAGTAAAATTATTTCTCCGGTCAGCGGTTACGTCATAGAAACCTTGGTGAAAGCCGGAGAAGAAACAGCCGCCGGTTATCCGGTTGTGGTTGTAAAGTCGGAACATAATATTATAAGAATCGGAATACCTGTAGAAGATTATTCCAAAATTAAGCAGGGCACGGAAGTAACCATGGAATCTTTCGGAGAGAAATTCAACGGGAAAATTACCTTAATCAGTCAATATCCCGACGAATCCACAAGAACATATTATGCGGAAATTACGCCATCCAAACCGGACTTAACCCCGGGCAGTATAGTTGACGTTAAAATTCCCACCGAAACAAATAAAGCAATACTACTGCCCATCAGGTCTGTTTTTAATATAGACGGTGTGGATTACGTATATTGTGTAGAAAAAAATTCGGAAGATGCGGAAGTAGTGGTCAGAAAAGAAGTAATTTTGGGAGAAACCTATAATGATAAGGTCGTTATTACGAATTTACCCTCCGGTTTAAAAGTTGTAACGGAAGGAATAAAGTATATCAAGGAAAATCAAAGGGTGCGATTAGATAAATAAGTTAATCTTATATTCAGCTTTTTCTGTAAGATGGATTTAGGTCTTTAAAACAGAGTTACTGTAATTTTTAACCCCACGCACTCTCCGGAGGTTTATATGGATAAAAAAGGACTAATGTATTATATCTTGAAGAAAAGAAACATAGCATTAATATTTGCCGCTTTTATTATTATTTTCGGGGTAGTGTGTTATGCTACGTTGCCGAAACAGTTATATCCCGTGTTTCCCATGCCCATGGCTATAGTTACGGCTGTTTATCCCGGGGCTTCCGCCGAGGACATGGAGGTTTTGGTTACCGAAAAAATAGAGGATGTTTTAATGCAGGCAGAGGGATTTGATTCCTGCGAATCTTATTCCACGGAAAGCGTCAGCATAACTGAAATGTATTTTGATATAGGCATGTCCGCCGGGGCTTTGGAAAAGAGCAAAAGCGATTTGCGTTTTAAAGTTGAGGCATTGAAAGGCTCGGTATTACCTCAAGGGCTAACATATTTAAATTACAATACGGATGTAGGTACCACAGAAGGGCTTTTTTTAGCCTTTACAGGTGATGGTATAAGTAAGAACGAATTGTTTCAAAGGGCAGACGAATTAAAAACTCAATTGCAAAACATGCCCGGTGTAAAAAGAGTAAGTATAGGAGGCAAGCCGGAAGAAGAAATAAGAATTACGGTCCAAACCGACAAACTCAACCTAATGAAGCTTTCGTTGTCAGAATTGGGCAGTATTATCGGCTATCAAAACAGCTTGATTCCCACCGGTGAAATCGAGTTCGAGGAGGATATTATTAAGGTAAACTCCTCCGGAGCCTTTGAAAGTATAGACGAAATAGAAGATTTAATTATAGATATTGACAAAAATACCGGAGCCGTCACCTGTTTAAAAGATATAGCCTCTGTAGATAAGGTGCAAAACAGAGACAGCAAAAGATATGATTATAACGGCAAAGCCGCCATACTTTTAAGCCTCAGTTACAGTGAGGGAATAGACGTAGTCTCCGCCGGCGGTGAAATACTAAAGCAGGTAGATAAATTTAAAAGCAATCTGCCGGCAGGTATTGAGGTACATAAAGTTGTTGATTTGTCATCGGATGTTAATAAGTCCATCTCGGAATTTACCTTTAGCGTTATCCAAGCGGTTGTAATAGTTTTGGCAGTTATAATTTTGGGAATGAACTTTAGAAACGGCGGAATTGTGGCAGTTGCCATACCGGTTTCCATAATGGCTCCCTTTTTGGTAATGAAAGTATTTGGCATAGACATACAGTTTATGTCATTGGCGGCTTTGATAATTGCTCTCGGTATGCTGGTTGATAACGCCATTGTAGTCAGCGATGCTGTTCAAGTTAGGATAGATGCGGGCGAAGATAGGTTATCCGCCTGTATCAACGGAACAAGAGAGGTTAATTTACCCGTATTGGCTTCGGTTTTAACAACAGTAGCCATATTTATAATGATATACTTTTTGCCGGGCACTATGTTCAGCTTTTCAAACAGTTTACCTACCATTATTATAGTATCCTTAATGGTTTCATATTTTGTATCAATTACAATAACTCCTATTATGTGTTATTTGCTTATGAAAAAATCACCGCAAAATAAAGCAAAATACTTAAAGCTGTTTGATAAATTGGAAAATTTGGTGAACAAAGTATTGCAAAGAGCACTGAAACATAAAATACGAACCATAATAATTTCAGTGGTAATACTGCTTGTAAGTGTTTCTGTGTTTGCCTTTATAAACGTTGAGTTTATGCCCAAATCCGATAAAAAATTGATTGATATAAGCATAGCGGCTTCGACGGATACAGATATCAGAAAGACCGAAGAAGTTGTAAAAAAGGTATTGGAGACAGTTTCAGAGCAACCGGAAGTTGTATATTATTTATCTGCAACCGGAGGCACTTTACCCAAATACGATTTTTGCTTCTTACCCTCTGTGGACCGTATCGGCAAAGGGAATATAGTCCTCGGTATAGATTTATCCAAGGGTAAACGCTTTAAGAACAATGAGCGTTTTACGGAGTTTCTTCAAAATGAACTGAATATGGTTACCGAGGGCTGTTCCGTTACGGTAAAAGAATTGGATGTAGTACCCAAGTCATCGGCACCCATACAATTAAAAATAATCGGCGATAACTTTGATGAACTAAATAAAGCCTCCGAAATAATAGAAACCCAACTGGAACAAACAGAAGGCATAAGAACGTTATTCAGCGACAGGCAATTGAAAACATCGCAATATTATGTTGACATAGATAACACATCACTTAATACCTACGGCTTGACCAAAGCAGAATTATTAAGTGAAGTAAACATAGCTCTTATGGGAAGAAATATTACTCAATTCCGAAGTGATACCCAAGAATACCCGGTGGTTTTAAAGGGAGATATTGATTCCACCGAGGATTTGCGTAACTTAATGATTAAGTCAAACATTACCGGCTCAAAACATCAAACAAGACAGATGTCCCATGTAACCTTAAAAGACAATTACTCGCTGATTTCCCGTTATAACGGAAATAGAGTAGTAAAAGTAGCCGCCTATCCCAAGGTGGGGTATGCACCTATCAAGCTTCAAAAGCAACTGGAGAAAAAGTTGGAAGCAACAGAGCTTGGTAATGTGGAGCTTGTTTATGAAGGCGACGCGGAACAAATGGAACTTTCCGTAAATGGTTTAATAATAGGTTCTATAGCCGGGATAGCCGGGATTTTTATAGTTTTGTATTTTCAATTTTACTCTTTGAAAAAGGTGCTTATTACCCTTTGTGCCATTCCCTTTGCACTTGTGGGAGCAAGCTTCGGATTGTTTATTCTTAATCCCGGATTTAATTTATTTACCATATTGGGTATATTAAGTTTGTTCGGTGTGGTGGTAAACAACTCTATAGTATTGGTTGATTATATAGAATCCGAAAGGGCTGCCGGAGTACCCCTAACGGAGGCATGTAAATCCGCTGTAAAAAGAAGGTTTCGTCCAATTTATTTAAGCACAGTTACAACGGTTTTGGGAATGATTCCGCTGGCTTTCGGCAAGAATCTTCTGTTTACCGGTCTTGCCACTGCGTTTATGTGCGGTGCCGCCGTATGTATGTTTTTTACTCTGATTTTAATTCCGGTAATATACGATTTACAATCGGGAAGAAAACAAAAACACAAATGTTAAAGCCATTTACAAATCATAACTATGCTTTTACTTGTATTAAAAAACAACCTTCAAAGTGAACAGAACCCCGTAAAACGGACATTGAAATAAAAGCACCTCCTATTGTAGA
>CAYXWM010000093.1:0-6226 GCA_964468805.1 uncultured Defluviitaleaceae bacterium
GCTAAGTTGTTTTCCGTAAGTGGGATGGGTAACGAACTTGCCGGTGATTTTTACTTTTTCACCACAATTTACGTGGGGTATATGACCCACGCAAACATAAGGCTCTTCCATTTCGCCATCGCTGACGGAAAAGACCGTGTAACCGTTTTCCGAGTTTTTATAAATGATACTTTCAACCGTGCCCGGTATTATAACTTCCTCATTCATAGGCTTCACACCTGTTTGTATGCTTAAAAGAATATGTAACGTAACAAAAGCCGGTCGTTCACCACCACGATATGCTTTTGTTCCTGCTTAGAAACTCCGGAGAAGAAAACCCTTTTTCCGGGTAGAAAAAGGGTTTCTCCCTCAAGCTTCCTGTTTCCGTTTAATTTATATCAGTCGGCTTTTCTGCGAATTATTTCATGGCGTTTGGGACCGCTGCTGACCAAGGTTATGGGCACTCCCAGTTGTTTTTCCAAGAAATACACGTAATTTTTGGCGTTTTCGGGGAGTTCGTCAAAGGAACTTGCTCCTCTGATGTCACAGTTCCAGCCCGGGAGTTTTTCCAAGACGGGTTTTGCTTCGTAAAGTAAGGCTGTAGGCAAGAAGTCCTGTGTAACTTCTCCGTTTATTTCGTAACCGGTGCAAACGCCTATTTCGTCCATATAGCCCAAAACGTCTATACAGGTTAAGGCTACTTCCGTGGCGGCTTGGAGTTTTAAGCCGTGTCTTGTGGCAACACAGTCAAAATATCCAACACGGCGAGGTCTGCCGGTGGTTGCACCGTATTCCCCTGAATCGCCGCCTTTGGCACGAAGGGTAGAAGCTTCCTCATCAAACATTTCCGAAACAAATGGGCCTTCGCCTACGGCACTGGAATAAGCCTTTGTTACAGCCATAATATCGGTTATGGCATAGGGAGCAATGCCGGCACCCACAGCCGCATAGGCAGCCAAAGTTGAAGACGAGGTAACAAAGGGGTAAATTCCGTGTTCTGCGTCTTTCAAAGCACCCAATTGTCCTTCCAGAAGGATGTTTTTTCCTTGTTTTACGGCATCTTGGAGGAATTTCACGGTGTCGGTAACAAAGGGTTTGATTTTGTTTGCTTTTTCAACAAGGTTGTTGTAAACCTCTTTATAGTCCAAGGGTTCTTTTTTATATAAATTTACGAGGATTACGTTTACTTTTTCGTAGAGGAATTTAAGCTTGTCCGGCAAGTCTTTATCATAGAAAATTTGCCATAACTGAACGCCCACTTTTGCGTATTTATCGGAATAGAAAGGTGCTATGCCGGATTTTGTGGAGCCGAAGCTGCGTTCTTTAAGGCGTTCTTCTTCGCATTGGTCGAAAAGAACGTGGTGGGGTAAAATAACCTGTGCTTTATCGGAGATTAAGAGGTTTATTTTGGGTATTGCTTTTTTAATGGAGTCTATTTCGTCCAAAAGCAGGTCTATGTTCAAGGCTACGCCGTTGCCCATAACGTTGGTTACATTATCATAAAATACGCCGGACGGTAATTGATGCAAGGCGAATTTTCCAAATTCGTTGATAATGGTATGGCCGGCGTTGGAGCCGCCTTGGAAGCGTACAACTATATCCGAATCGGCTGCGTACATATCGGTGATTTTACCTTTGCCTTCGTCTCCCCAATTTGCTCCTACTATTGCTTTTATCATAATATTACCTCCGGTGTGTGTCTTTTAAAACCTTGAGGGAAACGTTTTATGAAGAAAAAGTTTCCCTCAAACTCCCTTCAAAAAGACTTTATTATATTTTTAATTAAACTTCTAAGGTTGTGTGTTCGAAATTCAATTGGGTTTCGTTGTTATCGAGAATGGGTTTTACGTAAGTGTTGATAAATTCTACCGTTTGTTCCGGTGCCAGACCCACAAAGTCTTCCTGAACGGTATTAGCCTGTAAATCCGCAAGGCTCATGTTAAAGGCAGGGTCGTTGGCTATTCTTTGGAGAAGGTCGTTTTCTTCGCCGCGAACTTTTACTGCTTCTCCTGCCGCCATGGCGTGGGTACGAATACGTTCATGAAGTTCTTGTCTGTCTCCGCCTTTTTTAACGGCATCCATGAGTATGTTTTCAGTTGCCATAAAGGGCAGTTCGGCGTTTACGTGTTTGGCTATAACTTTGGGGTAAACAACCATACCTTCGGCAATATTTAAGTAAATATTCAAGATAGAATCTACGCAAAGGAAGGCTTCGGGCAGGGCAAGACGGCGGTTAGATGAATCGTCCAAAGTACGCTCAAACCATTGCACAGAGGAAGTCATGGCTGTGTTTTGGCTGTCTGCGATTACAAAACGAGCCAAACCGCTGATACGCTCGGAACGCATGGGGTTGCGTTTATAAGGCATGGCAGAGGAGCCTACTTGTTTGGTTTCAAAGGGTTCTTCGATTTCTTTAAGATGTTGCAAAAGTCGCATATCGTTGGAAAATTTTGAACAGGATTGGGCGATTTGGCTTAAAACGTTCATGAAACGGGAATCGATTTTTCGGCTGTAAGTCTGACCGCTTACGGGATATGTACCGCCGAATCCGAATTCTCGTGCTATGGCTTCGTCCAGTTGTTTTACTTTTGAAATGTCGCCGTTAAACAGTTCTTTGAAGCTGGCTTGGGTGCCTGTGGTTCCCTTGGAGCCGAGAAGTTTGGCGGTTTCCAATGCAAAATCAATTTCTTCCAAATCAAGGAGTAAGTCATGCATCCACAGGCAGGCACGTTTACCCACGGTGGTAAGCTGGGCAGGTTGGAAGTGGGTAAAGCCCAGGGTAGGCAAGTCCTTATATTTCATTGCAAAATCGGCAAGTTTGGAAATTACGGCTATAACCTTGGCTTTTATAAGTTGCAAGGCTTCCTTCATTATTATGATGTCGGCATTATCCGTAACGTAACAGGAGGTAGCTCCCAGATGGATTATACCTTTTGCATCGGGGCATTGTTCTCCGTAAGCATGAATATGAGCCATTACGTCGTGACGCAACAGCTTTTCGGTTTTTTCGGCTACTTCATAGTTAATGTCGGTTTTGTTTGCTTCCAGTTGGTCTATTTGCTCTTGGGTTATGGGAAGACCTAAGCCTTTTTCCGCCTTTGCCAAGGCTATCCAAAGTAAACGCCAGGTTCTGAATTTTTTATCGGAGGAGAAGAGTTCCTTCATTTGTTTGGACGCATAACGTCCGCTCAGAGGGGATTGGTATACGCTTGTTGATTCCATAGGATTGTCCTTTCAGGAGGTGTTTGGGGTTATGGGTAGGGGTTAAAACTTTGGGAAAATTTTTATATAATTAATTTACCGTACCCCATACCCCTTTTAAAAAGACTCTATAAAGGGGTTATGGGGATTTATATATTAAATTTCCTTTGAATTACTCGCCTTTAAGTTTGCGTAAGAGATTTTTATAAGAATTTTCGGAGCGAATAAAGCTTTCGTCGTTTTCGTAGAGGAGCAGTATATTCTCCGGGCTGAGTTCCCGGGACAATACCAATTCATCGTTGGAATCCACGCCGAATTTCAGAGAAAATTCCACCGGTTTCATACCCATTTTATTAAATACTTCCAGTAAAATATCGTTGATTTTTAAGGCTGTCTGTCGGACAGCACTAAGCTTATCCTTATTTATTATACCGAAGGCGATAGCGTGATGTTCGTTAAGCATGGGATTACCCAATTCATCATTGGCTAGGTACATTTCCAGCACCGGTATAGGCAAAACCGAACCTTTTTCTATCCCGTATCTTTCGGAAAAAGCATCGGAAACCATGTTTCTGACCATTATGTTTATGGGCATGGGAGTAACGCGTTTGACCAGGCTCTCCCTTTCATTGAGACGACTGATGAAAATGGTCTTGATACCCTTTTGCATAAGCAGAAGAAAAATAATGGTGGCGATTTCGTTTATAATAATACCTTTTCCTTCGAATAAATCGGTCTTTTGTGGGTTAACTTCATCTTTATATTCGATAATGTTCTGGTTCGGGTCATCGGTTTCGTATTCGTCCTTTGACTTGCCGGAAAAAATTAATTTCCCTTTTGTCACCTTTTTATCACCTTCCTTTTTAAACGGCAATGTATGTCACTTGCTCGGTTCTTGTTTAGTGCAGAGGAATTTAAACGTTCTGTACCCGTTCAAATTCCCGACACATATTTTTCTTTGAAAAAAGAACCGAATTATTGCCATTCACAGGTTGCCGGCGGCTTGCCTGTTATATCATAGAGAACAAATTGGATTTCCTCGTGGTTTTTCAGTACAGTGTTTGCCAATTGGTTTAATTGGTCAAAGGAACAAATTTCGCCTATGGCGGCGGGTGCCCCGGTCATAAAGTCATTGGTACAAAATGTACGAATTGCAACGGAGTAAGGTTTGTCTATACCCATGGGCAATAAAACAGCAAAGGTTTGGCTGATTTTACAGCCTTTTAAGGCATCGGTAACTACGCTGTCGATTTCTTGGAGCAATTCTACATTTTTATCATTAATATACATGGCATTGCAGGAAATGTTGCCTTTAATTTCCTTGGGGTTAAGCACAAGAACCACACGATTAATTTGTTTTATATTGTTGGTGATATTTTTGGAGAAATTGTAGAGACTGTCCCAGGAAATTCCGCCTTCTTCTTTCCATACCAAGGCTAAGTGTCCAAAGGTACGGCAGTCGCCGGAGACACCAACGGAACGCAAGGGAAGTACCTTTGCTTTAAATTCATTTTGAGCAGCAACCAATTTGTTGAAGTTTTCTTCTTCGTTTTCAAGTAGGCTTTCGTTGCCTTCAGAACATTGCAATCTTACGGAAAGTCCGGGGCCCGGGAAAGGTTGCCTTTGGGTTACTTCTTCATCAAGACCGAGAATACGTCCAACTTGGCGTACCTCGTCTTTGTGCCAATCCCAGTTGGTTTCCACAACCATGCCCTTTGCACGTGCCTGACGGATTATATCCACGTCGTTATGATGGGTTTTAATTTTATGAGCATAAACGGATACTTCCGGGTTGCCGCTTTCTATAAGGTCGGGTCTGAGAGTACCTTGGGCAAGGAAAGTCTTGTCGAAATCCAGGTTTAATTCCAAAGACGCGTCTCTCACGGTTTCTATAAATACTTGACCGATAAGATTACGTTTTTCTTCCGGGTCTGTAAGGCTTGTTAAAGGCCCCAGTTTAGTACCGTTTATATCTGTAACGGAATTAAAGAAGCGTTCTTTTGCGTTAATACGCTTGAGATTTTTTAATCCAAGTTTATTCAAGTTTTCACAAATCAAATCACTTTCGTTTTTACGCATCAAACCGTGGTCTATGTGTATGGCATAGACTTGCTCCGGTTTAAGGGCTTTTAAAAGCAATGCCGCCGTAACCGCCGAATCAACGCCGCCGCTTACCAGCACGATTACATTGTTTTCTCCAACCTTTTCCTTTATATGTTCTACAGATGTTTGTATTCTATCCTCTAATGAATAATGTTCTTTGTAGCCGCAAATTTTACGAATAAAGTTTTCCAGCATTTTTGTGCCGTTTACGGTTAAATCAACTTCAGGATGAAATTGCACTCCGTACAGCTTCTTTTCTTCGTTGTAAATACCCGCAACCACTTCGCCGGTATATGCACTTGCTATAAAGCCCGGTGCGTGCTCTTTTACTGCGTCGCCGTGGCTCATAAGGACGGTTTGGATTTCATCCAGCCCGTCAAAAAGAGGGCAGGAAAGGTCCACCTTAATATCGCATTCGCCGTATTCGGATTTTACTCCGCCGGCAACCACGCCGCCAAAGGCAACGTTAATCAGCTGCATACCGTAGCATATTCCCAAAATGGGCAAGCCCGTATCGAATAATTTCGGGTTATAAGAGAGTGCATTTTCATGCCATACGGATTCGGGACCGCCCGACAATATAACTCCTTGAAAGTCGCTTAATACCTCCGGGTCTGCACCTATGGGAAGAATTTCTGATTTTACTCCCAAAGCACGCACCTTTCGGTCTATAACCTTTGTATACTGACCGCCACAGTCCAATATGGCTAATTTTTCCATCAGTTCATTCCCCTTAACTAGTTATAGTGGTTTAATTTAAAACAATCAAAAATTATAGAAATCTTATTAATTTCAGATCCTTTTAAATTAAATCGCTGTAGTTCGTCTAATTCTCATATGCACAGACTTATTCTGCCGGCATTGTTGCGAATTAAACAGAAATAATAATATTATGCATACTGCTTTTAATTTTAACATTTCCGGGGTTAATAAATCAAGCTGT
>CAYXWM010000094.1:0-5971 GCA_964468805.1 uncultured Defluviitaleaceae bacterium
ACCAATCCCACCGGTTTTTCGGGGGTTCCGCCGCCGGGTCCGGCAACGCCGGTTATGCTTACGCCTATATGAGAGTCCGAAGTTTTTGCTATACCTTCAGCCATCTCCAAAGCGGTTTCCTTGCTGACTGCACCGAACTTATCCAAGGTCTCGGCTTTAACGCCCAGACGCTTCATTTTGGATTCGTTGCTGTAGGTAACAACGGATTCCTTTAGGACTTGTGAAGCACCGGGATAGTTTACTAACCTTGCGGAAAGCAAACCGCCGGTACAGGATTCGGCACAGGCTATACTCATGTTTTCTTTAGCCAGCATTTCAATGATTGTGCCTTCTAAGGTATCCTCGTCCTCACCGTAAATATATTCACCCAAAACGGAATACAATTTGTCCAAGGTGGGTTGCATTATAACTTTTGCTTCCTCGGTGTTTTCAGCCTTTGCGGTAACTCGCAAAGTTACTTCAAAGGTTTTTACGTAAGGAGCCACCGTGGGGTTAACCTGTTCCTTGAGTATATCTTCAACCATGCTTGCGGCGGAGCTTTCACCTATACCGCTTAAACGAAGGGTTTTGGAATACAAAATACAGTCGCTTAGTTTGCTTAAAAAGGGAGCCACGGTGTTTTGGAACATGGGGTACAATTCCATGGGCGGTCCGGGAAGCAGTATAAAATATTTGCCGTTTTTTTCGGCTATACAGCCGGGAGCCGTGCCCACGGGATTGGGTATAACGGTGGAGTTTTCCGGAATATAGGCTTGCTTTATATTGTTTTCGGACATTTTCAGTCCTTGCTTATCAAAGAAAGAAGTGATTTTGTCCATACTTTCTTGATGTATTACTTGGTTCATTTCCAAAAATTCAGCGGCGGTTTCTTTGGTAATGTCGTCCGAAGTGGGTCCCAAGCCGCCGGTTGTAATAACTATATCGGAGCGTTCCCAAGCGGTTTTAAAGGTGCCCAGCATACGTTCTTTGTTGTCACCAACCACAGATTGGTAAAAAACACTTATGCCCAATTGAGCCAATTCTTTTGCCAAATATTGGGTGTTGGAATTTAAAATATCACCCAACAACAGCTCTGTTCCAACTGAAATTATTTCTGCCTTCATGCCAACCTCCGGTCAATTTGCCAACAGGGATTTATTTTTATATATATATTCTATTCCGGAAACAACTGTAAAGAATGTGGCTATTCCCATCAAAACATAACCTATAATTTGAGAATAAGGGAAATTAAAATTAAACAACAGATATACTGTCATTATCATTTGGGTTACGGTTTTGATTTTGCCCATGGTGCCGGCGGCTATTACCTTACCGGAACTTGCACCAAGTATTCTGAAACCGGTGATTGCAAATTCACGGCTGATGATAATTATGACTATCCAAGCAGGGATTCTTTGTAATTCCGAAAGAGCGATTAATGCCGCACAGACCAAGATTTTATCCGCAAGAGGGTCAAGAAATTTGCCAAGGTCGGTAATAAGGTTGTATTTTCTGGCTATCCAACCGTCCAATGCATCTGTCAGGCTTGCCAAGACAAAAACAACTACAGCCCAATATTCGGTATAGTAAAGGCAAACCAAAAATATGGGTATCATTAAAACTCGTATTAAGGTTAACTTGTTGGGTAAATTCATTTACTCCACTTCCTCACCCATTAAATCATATTCTTTGGAATCGGTTATAAGTACATCAACAAACTCTCCGCTTATTAAGTCCCGGTCAGACTCGAAATAAACCGACCCGTCTATTTCGTAACAGTCCGCGTAACTGCGACCGCAATACAAACCGTCTTCCAAGCGTCCGTCCACCATTACTTCCAAGGTCTTGCCCACTTGTTGTTTACGAAGCTTTGAGGAAATCTTTTTTTGCAGGGACATAATTTTGTTTTTTCTGCGTTCCTTTTCTCTTTTAAGAACTTGTCCGCTCATGGAGTAAGCAGGAGTACCTTCTTCTCTGGAATAAGCAAAAACACCCAGATTGGAGAATTGCATTTCTTCAACAAAATCCGTCAGAGTTTTAAAATGCTCGGGAGTTTCCCCGGGAAATCCGGTTATTAAGGTTGTTCTGATGCTTATTTCCGGCATGGCTTCTCTTAATTTTCGGATTATATCTTTCAAGCCCTTGTTGGTGGTTTTGGTTCTGCCCATACGTTTGAGAATTTCGTCGTCGGCGTGTTGGATGGGCATGTCTATATATTTGCAAACCTTAGGATTGTTTGCCATTTCCTCTATTAGTTTATCCGAAATATGCTCGGGATAACAATATAAAATTCGCAACCATTCTATGCCTTCAATTTCAGATAATTTTCTCAACAATTCGTGGGTTTTGCTTTCGCCGTAGAGATCTATACCGTATAAAGAGGTGTCTTGAGCCACAAGGATAAGTTCTTTTATGCCCTGATTTGCCAGCATTGTTGCTTCTTCTACAAGACTTTCCAAAGTACGGCTTCTGTAAGGTCCTCTGATGCTAGGTATGGTGCAATAAGTACAGCGGTTGTCGCAACCTTCGGCAATTTTCAAATAGCCGTAATACATAGGCATGGTTACCATACGTTGCATGGCTATTTGGGAATTAAATTCGGTGGATTCCGAAATGTTTGTTACTTTTTCACCTTTGGCGACTTCTTTAATTACGTTGATTATACCGCCCAAGTCTCCTGTTCCCAAAATTGCATCAACTTGGGGCAGTTCTTTGAATATTTCTTCTTTATAACGTTGCACCATACAACCGGTTACTATCAAACCTTTGCAGGATCCTGTTTCTTTATATTCAGACAGTCTGATTATTTCTTCTATACCCTCGCGGGTAGCGTCGGCTATAAAACCGCAGGTGTTTATTACCATAATATCCGCCGATTCTTCATCGTCGGTTACGGTATAACCCTCGGCATTAATCAGTCCCATCATAACTTGGCTGTCTACGGTGTTTTTATCACAACCCAGTGATAAAAAATATATACGCAAAAAATCACTTCCATCCGGTTAATTTACAGGTCAAAACTTAAATCTCTTAGGATCTAATTCCCCGCCATTCCGGGGCATAGCATTTTATTAATACAAGGAATTTACAGAAATTAATACACTTGTCATTATATTATAAATCCCGGGATAATAAATTGCAAATTTTTATTTTTGGAGTAGAGTGTAAAAAAAGTACCGGATTTCTCCGATACTTAAAAGTTTGCTTAATTTACTGTAACCGCTGGGCTTGTGGGATTGCTACCGGTATAGTAACCTGTTCCGGTGGCGGTTACCGTTATGGATTTTCCGCTGTCTTCTGCTTTAACCGTATAGGTTTGACCGGTGTCAAGGATATTAGTACCCTCTTTCCACTCAAAGGTTGCTGTTGCAGTAGATGGTGTTAACGTAGCTGTTAATAATGTACCGCCGGTAACTAAAGAGCCGGGATAGGTTATGGTAACTTGCAAATCGGCTGTTACGGCGGCTGTAGCAGTGCTTTCTTTGGTACTGCCGGAATAATTACCGGTTCCGGTTACCTTAACACGGATTATTTTACCTATCAAATCGTCTGTAATCGGAAGTTCCGAACCGGTTTTACCGGTTATGGTAGTCATATTGGTTGTGGAGGTTCCGGCTTCCCAAGTATAACTGACTGTAGCTGCCGCAGGAGAAACGGTTGCTGTAAGTTTATCGCCTACTTTAGGAGTGCCGGAAAGGCTTACCGAATCTATTACATAGCTTTGAGCCGCTGTTACAGCAGAGGTAGCATCACTTGTTTTGGTACTGCCGGAATAATTACCGGTGCCGGTTGCCTTAACACGAATTATTTTACCTATCAAATCATCCGTAATCGGAAGTTCCGAACCGGTTTTACCGGTTATGGTTGTCATATTGGTTGTGGAGGTTCCGGCTTCCCAAGTATAAGTAACGGTGGCTGCCGCGGGTGTAACGGTTGCGGTAAGTTTATTGCCCACTTTAGGTGTGCCGGATAGGCTTACGGAGTCTATTACATAGCTTTGTGTAGCAGTTACCGGATTGGTTTCGAAACTGTAAATTGTTGAGTTATAGTAATTTCCTCTGCCGTAAACCAAAACACGTAATTTACAATTAACATCACTGCTCGATACTAAATAACTTGATGAATTTTCACCGGGTATATTAGACCAATAGCTTGATGTAGGGTATTTTATTTGCCATTGGTAATCTACATAGTCCTGAGCTTTGGATGGAACAATGGTAGTTGTAAGACGTGTGCCTACGCTCGGGGACAAGGTGTTAGGCAGTACTAAGAGTGTATCGTACTCGTCCGTATAGTCGCTTGGGCGTTTCGAGCCGGAGGCATAGCTTTCGATTATGCCGGGAACTGCTTCTACATTGTTTGAGGAGATATCAGCCTTGGTTATTTTTCCACGCCCGTAGATTATGCAGGCGGCTTTAATATAAGCGTTGGTAATACGGGTGTCTGTGTCCAAGAAAACTTCGGAATCTTTTCCATCAACATTTAAGCGTTTAATTGTACCTTCGTTAAATTCAAGGTAAGAGCTGTTTGCGTCCAGGGTAACAGTGTTGAAAGTTCCTATGAGTTCTATGGTTTTGGAGCTAGATACCAGCGTTACGTCGGTAAAGCCGTCGCCGCCTCTGGATAGTCCGTCTTCTTCCAGAATAGCCGATGAGCGGACTTCAACTGTGCCTATGCTTGTTTTGTCGGTGGCAACTACTCTGACCTCGCCGCTGGATTTGTAAATTTCCATGCTCTTAATATCGCAGTTTTTAAATTCTATGGAATCCGTTCCGCCGCCGTTAATGTAAGCAACGCCGTCAACGGTTACGTTTTCCAGAGTAACTTCACCGGAACCGACATTTCTGTCTATAATCAAGTCGCCGTAGACTCTGGTGTTATAAACGGATGTAGACTTATTTAAAATCACAAGGTTGCCGGTAACCGTTTGAGTGGCTCCGTTTCTGGTGCCGAAGGTACGGGATGTAACTTCAACGTTGGTGCCGCCGTTGGGTCTGTAGGTGGGATACGGATAATAGGTGGGATAAGGAGTATAGGACGGGTAGTATGTGGGGTAGGGTTGATAAGAGGGATTGCCGGAAACCGGCGGTATATAACCCACATTACTGCCTCTTACTCTAAAAATCCAAACCGCCGCATCAGCACGGGTTATGTTGACGGCAGGTTTAAAATAACGTGAGCCGTCGTCGTCTCCGATAATACCGGCGGCGTAAAGCGCATCAACGGCAGGTTTTGCGTAGCTTGCAATACTGCTTGCGTCATAGAAATAGTTGGCTTCGCCGTTGCCGTAACGTCTGCCGGTAACGTTGCCCAGCATTACCGCCGCTTCTTGTCTGGTAACATAGTTGTTTGGGCGAATGGTGTTGTCTTCGTAACCGGAAATAAAGCCGGCACCCACACCGTAAGATATTTGCTGATGATACCAAGCGTTAGCCGGAACGTCTGAGAAATAAACGTTGGCGGACTTACTGAAACCGTAGGCACGGTTAATCATGGTAACCAGTTCGGCTCGGGTTACCAGGTCGCCGGGAGCGAAATATCCGTTGCCTCTGCCCGTGATTACTCCTTGGGAAGCCAGGCTTGTAATAGCTGTCTCGGCATAATGACCGGCTATATCGTAAAAGTAAGCCGCCCCGTAATATTGTTGAGGAGCTATGACAACCGATGCCAAGATAATCAAAAGTGCAACAAATCGTTTGGACTTCATGTTTGTGCCTCCTTTTGTAATAAATCAATAAATAATCCTTTAGAAAGATTCTCCGCAGGAATAGGGATCCGGTAAAACATATATATACTATATACAATTATTTCGGGTTTATTAAAATAAATTTTAACCCCATATATCTTACAATTATGTAATAGACATTTATTTTGAAACCGATTTATGTAAGGTTTTGTTTGGAAAACCGGCTCTTACCGGAAATATATACTTAATTGTATAAGGAATAGTAACAAAAGCTATTCTTCGTAAACGGTTCGCTCTTGCGTTTTT
>CAYXWM010000095.1:0-5961 GCA_964468805.1 uncultured Defluviitaleaceae bacterium
ACTTAGACGGCCGATGGTACTTAGCTGGTGACGGCTTGGGAGAGTAGGTGGTTGCCGGGGTTAATAAATAAAATTTCCCAAAAAAATGCTTGACAACATTTTTTTCTTGTGCTATAGTGTTTAAGGCTCAAGCACACAATATTCCTCGATAGCTCAGCGGTAGAGCATCCGGCTGTTAACCGGAGGGTCGTAGGTTCGAATCCTACTCGGGGAGCTACCCAACTCGACATGTATGTCGGGTTTTTTTATTTATAAAAAAACTAAGATGTAGGCATTAAGGTAGATATTCTTGTTTGCAAACCATGCATATTTCAAACTCGTAATGTTAGGTATCTTCCTTTTTTCATGGTCCTTTGGTGTAATTTGCCTTGTTCTTTATTAAAAAATCCAACTGATTAAACGTGAAAAGGATATATTGGCGTAAAGGTAACAGAGAATATCCTCAGTCCCTTAAATTTCCTCTTGTTAAAAAAACACAAACTCATATATTCGTCTATTAAAGTAGATTTGCCATAAAATTAAAAGGTTACAAGCATCAATTTTTTGCAACCATTCAAGCTGTTGACAAAAATAAAAATGCTGCTGACGCGCAATGCGCGCCACTACAAAAGGTCGATATGTATGCTGTTTTTAGGGAAGATGGGTGGTTTTCTGTTGTTCCCAATTCGTATTTTTCATCAATATAAAAGGTTGCAAACGCCAATGTTTGCAACCTTTTATAATTTATTATTTTAAATTTATTAAAGAGAATAGAACTTCATCGCTAATTTTATTGGGTGGTATTGATAGTCTTTTTGAAAAGTAAGGGCGTAAGTAATTGCTTACAGTCTGTCCTTTATCGGCAAATGAACTTTTCTTAATAAAATAGGAAAGCAAAGCGAAACATTCGGGTTTGCTCAGTCTGTAGCTTGTGTTGTCTACCTTGGTGAAGTAATTGTTCAATAAGTCTGTAATTACGGTTTGATGTTTGTCCGGTTCAGGCTTGGAAACGACGTAGGAGCCTGCCAAAATATCCCCAACTCGGCGATTTTCATTTGTCATGATGATGGTCACGGGTCCTACCAAAGAGTAATCCACAAAAAACCTAAATAGGTTTCTGGTAACGGAACCCATAATTCCTATGGGAACATACTTATTTCCGTCTACCTCCGAAACTGTCCGCAAATTTAATAACATTTTTCCCGGAGTTTGTCCGTTTAGCAGAGTTTCACATAATATAAAGTAAGACAACCCCAAAACCAACATGGCACCCAAAACCGGCAAAACATTTTGAGCCGAAAATAATTTGCTCATATCCGACCCAAATATGGGAAGAATCAAGCAGGCACTTAACGTAAATTTTATAAATAAATCCGCAACCGCCGCAACCATTCGGGAACCTGCTCCTGCGAAAAACAATTTTTTGGTGGGGGTAATAAAGTCTCGGTAGGATTCGTCCGTTTGATAGTGAGGGCTGTTGCTCAAGTCAAGTTCCCTGTATACCGATGACAATTCATTAATGTCTTCGCGGGTATAATCGCTGTTTTTATAATTGTCTCGTTCCAAACCTTTTATAAGGCAAATAATGTCCAGACCCAGCATTTTCTCGCTTTGTCTGCGATAAATTACTGTGGAGACTATGCCAACAAAGGGAGTAAATATAATCCAAAAGATATTATTTATCCATAGGAGGTTCCCGGGCGATTCAGGGTTAACGGCAAATCCTATAAAATAAAGAAACAGGTAGCTTCCAAAGGCTATAAGTCCCAATCCGGCGTACCAAAGAAGCAAAAGGGAAAAAAGCTTCCAAAACTCGCCGCTTACCGTTTTTATACTGCGAATTAAGGGCTTGAAGAAGGCTTGTTTTTCAATAATCGCTATGGGAACCGCACAGCTAAACGCCACAAATATGGCGTGAAGTGCAAGCAACAGCAGCATAGAAAATGTCAATGCCAAAGTTACAAAGGATGGACTTGTTAAAACTTTCTGTATGCTCAACAAATCAAATACAAGCCCTGTTTGCTTGCATACTATATAAAACAACAATACAAATATCAGAATGACCGGTATAACAACAACTATCTGTGCCACTACCACAGAAAGCACCCTTAAATATCCTCTGAAATTAAATTTGACGTTTAGGGGCTTCAATACAGAGTCTGCTGTCAAAAAGCAATGACTTAGTGCAGATAAGGAAGACAGCAGCAGGAAAACAACCAACAGGCAAATACCTATAAATCCAAAGGCGTAATTGGCGGCGGAAATCCCGAAATCAGATTCTATAAAGGCTCTGATAACCACCTTAAAAAGGTCTAACTCGTTTATCAGAAAATCCGTTAAAAATATTACAGCCCAAACACCGCAGGCAAACAAAATATGCCGCAGAAAATTCTTTTTGTAAGCCCATATGAAATTATCAAACATTTGTGTATAACTCATTAAATTACACCTCTGCATCTGAATTTACGAATATCTCCGGAATATAAAATATTACAAAGCATTATAGCAAAAACGGCTGTTTTTAACAATTAAAATATTGTTACAGTGTTATTATCAAAGATTTTGCTAAACTTTTTCAAGACGGCTCGGGAAATTTTTTTTAACTTCTTTCTCTACGAAGACGAAATAACCATAGAAAACAAGGTAAAAGTTTGGTATAATGTGAAAAAGAGAAAATGCAAAGAGGTGTAGTATGGCAAAGGATGAAATGGATATCACAGGGAATATTAAACTTATAGAGCGTTTAAAAAGCCAACTTCTAACATCTGTGGCTGACTTGCATGAAAATTTGTTAAGTAACGAAAAGGCTCAGGAACGATCGGATATTTTAGCCAATATAACTATTTTGACATATGTTTTGGGCAACAGATTGGGCATCTCCAATCAAAGCCTTGACGCAAAAATTAACGGAAAATTAAAACTGGGCGTTTTGGATACCCAAAACAGCCTCCATTCGGACTTGGCATCATTGTACAAGCATTATGAGCGACGAAAAAAAACAAAGTAGGATTGATTAAATGAACAATAAAGCAATGACAGCCTTGGAATTTTACAAAATTACAGACCGGCTGGCACAAAAAGCTATAACCCAAGCAGGAAAAGAACGGGCAAGAAACCTGCAACCTTCAACGGACGTTGACCAAATCCGCCTATGGCAACGGGACACCACCGAAGCAGTAAACATAGCCGTAAAGCGAGGTTCCTTGCCGCTGGGCGGCTATAAGGACGTTACCGAATCGGTTAAGCGTGCGGTTATGGGCGGTATACTATCCATACAGGAATTGCTGGATATAGGCGACTTTTTGTATGTATGCTCCAAATTGGTGTCCTATAGGGAAATCGAAATCAAGAACATGGAATTTCCGGGTCTTAACCCTTATTTCGAACAAATTACGCCCATTCCTTCGCTGGAACGGGAAATCAGACGTTGTATAGTCAATCAGCAGGATATAGCGGACCAAGCCAGTCCCGGGCTGCATTCTGTGAGAATGTCCATACAAACGGCAAACGACCGTATACGCCAACAACTGAACAGCATTATACATTCCCAGTCATACAAAAATATGTTGCAGGACGCGGTAATTACCATCCGTGCCCAGCGTTTTTGTGTGCCCATAAAACAAGAATACCGCAATTCTTTTCCCGGTATGGTACACGACCAAAGTGCCACCGGGGCAACCTTGTTCATAGAGCCCATGAGCGTTGTTAATTTAAACAATAAAATCAGCGAGCTTCGTGTTCAAGAAAAAATTGAAATAGAAAAAATATTGTCAAAGTTATCTCAAACAGTGGCGGAAAATGCCGAATTGCTCCAAGATAACAACGATGCCGCAATACATTTGGATTTTGTGTTTGCCAAAGGCGAACTTTCTCTGCAAACACAATCCACCGAGCCTAAACTAAACCAAAACGGTTATATCAACATAGTCAAAGGCAGACATCCTCTCCTTGACCCGGACAAAGTGGTTCCCACGGATATATACTTGGGAGATAAATTTACCACCCTCCTTATAACCGGACCCAATACCGGCGGTAAAACCGTTGCCTTGAAAACTCTGGGTTTATTTACACTTATGGCTCAATCCGGGCTTCATATAGGTGCAAAGGAATTTTCGGAGATTGCTGTATTTGACAATGTTTTTGCCGATATAGGCGACGAACAAAGCATAGAACAAAGCCTAAGTACTTTTTCCGCACATATGAGCAACATAGTAAAAATCCTCGAAGAAACCACGGATAACTCCTTGGTATTGCTGGACGAATTGGGAGCAGGCACAGACCCTACGGAAGGTGCTGCCTTGGCTATAGCCATTTTGCAGGATCTGCACCAAAGAGCAATCCGCACTGCTGTAACCACCCATTATTCCGAATTGAAGGTTTACGCCCTGTCAACGGAGGGCGTGGAGAATGCAAGCTGTGAATTCGACGTATACACCCTAAGACCTACTTACAAGTTGCTTATAGGAACCCCCGGAAAAAGTAATGCTTTTGCTATATCTCAAAAATTAGGACTGCCGGAACGTATTATAGACTCCGCAAAAAACATTCTCAGCCAAGAGGACGCACGATTTGAGGATGTAATTACCGATTTGGAAATCAGCAAGCAAGAAACCCTGGCAGAGCAAGAAAAAGCAAGGGCTTTACGCCGTGAATCCGAGCGTTTGCACGCCGAGTTAAAAGCTCAACAGGAAAAACTTAATTCTCAAAGAGACAAGGTTATACTTGAAGCTAAGGAAAACGCCAGAAACATAGTAATGAACGCCAAAAACGAGGCAGACGACCTTATTAAAAGCCTTAGACGGCAAGTCAAGGATTTACAGGAGAAAAACCCCGAGGAATTACGTCAAAAGCTGGGTAACAAGCTGAATAAGTTGGACAAGGATATAGTCTCTCTTACCCGTTCCAAACAAAAATATACCCCGGCACCCAAAACTCTGAAAAAAGGCGACAGGGTATTTATTCACAGCCTAAACAGTTCGGCTGAAGTGATTTCCAATGTTGATTCCAACGACGAGGTTATGGTTCAAGCCGGTATAATGAAAATAAAATTACCCAGAAAGGACCTGTCCTTGGACAAAAAT
This sequence comes from uncultured Defluviitaleaceae bacterium, assembly GCA_964468805.1. Lineage (GTDB taxonomy): Bacteria > Bacillota > Clostridia > Lachnospirales > WRBF01 > CAYXWM01. Next base: position 5,061 of record CAYXWM010000095.1, read on the forward strand.
CAAGGTACGGTGACCTTGGGCGGCAAAGAAATAGTACACAGCGTAAAAGCCGGCAAAAGCCAACATATCTCACCACAAATAGACATACGGGGACATATGGTTGAAGAAGGTATAGAAAAAACAGACAAATACTTGGATGACGCCTATCTTTCGGGACTTGCACAAGTTACCATAATACATGGCAAGGGCACAGGAGCCTTGCGTTCGGCTATACAGAATCATCTGAAAAACCACCCACATGTTAAAAGCTTCAGACCCGGAACCTTTGGCGAAGGCGAAGCCGGTGTAACAGTAGTGGAACTTAAAAAATAAATTGCAACTCAAACAAACATAGGCGGCCGCATATAGTGGTTTAATTTTAGAACATACTATAGCGGCTGTATATTTCGCAAGAAGTTTATTTTTCTATTGACAACTAATAAAAACCGTTGTAAAATGTCATAGTTGACTTATGGAGAGGTGTCCGAGCGGTTTAAGGAACTAGTCTTGAAAACTGCTGTTCATACCGGTAAGCTGTTTCTCGAAAACCCTGCATTTATGTGGGTTTGAGGGTTGTTGCAAATTGAATATTGTTTGGATTTCTATCCTGTTTTTCTATCCTTTTTCCAAGGGTCAAAAAACAGTAGAAATAAATGGAGGAGTAGCGAAGTGGTCATAACGCGGCGGTCTTGAAAACTGCTGTTCATACCGGTAAGCTGTTTCTCAAAAACCCTGTATTTATGCGGGTTTGAGGGTTGTTGCAAATTGAATATTGTTTGGATTTCTATCCTGTTTTTCTATCCTTTTTCCAAGGGTCAAAAAACAGTAGAAATATATGGAGGATTAGCGAAGCGGTCATAACGCGGTGGTCTTGAAAACCATTTGTCCGAAAGGGCGCGGGGGTTCGAATCCCTCATCCTCC
>CAYXWM010000096.1:0-5944 GCA_964468805.1 uncultured Defluviitaleaceae bacterium
GAAATTAAGTATAAATCCAAATAAATCACAATAATTATTACGTAATGTATACAACCCATGGCAACCGGCTGAATAAATAAGCTTCTCAACATTTATCAGGTTAACCAATTATGTACTATATAAAATATCGTTAAATTATTATATAATTCTTACAAAGTTTTGTCAAAAGAATTTGTTTTAAAACAGCGGCGTAAGATACTGTTAATAGCATTTGCCGGATATTGTTAACTATTTTCTTGTGAACTGTCAAAATAATTTATTAATTTTAATTTTAAAACATCTTTTTCGGCTTTTGCTATAAAAAGCGAATTTTATCGAAAACAAGTTGTAATTTTTTTAATCCAACTCACATTGTTTAGGATTAATATTTTATGCAAATTTTGTACAATCCTTAAAAAATTTTTTTAACAAATATACCTCAAAATATTCAAAAAACAAGGAAAATAACAAGATAGCATATTATTCCCGGAGCAAAATAAAATAAAATTAACAGTATTTTTAATGAATCTTAACAGACTGCCCCTTGCTTTGACTTGCCTATTGGCAAGCTATTGTGTTATAATATAAATTAACGTGAGTTGAAGTAAGACAACAATGTGGAAAGATATTTTAATTAAAGTAATTTCCTCAGAAATTAATTAAAAAATTAAAATTCGCAGCCGGGCAGCTGCGGCTTACGCCTTTGAGCTTAAGCTCTTAACATTGTAATTTAGCTTATTCATATACTTCATTCTGCAACTTTTACAGAAATTTGCTCACTGCATCAATGAACAGACCGTAAAAGCCCATTTTTTGGGTTTAAAACCATGTTTTAGACATTTTTGACTGATTATTATGTTTTATATTGTGCATATTAGGCAAAAATATGTAATGGTATGAAACTCGGAGTAATTTTGATTTCTCTGTAACAATTATTTATATCTTAAAATGGTTTTACCGGGCAATCTTTAACATGTTGGAACCGGCTTTCAATTGTGTTAACCAATTACTCTAATTTCATTTGACAAGGTGGTATTACGTGTGATAACGATAAATATGATGTCTTCTGCAACCAAGGTAAAAAGTCAAGGCGTCGGCTCTGCTTTTATGGAGCATTTCGCTTTAATGAAAAAACTAGACAAGAGTTTTGAGGTTTTGTATAACCATAAAAAGAAAAAAAAGCAATGTGACATTGTCCATTACCACACCATAGACCCCGCTCACTATCTTAAAGTGATGATGGAACGCAAAAAAACCGTTTCCGTAGCCTCGGTACATTTCTTGCCTGAGACTTTGGAAAAAAGCATCCAGCTTCCTTGGTTATTTAAAAAGGTTCTTTACAAATATCTTATACATTTTTACAAAGCTATGGACAACCTTGTTGTTGTAAACCCGGTTTTTATCGATAAACTGGAAATGTACGGCGTAGACCCCTATAAGGTCAAATATATTCCCAACTTCGTTTCTTTTAAAAATTTCTACCCTCTGTCCGAAGACGAAAAAATTAAAGAGCGTGAAGCTTTGGGTATAGACAAAGATAAATTTGTTGTTTTGTCTGTTGGGCAAATGCAGACTCGTAAAGGAATCTTTGACTTTTTTGAACTGGCAAAAACCATGCCCCATGTTCAATTTATGTGGGCCGGAGATTTCAGCTTTAAGTTTATAAGTGACGGTTATAATGAAATAAAAGAAGCCATAAACAATCTGCCGTCAAATGTTTTGCTTTTGGGTAACGTTCCAAGGGAGCGTATGAATATAGTATATAATACAGCCAATGTGATGCTACTGCCGTCCTTTGACGAATTATTCCCTATGGCAATTTTGGAAGCCATGAATTGCAACATTCCCATACTTTTGCGTGATTTGGATATTTATCCGCCCATACTTTTCGATTTCTATGCAAAAGGTAAAAATATCAATGAATTTAAAGACGTAATTAATCAAATGATAAATGACAAAGATTATTATACCCAATGTTGCGACGGAAGTCACAGAGGATGTGAATTTTATTCCGAGGAAAATGTTGCCAATCTATGGGTTCAGTATTATCGCAATCTGAAAGATGTTTCGGAAAACAAAGTTCTTTCGAAAAGTAAATAATTAACTTTTTATATTTTCACCACAATTATTAATTTCACTCAAAATATTCTGCTTTTTCAACAGTGGTGTGTTTTGGGGGCAATCAGTCCCCCAAAGTTTTTGCGATTTGATTCTATTTAATTTATGCAGAATGAGAAAGGGCAGTAAAGTGAAAAAGTATCGGTTTAATATAATTTTTTGCTTAGCTTCAATATTAATCTTAGTCGTTTACATTTTAATGATAGACGCATCAGAAGATAAATTCACCTGGCTTCTTCAAAACTTGCATTTCGGCTGGATATTATTCGGTATAGGTTGTTTACTGGCGTATTTATGGTTGGACAGTTTTATCCTACATATCTTTATCAAGAAAATGCACCGGCAACAGACCTTTGTTCGTTCAGCTAGGGTTACTTTAATAGGTCAGTACTTTAATTGTATCACTCCTTTTGCCAGCGGCGGTCAACCCATGCAGGCCTATGCTCTTTGTACTGACGGTATTCCTCTCAGTATTGCAAGCACCGCTTTGTTATCTAAATTTATTATTTTTCAAGCTGCCCTGGTTATTTTGACCCTATTTTGTCTTATAGTTAAATATAATTTTTTTGTTACCGAAATCAGCTCATTTGTTATGACTGCTATAATCGGCTTCGCAGTTAACTTTTTTGTGCTTTTTCTGTTGATATCAGTAGGAATATTTCCCGCTTTTACGAAGAAATTAATGTTTTTTTTCATCAGGTGCATAAAAAAATTTAAGCTTACCAAATTCATTAAACGCGACCTTGATAATGTAGATGATTTGATACTTAAAATTAACGAATTTCATGCGGAATTTCAATATGTACGCAAAAATGTGGCTCTGGGTTTGTATTCCGGGCTGTTGTCCCTCATTCAGTTGATTTTCTTTTTTCTGATACCATATGCAATATACCGTAGTCTGGGTCTGTATTCCGACGATATTCTCTCCATAATTTCAGGTGCGGCATTTGTAATGTTAATTTCCGCGTTTATACCCATTCCGGGTACTGTTGGGGTATCGGAGGGCAGTTTCTATTTATTGTTTAACTTATTTTTCCAAAATCATGTTATTTCGTTTGCTGTCTTAATATGGCGTTTAATTACCTTTGTTTTGCCCTTGATTTTCGGCGCGACCGCTGTTATGATGAAAGCAAAGAAAACAAAAAATATAGTTACCGACACCGGTCCGTTTTAATAAAATTGTTAATAATCGGGAGCCTGATATCCTGTAACTGAAAGTGTGTTGATTAAGTGCATTTTGCATTGAGTTAATGCACTTTTATTTTCGGTATGAGGGTCTTTTTTTGTATATAATAAAATAAAAGGGGAATACTAGCAGATGGCTTACAGACAGAGCCAAGGGCTCCGAGGAAGTACCTTTGAAGAAATGATAAACTTAACAAACGAATCTTACAGACACCACGGCTTGGCTTTGGTACAAAAAGTTCCAACTGCCATTACCCCGGTCAAGCTGAATCCCGAAAACCGAACTATTTCATTAGCATATTTCTCGCAAAAAAGCACCGTGGACTACATAGGGGTAGCTCAAGGCATACCTATTTGCTTTGATGCCAAAGAAATAAGCGGAAGCCGATTACCGCTTAAAAATATTCATAAACATCAGATTGAATTTATGAAAGATTTTCAGTCCCATAAAGGAATAGCCTTTTTACTTGTCTCTTTTTACGAATATAACCGTATTTTTTTTCTTCCTTTTACAGACTTAATTTCTTTTGTTAACGATTCGGAAAAAGGCGGAAAAAAATCCATTCCGTATTCGGCTTTTGAGGACAAGTATGCGGTTTCCTCCGAAAACGGATTTTTGGTTCATTATTTGGTTTGTATAAATACATACTTAAGTAATGTAAATTAAGAGAATTGTGTAAAATAAGCTTTATAAAATCGCTTGCGGGGGAGAAAGGAAAAGAACAGTGAAATTTATAAGTATAATTTCTATATGTTGTGCCCTGGGTTTACTGTCCGGATGCAGTTATGATATACCTGTGCAACAACAACCGGAAACCTTGGAAATTACCCCTGTAAGTGCTTCGGTATCAAAATTTGAGAATCTGCCTCAATACTCTCTGTATGTGGAGAAGCGAGGAAATACTTTGTCTCTTTACGAACCCAAGGCAGGTTGTTATCTTGGTGCCGGAATTTTGTTTAACAAAATTGTTGACAGAGATATAGAAACTTTCGAAAAATTGACCGGAAAAAGTCACGCCATATATCACTATCCTTTGGAGTATAACGAGGAATTTCCGTTAAATTGGATTTTAAGCTGTATTTCACAACTGAAAACCCCACTGATTGAGCTAAGGCTTCCTCAAGAACCCGATTTTGACCCTGTTTATATAGAAAACTTGGCAAAACAATTCGGTGATTTTTACATTCCCGTCTTTATACAGATTACTGCCGACAGAAATTACGGTTCGGAAAATTTTTTAAATTATTATAAAGCAGTTCGTGCTGCCTTCTCAACCTATGCTGAAAATTGTGCCTTTGTATGGTCTGTTTCCGCCGGTGATTTACCTGATTACCAATCTTTTTACCCGGGCGATAGATATGTGGACTGGATAGGGTTGGATTTGCTCTTAAAATCGGAAAGCGAAGAAGATAATCTCTCAAATGCCATAAACTGTTTTTACTACAGTTTCCAAAACAAAAAACCCTTAATGATTACAAAATTAGGAATAAGTCATCTCAGTTCAGATAATTACATCTACCGAACAACCGAGGCGGCAGAATTAATAGAAACCGTCTACAAAAAAATTCTAACAGCCTACCCGGAAATCAAGGCCCTGTGCTACATGGACTATAACAGCATTCTCTTTTCAGGCAATGAAAATTATACCGTAACCGACGAGGAAAGCCTGTTATCAGCGTATTCCGGGGGTATCTCACAAAGCAATTATTTATCGGAGGTAGACATGCTATCAGCCGGAGATAACATTATTAAATATAATTTATCACCCTTTCCCGCTTATTTTAAAAACGATAAAATCTATATTCATGAAAATTCGGTTCTGTATAATTTAAATTATTTTGATAATGATTTATTCAGTGAAAGTATAATTATAAATAACCAAAAATTTTATATTTTTGATATTTTTAACAATACAATTTTAAATGTTAATGTAAATGAAAATAACAAGTCGCTAACGGTTAATTTAAAAAAGGAATATCAAAACGACAGTGCGTAATTCCGCTGTCGTTTTGATATTTGATTCAAATATTACCTGTGTACTTTTAATCGGGCTTGATGTATAATCTTTTTAACGCAAAGTTCTTAATATTATTTTTAATTTTACTTTCGAAACTATGGGGGAGGTTTCTATGTTACAGTTTGAGTCTATTCAAGTTAGTGCTAAACAAGTTGTTAATGTGGTCTGTAACGCCTGCGGTAATCCTATACCCCAAACATCCGGCGGTAAGGTGCACGAACACCTTTCCATAGACAAAAACTGGGGCTATTTATCCCCATATGACGGTGAAAATCATTCTTTTGAGATTTGTCCGGATTGCTATAAAAAATTTATAGAGAGTTTTATTGTTCCCGTGACCGTAAATACTGCCAACGTCTTGATTTAGTATAATTTGCTTATACAGATAACCAAAAACCACCCGAAAAGGTGGTTTTTTTTGTATTTTAATATATAATCGCAAAATCGATCATAATTAATATTGCCTTGCTGTAAGCATAATTTTTGCCTGTTTTAAATCTTATTTTATATTCATACCCTCCGGAAAAACAAAAAGCTGCCGAATTAGTTCGACAGCTAACATTAATATAAGTGGAGATAACGGGATTCGAACCCGTGGCCTCTTGACTGCCAGTCAAGCGCGATCCCAACTTCGCCATATCCCC
>CAYXWM010000097.1:0-5861 GCA_964468805.1 uncultured Defluviitaleaceae bacterium
TTTCCGGTTTCAACATTATAGCATGAATTACACCGGATTTCAACAGTTCTTTATCACCGGATTTTAAAGCCGGACGCAAATCCAATTCTTGGTCCGTATGTAAACAGGGTTTTAAATAGCCCTCCGATGTTAAGCGAATTTTGTTGCATTGGTTGCAAAAGTGGTTGCTGATAGGTGAAATAAAGCCTATTCTGCCCTTGGCACCGGGTATTTGATAATATGAAGCGACGGAGCCTTTTTCAAAACAGGGTATTAATTCGCCTGTTTTTTTCTTTATTTCTTTCCTGATTTCTTTAGCGGACATAAAGCTGTAAGGCAGGTCTGTATGAGCGGAACCTATGGGCATAAGCTCAATAAAGCGGACGTCTATGGGCTTATCTGCGGTGAGGTTTGCAAAGTCACAAATTTCGTCATCATTGAAGCCCTTCATGGCTACCACATTAAGCTTTACGGGGCTTAACCCTATTTCTGAGGCGGTGTATATTCCTTCCAAAACCGGTTGTATGTCACCGCCTCTTGTTATATCAGTATATTTTTTCGGACAAAAAGTGTCAAGACTTATATTTATTCGTTTTAAGCCGGCAGCTTTCAGAGGTTTGGCAAGTTTGGGCAATAATGTACCGTTGGTGGTCAGCCCTATATCCGAAATACCGTCGATAGCTGAAATTTTCTCAATCAATCCCACTATACCTTTTCTGACCAAAGGCTCGCCGCCGGTAATACGTACTTTGGTAATGCCCAATTCTGCGGCTGTTTCTGCAATTCTCACTATTTCTTCATAGGTTAAAATTTCGCTGTGGCTGCGTTTTTCAACGCCTTGGGACGGCATACAATACTTGCAACGGTTATTGCATAAGTCCGTAACGGATATTCTCAAATAGGTAATATTTCTGTTAAAACTGTCCCTCATGGCTGCACCTCCGGTCTGTAAAAAGCATAACCTTTAGATAAATTCATCTTGAACTGTTCTTGACAGATATACAGAAAATGTTTTGCCTCATGTATATCTGTTTAAAACAGACCTATCGCTTACATTACTCATATACTCTTTAGAGATTTATTTATTTTCAGCTATATTTCCGATTTCGGGGAATTCATAACCGCCGGTGTTTTTAAGGTGGTTTTTAAATTCTTCGCTTCGCAGAGTTTCAATGAAACATTTTATCATTTCGGATTCAATAAATTCTTTAGGTATGGCGAAGTCATAGTCTTCGCTTCCTATAGGAATAAAATCAAGATCTAAAGCCTTTGCGGCGGAATATATGCCCATTCCGCAATCCGCCGAATTGCCCGCAACCGCGGCGGCAACAGCCATATGAGTGGTCATTTCTCTGTGGTAGCCGTTAATTAGGCTTTGGTCTATGTTGTTTTTTGATAATTGATAATCCGTAAGTATACGGGTTCCGGAGCCTTTTTGGCGATTAACGAAACGGATATTCTCCCGGGTTAAGTCATTTATTGATTTGATATTTAGAGGGTTACCTTTTTTGGTGATTATGCCTTGAATTCGTCTTACCCCTTTTATTAATATAATTTCTTTTTCGGGCAGGTATTTGCTAATATAACTTAAATTATATATACCGGTTTCCGTATCAAGCAAATGTATGGGAGCAATGTGGGTTTCTCCGCGTTTCAGAGCCAAAAGCCCGGCTAGGCTTCCCGTATGAGCCGATGCTAAAAAGTATCCGAAATTTTTACCCATAATACTGCTGATTATATCCAAAATCAAGTCATGACTGCCTATGGATACCATGGTTTTGCCGGTTTTATCAGGGTTGTCCACATTATGAACCAATACTTGCTCACCGGCTTCAAAACCTTCGGAATTTTTGGGGACTATAAGCAAGCCGTCGGAGCGTACCAAAGACATGGTTACTCCGGCACCTCTGTTAAGCGGAGCGGCTACGGTTTTGTCTCCTACTTTGCTTAAACTTACTCGGATATATTCTTTGTGTTTGAGTGAGGAGACAACACGTTTGGATAAGGTTGCCGAAAGGGAATTTTGGGGTTGTGAGGTTTTTCTTGCAAGTTTATAAATTATGGGCTTTACGATTTCTTCAAATACCAAATAAGCCGAACCCGGATAACCGGGCAAACCTATAACCGGCTTATTGTTTATCATTCCCAAAATCGTGGGCTTGCCCGGTTTTATGGAAATTCCGTGAACGAATACTTCGCCCAATTCGGCAATTACAGAGGAAGTGAAATCTTTTGTGCCTGCGGAAGAACCGGCAATAACCAGGACCACATGGTTTTCTGCTACAGATTGTGCGGCGGTATTTTTCAGCAGATCAAAGTCGTCCTTTATAGGAGAAATCCTATTGGAAATACAGCCGTAAGATTTAACCATTGAATCAAAAACCCATGAATTGGTGTCGAAGATTTTGCCGGGTTCAAGGGTTTCGTAGTCGTCTGTAATTTCCGAACCTGTGGGAATAATACCTACTCTTACCGGCTCGTAAACAGTAATATTCTGTATACCGCCTGCCAGAATTGCACCTATATCCACCGGTCTGATACAGTGATTTTCAGGGACTATCATTTCTCCGGCTACTATATCTTCTCCTATGGGGCGTATATGTTGCCAAGGAGAACAGGGTGAAATTATTTCTGCACAGTTTTCATCGGCATTGTAAACGTCTTCTATCATTATAACGGCATCAAAGGGTTCGGGGATTACATTTCCGGTATTGACATATATAAAATCTGTGTCCTTTTTCAAAAGAACAGGATTATTTTCCTTTGCACCGTAGGTCTTTTTTGCTGTTACAGCAATTCCGTCCATAGCTGCAGCGTTATGATTGGGAGAAGAAAGTCGGGCAAAAACCGGTTTTGCTGTAATCATTCCCGCTGCCTTACGAATGTCTGCTTCCACAGTTTTTACTATGTCTTGGGACAGCTTGGACAAATAATTCTCCAAAACAAATTCCATATCCGTATTGGTTAAGTAAATATTTTGTTTTTCCATATGCTCACATCATTTCATGGTGAAAGTGAATTCTTCAATTGTATTATTACTATTTATACAATTTCTTGAAAGATTTACAGAAATAAGTGTTATGCTTACCGGGCTTTTTCTCTATGTCTGTACGCGGAAAATCGCCGCAAACTCAGAAAGAAAAAGTATAATCAATTTAGTATGAAGATATTGGTTACAATAATATTACTTCAACAAGTTCTCCTTTTTTTAAGCCTTCCTTTTTACTGTCCAATATTATATATCCGTCTGCGGAAAGAAGTTGAGAAACGGCACCGGATTTTGCGAAAATCGGGCTTGCAACGTATCCGCCGGTGCTTTCGGGGTTTCTTTGAAGGTTAACGTACTGTATGACGGTTCGACCTTCACCACCGTGTATATTGGATGAAATTTCGGCGGTTACTGTAATCTTTTTTTCGGTGGTGCCGAAATAATATTGTAAAATAAAAGGGGTAACTACTGTATTAAATACCGTTATGGCAGAAACAGGATGACCCGGCAGACCGAAAACCGGTTTGTTGTTAACCTTAGCTATAATTGTGGGCTTACCGGGTTTAAGGGCTATACCGTGAGTAAAAACACAGCCCGGCTGTATACTTTCCAGTACATCCTTGGTCATGTCTTTGTTTCCGGCAGAACTGCTTCCGGAAATGAGAAGTATGTCACAGTTGCTCAATTCTGTTTCAGCCAAGGATTTAAAGGCTTGGAAACTGTCATTTATGACATGAATATTTTTGACTTCACAACCTATACTTTCAGCTAATGCGGCTATGGCATAGGAGTTAATATCACGGACTTGGCCCGGCAAGGGTGTTTGTTCCGGAGGGATAATCTCATCTCCGGTGGAAATAACGGTAATTATGGGCTTTTTGCAAACGGTGACTTGAGAATAACCACAGGAGGTAAGCATACCAACGTCTTTTGCTTCCGTTCGTTTCCCGGCTTTAAAGAGACAGGTGCCTTTTTTTGCATCCTCTCCACAGTCCATTACGCCCATTCCGGGAGCAGTGGGTTTACTGACAATACAGGTGTTTTTATCAAGCAATTCCGTGTATTCGACCATTACCACCGCATCCGCACCTTTTGGCAACATTCCGCCGGTGGGTACGTAAGCGGTTTCACCGGGTTTTAAATGTATGGAACAGTCTTGTCCCATCTCCACCTGACCTACTATATCCAAAAAGGCAGGAATACTCTCGGAGGCTCCGAAAGTATCTGACGAGATAACACAGTAACCGTCCACTACGGAACGGGCAAAAGCAGGTATATCCGCATCTGTAAAAATATCGGCTCCCAGATACCGACCCACGGCATTCCTTATGTTTATGGTTTCATACTTTTTTTCCAAACCCGAAAAGCAGCTATGCAATTTTTCGAAAACTTCGGGAAGTGTATTTACCTTTAACAGTTCCATATTTGCTCCCTTAAAAGTTAAAATACAAATTATGCAAAGTAAATAAGAATAAATAATCCGATTACCGGAGGACGATTTGTTTAAAATAATACGAGTTCGATAAGAATTAATTATATTAACTGATGATAATACCTGTACGTTTACGTGTAAAAACCATGTTTAAACGTACTTGCAATGTGAAATTACCTCGGGAATTAATTTGTTACGTAAATTGTTCGGATAAAATAAAATATTGTAAGTAATTATACTTAATGTAATTAATAAAGTAAAGAAACAGTATCAGGATTTATAACAAAAAACAAAAACTCTTCCGTGTAATAAAATACTCTTTACTAAAATTAAATTAACCGGTAAAGTAAAAGAATAAAATTTTAACCTAAACCCCATATTCTTGAAATAAAAATAACAAGCAAATAACCTTGAAACTAACAGCATGTTATGATACGGAGAATAAATCATGTATGAATGTTCTTGTTGGGATATATTTTTGGTAACCGCAGGTTTTGCGGTTATGAGTTACGCAATATTTATGTACTTTAAATTGAGCAAGAGTATGCAGGCTGTAAAAGAGCAAATAGATAAACTGAGCATAGTGCTGTTTAGGCTTTATATAGTCTTGATGGTATTCTTTCTTATCGGATATGCCGTATTTGATGTTTTAATGATATACGCCATAGATTACGGCTATATACAACTGATAAGTTATATATTTTTTTTCGGTGCAATTTTCGTTTTTATCGGTATATTTGTTCAAACAAGGCTTACGGATTGTATCTTTAAGAGCAATTCCCAAATGGTATTTACCCTGGTAAACGCCGTTGAAGCCAGAGACGCCAACCTAAAAGGACATTCTGTGCATGTTATGGGCGTTTCTTTGCTTATTTATGACAGTATGGATAAGTCAAAAGTCTCTGCAATAAACAGGCAAAAGTTCCAGTATGCCTGTATACTTCACGATATAGGGAAAATGGGTATACCCGAGCATATTTTGAATAAGCCTTCTAAATTGGATGATGCAGAATGGGAATTAATGAGACAACATCCAAAAATAGGTATAGATATTTTAAGTTCCATAAAGGGACTGGACGAAATCAGAAATTGGATTTTATATCATCACGAACGATATGACGGAAACGGTTATTATAAATTAAAGGGCAGGGAAATACCCTTTGCTTCCAGAATAATTTGCGTAGCCGATTCATATTCGGCTATAGTAATGCGTCGTTCCTACAAGAAAGAAACCAATCATGAAAAAGCTTTGGAAATAATGAAGGAATGTGTGGGTACACAATTTGACCCCTATGTGTTTTCCGTATTTGAAAGTATCCCAAAAGAAAAATTGTCGGAATTGTTTAAAGAAAGTATAGTGGATAAAGGATAACTTATGTATTTAAGGTATAAAAATAACACCGGTCAGTGAACAGAACCCCGTAAAACGGACATTGAAATAAAAGCACCTCCTATTGTAGA
>CAYXWM010000098.1:0-5284 GCA_964468805.1 uncultured Defluviitaleaceae bacterium
GTCTAGCGCGTATGCCAATTCCGCCACAACTGCTTACTGCAATTGATTTTTCTTGAGTTTCTTGCGTTTTTTTGTTTTATTGTGCTGCCTCAAGTACAAAACGTATTATATATGACAGGTGGCTAAATGTCAATACTTTTTTTAAAATATTTTCAAGTTTTTTTTCGGGGCTACTTTTCAAATAACCAATAGCCCGGTTTATCCCGTAATATCAAGCTTTCTAAGGTTCGACAATCTCTTTTTTTCCATTAAATTATTTAGAAAAAGATAAATTCCGGTAAAAATATTCCTTGAGAGAAATAAAAAATTTTCTCCCAAGGCAAACACATTTAAACAGATCGGTATTTCGGACGTGGCAAAGTCATATGTGCCCAACTTATACCGCTGTAAGATACGCCCATTTCAAAATGCAAAAACTCCGCCAAACCGACGGAGTTTTTCGCTTTTATATTTCTACTGTACCTTCAAAGGATTTAACCGCATTTCCTGCCATATAAACCGCATCGTCGGTGTAGGTGACTTTAAGTTCGCCACCGGGTACTTTTACGGAGATTTGTTGATTTTTTGCACAGTGACCGTTCAGAACGGCTGCTACAGCCGCCGCACAGGCTCCGGTTCCGCAGGCAAGGGTTTCGCCGCTGCCTCGTTCCCAAACACGCATTTTTATATTGCCGTCGTCTATTACCTTTACAAACTCTACATTTACACGTTGCGGGAAAATGTTGAGGTTTTCCAAAATAGGACCGACTTTGTTTATGTCTATGGTATCCAATTCGTCTATACCGCAGAATACCACGCAATGGGGATTACCCATGGAAACGGTGGTGATTTTAAGGGCTTGCCCGGCTACTTCTATGGGATGATTAACTAGGAAACCGCCGTCGGGGCTTTGTATGGTGCATTCCTCCGGTGACATAGCCATAGCCTTGCCCATGTCTACCTTTGCACCCACAACCACGCCGTCTTTTATAAAACACTCCACGTTTTTAATGCCGCTAAGGGTTTCGATTGTTATTTCCTTGGATTTTACTATGTTGTTGTCGTACAGATATTTGGCTACGCAACGAATGGCATTGCCGCACATTCTGCCTTCACTGCCGTCCAGGTTAAACATACGCATTTTTGCATGAGCCTTGTCGGAGGGACAAATTAACACCACACCGTCGCTTCCTATGGAATAATGACGGTTGGAAAGACGAACAGACAGAGCTTCCGGGTTGGGAATTTCCTGCTTAAAGCAATCGAAATAGATGTAATCATTTCCGCAGGCGTTCATCTTAACGAAATTAACCTTTTGCTTGCGGGTCTGCATTTTGTTAAGGTTGATAAGTTCTATGTTCATGGGCGAATATTTGCTTCTGATACTGTCCGCTACCGCATTTGCCGTATCCAAGGAGGTTAAGCAGGGGATATTGCGTTCCACGGCTTTACGTCTGATTTTAACGCTGCCGCTGGTGGGCGTTCTGCCTTTGGAAGACGTGGAAATAACGTAAGCCACTTTTCCGCTTTCAATCAAGGAGATTGCGTTGTCTTCTTCCTCTGCTGTTTTTGCCACAACCGTGGTTTTCATACCTGCCTTACTGAGCAATTCTGCGGTTTTTTCCGTTGCATACAGTTCAAAGCCCTTTTCATAGAATTTCTTGGCGATGGGCGTAATTTCCGGTTTGTCCACATCGCGGAGAGTAATAAGCACACCGCCGTTTTTGTTTAACTTATAACCTGCCGCCATTAAGCCTTTGTAAAGGGCTTCTTCCAAGCAACTTCCTATACCCAAAACTTCTCCGGTGGATTTCATTTCCGGTCCCAGATGACTGTCTACCCCGGAAAGTTTTTCAAAGGAGAATACGGGCACTTTTACGGCTATTTTAGCACTTTCTTTGTGAATGCCGGTTTTGTAGCCCAAGTCTCTTAATTTTTCGCCGAAGGCACAACGGGTTGCGATTTCAACCATAGGTATGCCGGTAACCTTGCTTAAATAAGGTACGGTACGAGAGGAACGTGGGTTAACCTCAATTACGTACAATTCGTTGCGGTATATTAAATACTGGATGTTTACTATACCCTTAACCTTTAACGCAAGGCTTAATTTTCTGGTTTGTTCCAGAATGGTTTCGGACATGGAAACGTCTATGCTTTGAGCCGGGTAAATTGCTATGGAGTCACCGGAATGTACGCCGGTGCGTTCTACGTGTTCCATAATTCCCGGAATGAGTACGTCTTCGCCGTCACTTATTGCGTCTACTTCCAACTCTATACCGGACATATAACGGTCTATAAGTATGGGATTTTCAATTTTTTGTGCAAGGATAATGTTAAGGTATTCTTCTATATCGTTGTCGTTCCATGCGATAATCATGTTTTGACCGCCGAGAACGTAGGAAGGACGGATTAATACCGGATAACCCAGTTCGTTTGCGGCTTTTAAAGCCTCGTCTTTTGTTAAAACGGTAAATCCGGCAGGACGTTTGATAGCCAGTTCCTCAAGCAAGGCATCGAAACGTTCTCTGTCCTCTGCCATATCTATGCTGTCCGGAGGAGTTCCGATTATGTTAATGCCATTGTTGTGAAGGAAGTTTGTAAGCTTGATAGCTGTTTGTCCGCCGAAGGCCACAACCACGCCGTAGGGTTTTTCAGTGTTGATAATATGCATAACGTCCTCGTTGGTAAGAGGTTCGAAATACAATCTGTGGGCTGTGTCAAAGTCGGTGCTGACGGTTTCGGGATTGTTGTTTACGATTACAACTTCGTAACCCATATTTTTCAACGCCCAAACACAGTTAACTGCTGAATAGTCGAATTCTATACCCTGACCGATACGTATGGGACCTGAACCCAAAACGAGTATAGTCCTTTGAGGATTCTTGACAAATTCCAAGGCTTCGTTTTCGATTTCGAAACTGCTGTAGAAATAAGGTGTTCCTGCGGCAAACTCCCCGGCACAGGTATCAACCATTTTATAGGAAGCCGATAGCTTCTTTTTAATGGTTTGACCGGATATGCTTTCAATGGTACGGTCAAGATAGCCGAATTTCTTTGCACTGATATATAATTTGTCTGTGAGTTCGGAGGTTTTTAAGGTATTCTCCATTTCAACCAAGTTTTTAAGTTTAGCCAAGAACCATTTGTCAATACGTGTGATTTCGTTGATTTTTGACAGTTCTACGCCGCGTTTTATAGCTTCAAACAGAACAAACAAACGCTCGTCGTCACAGTTATGAAGTTTTTGCACTATTTCTTCGTCGGTTAAGTCAAAGAGTTTTTTGTAATTCAAAGTTTCAAGAGAAATTTCCGCACCGCGAACGGATTTCATTAAGGCTTCTTCAAAGGAAGAACCTATAGCCATAACTTCGCCGGTAGCCTTCATTTGAGTTCCCAATTCACGGTTTGCGTATACAAATTTATCAAACGGGAATCTGGGAAGCTTAACCACCACATAGTCTATGGCAGGCTCAAAGCAGGCATAAGTTACGTTGGTAATTTGATTTTTGATTTCGGATAAGGTATAACCTATGGCGATTTTGGTTGCCACACGGGCAATGGGGTAACCGGTTGCTTTGGAAGCAAGGGCAGATGAACGGGATACCCTGGGGTTAACCTCTATAACCGCATAATCCATGCTGTCCGGGTCAAGAGCAAATTGGCAGTTGCAACCGCCTTCTACTTGCAGTTCGTTAACTATATCCAAGGCGGCAGAACGTAACATTTGATATTCTTTGTCGCTCAAGGTCATAGCCGGAGCCACTACTATACTGTCGCCGGTATGAACCCCTACAGGGTCAAAGTTTTCCATACTGCACACGGTAATACAGTTACCGGCAGAGTCTCTGATAACTTCAAATTCAATTTCTTTATAACCGCTGATACATTTTTCAACCAAAATTTGTCTTATTGGAGAGGCATTAAGTCCACCGCCGGCTACTTCAATAAGTTGTTTTTCGTTATAGGCTATACCGCCGCCGGTACCGCCGAGGGTAAAGGCAGGTCTTATTATTAAAGGATAACCGATTTGGTTTGCAAAGTTAACGGCACCTTCTATATCGTTTACTACCAAGGAAGGAATGCAGGGTTGGTTAATTTTTTCCATGGTATCTTTAAACATTTGGCGGTCTTCGGCTTTATCTATGGTGGCAGGAGAGGCACCCAGCAGTTTTACGTTATATTTATCAAGGAAGCCTTCCTTTGCCAATTGCATTGAAAGGGTCAAGCCGGTTTGTCCGCCTAAGGTGGACAATAAACTGTCCGGGCGTTCTTTTATAATAATTCTTTTTACTATATCCAAACTTAGGGCTTCAATATAGATTTTATCCGCCATGGTTTGGTCGGTCATAATGGTTGCCGGGTTGGAGTTTATAAGTACTACTTCCAAATTATCTTCTTTTAAGGCACGTAATGCCTGGGTTCCGGCGTAGTCAAATTCGGCGGCTTGTCCTATAACTATGGGACCGGAGCCTATTACCAATACTTTTTTTATGTTCTTATTTAAGGGCATTTTTGTTTTCCTCCATTAATGCAACAAATTTATCATATAAAAATCCTGTGTCCAGAGTACCGCTTGTGGTTTCCGGAATGAATTGTACGGAAAAGGCAGGCATATCTGTATAAGCTAAACCTTCACAGGTTCCGTCGTTTACGTTTACAAAACTCATCTTGGCGTTACTTGGGATAGATTCTTCGTTTACGATAAAACCGTGGTTTTGGGTGGTAACGTAGAGTTTATCGGTTTGGGTGTCTTTTACGGAATGGTTTGAACCCCTGTGACCGGATTTCATTTTGGATGTTTTTGCTCCGTTTGCCATTGCAAGCAATTGATGACCCAAACTTAAAGCCATGGTGGGTATTTTAAGAGGCAGTAACTTTTTAATTTCGTTCATGATATTTTCGTTAAGATTAGGGTTTCCCGGACCGTTTGATAATATTAGTCCTTGAGGGTTCATGTCTAGAATTTGCTGTGCAGGTGTATTGTGAGGGACTTTAATAATGTTAATATTTCGGAGGCGGAGTTCGCGGATTATGTTTTGTTTGGTACCGAAGTCCCATAAAACAACTGTAAAGCGAGGGTTATCGCAAGGGATATTCTCTGTGGATTTGCAGGATACTTGAGCGACGGGGTCAGATACGCCAAAGGACTTCAGACCGTCCGGTGAATTGTCATAATCGATTTTTGCCCGCATAGTTCCTTGTTCGCTGATTATTTTGGTCAATGCTCTGGTGTCTATGTCATAGAGGCCAATAATATTGTTGGCTTTTAAAAAGGTGTCAAGATCGCCCTCACAACGGAAATTGG
>CAYXWM010000099.1:0-5023 GCA_964468805.1 uncultured Defluviitaleaceae bacterium
AAAACTGTAAATACACTTCTCGCAAAAGTGTATTTACGTCAGTACGGAGAAGGAGGGATTTGAACCCTCGCGCCGCTTTCACGACCTACTCCCTTAGCAGGGGAGCCTCTTCAGCCACTTGAGTACTTCTCCAAAGTTACCTGCGAAGTAACTATAGAGCATTATACTTAATAAACTTATTTTTGTCAATAGTTTATTTCAGAGATTGTCTAAATAAGGAACAAGCTCTTGGTTTGGGTCAATCATCAAACAAACTTATTTGCATGGTACTGTAACCGAGTTTGTATGCCCGAACTATATCTTTTATTTTATAGAGAATGCCGGCCTTTTCGCATTCTGATGCGAAATTTTGATAAAGAAACTTGGCATTGGGGCTGTTGCAGACATAGGAGTTGCCGTATTGTTTTATATATTTGTGAGACAGGCCGGGAAAGAATTCTTCCAGTTTCTCATAGTAATGAAGCTTTTGATTGCTTCGTAAGGTTACTCCGAAAGACGGATAGATAAACCGGGCTTTGCTTTCCTTTGCAAGGGCTATAACGTTTCGGATGTTTTCCCGAGTGTCAGTAATAAAAGGTAATACGGGCATAAGAAGTATACCGCAAAAGATACCGTTTTCGGAAAGATGCTTGATTGCTTTGAACCTTTGGGAGCTTGGGGCAACATGGGGCTCGATTATTTTTGACAGGCTGTCGTCGGCTGTTGTAACCGTTATTTTAACAATAACGGGCGAATGTTGAGTAATATCTTTCAAGATTTCAGTGTCCCTTGTAACGGTTGGGCTTTTGGTTGCAATTGCCACTCCGAAATTGTAGGCGTTTATAAGTTCCAGGGAGTTTCGGGTGAGCATTAATTTATTTTCGAAGGGGTTATATGGGTCAGACATGGAGCCGGTTGCGATGACGCCTTTTTTGACCTTTCTTCTTAAATCGTCACGAATAACAGCAAGAGCGTTTTCCTTAGCTCTCACTCTGTCAAAATCTTCGACCCTGTAACAGTCGCTTCTGCTGTCGCAATAGATACAACCGTGACAACAGCCTTTATAAATATTCATGTTGTATTCCGTTCCGAACCATGAGGTATCTTTTGTACGGAAAACAATGTTCTTAGCAGGAATATATTCCAATTCAATCACGTGCCTATATTAAATTAACCGGGTCATATGACCCGGCCACAGTTAGATAAAGAATTTGTGTTAAGAGTTGATATTTTTAAATGTCTGAGGTGGCAAATTCGGTAACCAAAGATTCCAATACCAATGCTTGGCTGGACAATTCTTCGCTAGCCGAAGCACTTTCTTCCGCAATAGCTGTATTTTGCATAACTGTATCCACAATTTTTTCTATTTCGGAGTTTATCTGTTCAATTATGGATATTTGCTCAGAGGAAGCATTAACTATAGAATGAGTGCTTTCATCGCAATCAATGATTCCGGAGAAAATATTGCCGAAGCTTTCGGATGTATCGTGAACAATACGTTCGCTGACAGCGGCTTTTTCCAGAGAATTGCTTATAAGAGCGTTACTGTCTTTTGCCGCTTCCGCACTTTTAGATGCAAGATTTCGAACTTCTTCTGCCACAACCGAGAAGCCTTTTCCGGCTTGACCGGCACGGGCGGCTTCAACCGATGCATTTAGGGCGAGAAGGTTTGTTTGGAATGCAATATCCTCGATTTTTTTGATTATATTAAATATGGAGCGGTTAGCCTCGGACATTTCATTTACGGATTGGAGCATATTGTTCATTTGAGTGCTGCCCAATTGAGCCTTGGATTTAATTTCGGCTGTAACCAAGGAAGCTTGTTTAGCTACTTCGGATGTGGTATTTGCTTTAGATAACAAGCTTTCTATAGCAAAGGACAGTTTTTCCATAAATTCGGATTGTTGAGTAGCTCCGGCGGCGGTTTGTTGGCTGGTATCCGCCAATGAAGATGCAACGGAGATAAATGCCTTGCAAGCGTCTTTTACCTGTTCTGCAAGATGATTTTTAGATTCCACTGCTTTAAGTTGGGAAATGTCTTGAACCACCTCAATATGACCGATTTTATTATGGTTTTCATCGTAGAGGTAGTTTATATTTACTTGAAAATCCATTCCCATCTGTTGGAAATAGGTTATTTCTTTTCCGTTTTTAAGACAGGTTATGCCACAGTTTTGAGTATTACAAATATTTGCGTTCCAGTTGCTACAGTGTTTACCCAATATATCGTTTCGTTTTATACCAAGAAGGCCTTCAACGGGTTTGT
The DNA here is from genome assembly GCA_964468805.1 of uncultured Defluviitaleaceae bacterium. Lineage (GTDB taxonomy): Bacteria > Bacillota > Clostridia > Lachnospirales > WRBF01 > CAYXWM01. The sequence continues at coordinate 2,246 of CAYXWM010000099.1, forward strand.
TAATAAAGGTCCATTTCATATCCATATCCGTAACGGAAATAGGGAAAGGTATGGAATCCAGAAGGGTTTCGTACCAATGCATTTTTTTCCTTACGGAGGCTACAGCAACGTCAAGAGATGTGACAATTTTCTTAAACTCGCCGTCCAAGTTTTTATAGGTTTCGTCGCTCTTTTCTGTGAATGAAGTTATATTATCGGATATATGCTCCGCCTTGTAGCTTATTTTTTGAAGGGTTTCCTTTAGTGTACCGATTTCTTTTGATAAACCGCTGTTGAAATTTGCGGTCTTAGGATCTATAGAGAAATTTCCCTTATTTATTTCCTGTAGGGAAGTAGTAATTTCGTTTATAACAGTTGTTTGTTTTTTAACAATGTCATTCACAACTTCGCAGACAGTATTATAAAAGCCCTTATATTTATTGCTGTCTATTTTAAAGCCGGTATTTCCTTTATCTATATTTGTTGAAAGTGCTTCCAAGTCATTGGTAAGGCTTTGTGCCACAGAAGTAAAAGCATCGAAATCTTTTGTTATTTCTTCGTCAACATTGGATTTTGAAGCAATATTTCCGCAAACTATCAAATTTTCAGCCTCATTGGAGTATTTAGCCAAGGAATTTGTCAGTTTCTTAATTCCGGTTAAACAAATAAGACCTGAAATACAAGCGGCTACAGGTATAAGAATCACTTGAATCGATGTTAACAAGCCCTCGGGCAATACCGATTTAAACAAAAGCGGCAGAAATATTACAGTTAATCCAACCACCGTCATAATTCCGGTTGATAATATGAGGCAGATAGTCAGTTTCTTTTTTGCATTTAAAATGCCGTTCAGCTTCATTTCAACCCTCCTAAATTCTATATAAATTCACTCATTGTAAAATATGTATGATTTTTTATACTATACTGAGGTTATTTTGTCAAGAATTAAATACCTACAAATCCAAGCAATATAAGCTTATTTAAATACATAACTCTATTTGCGGAATCATGTAAACGGTTTCAAATCAGTTAGGTCAATCATTGTAAAATTGACATAAAGGTAAAAAAGAACCCCGATACATTAAATTATCGGGGTATAGTTTTTATAATAAAGGAGGTAAGTAAGATATGAAGAAACCGGTTAAGGTTTATTGTATTAAATCGATTACATCTTTTGATACATAGAAAGTACCTTCTACATTTACGGTTACACCGGGAGTTATAACGGTCTCGCCGTTTTTAATTACATAATTTTTGTTTTCGGGGATGATTATTGTATCATCACCTTTGGTAACAGTCATAACTTGATTTTCGGGATTGGAGTTGTCTGTTTCCACAGTGGCTCCTTTTTTATTGAATGCAACTTTTGCATTGTTGTAAAGTCTGTCGGTAGTTGCTTTTAAATCCAAGCCCCAAACTCCGGCACAGATTTTAGCAATATCGGTGTTATCAATGGTTCCGGTTATACGTTCATCACCGGGTAAATATGTATAGAGTACTATTTCTTCGCCGGTATGCCCTCCGGTAGTCCAACCCAAGAAGGCTCTTTTTGAAATCATAGGTCCCACGGTAGTGTTCACAGAGCCGGATTTGGCATCTTTGATGGCTTGAATTTCGTCGTCTGTCAAGTCATTAATTCCGTAATATAGAGCCATAACTTCTTTGATGTTGGATCTGTCTTCGTTAAATTTTGCTTCCAAGCCTTCTCCGGTAAGGCGAGCTTTTTTCAAAGGAGCGATAAATTTAACTATGGGATCACTGTCATAAGTTTTAGTTGTGTCTGTATTACCGATGGAAACGCCGCCGTTGCCGTGGTCGGTAATGGCTATAACCATGGTGTTGCCATCTTTTTTGGCAAAGTCGGTAGCTACTTTAACAGCCTTGTCGAAGGCATTAATATCAGAAATCAAACCGATGGGGTCATTGGAATGAGCCGCCCAGTCAACTTTTGAACCTTCAATCATCATAAAGAAACCGTCTTTGTCTTTTGACAATACATTAATCGCCGCATCGGTCATTTCTGCCAATGAAGGTTGAGAGGGATTATTTTCGATTCTGTCCATCTCATAGGATAAGTCAGCTTTTGCAAACATGCCCCAGGTTTTGCCGTCCATATTTTCTAAGCCGGATTTATCGGTTATGTAGGTATAGTCGTTGTCTTTTAATATGTCCAAAAGATTTTCTTCATCGGGACGCTCGTTCAATCTTCCATAACCGCCGCCCAGCATAATATCAATATTATTGTATATTTGTTGCTCGGCTATTATATATTCTTTGCTTCTGTCCGGATAATGGCTTGAGAAAGCCGCCGGTGTTGCGTGCATTATTTGTGAGGTGGAAATCAATCCTGTGGATTTACCGGCTAACTTAGCCGCTTCCAAAATTGTTGCCAAAGGTGCTTTTTGGTCGGTCACACCTATAAATTTGTTGTTTGTTTTAAATCCTGTGGCTAAAGCTGTACCTGCAGGGGCAGAATCCGTAATAGCTCCAACAACCCCTTTGTTTAACCACCAAGTGCGAACAAGTCCGCTTGCCATTTCGTCCATAGCCATGGATTTTGTTGTATCCACCGTGCCGGAAACGGGGTCGTAAGAATTGTACCAACGGGTTAATGTTACTCCGTCGTTACTCATACCGTCAGCTATCATAACAATTATATTCTTAATGTTTTTGTTGGGCATAACAGCCTTTTTTAAATTTAAAGCAAATGCGTTTGAAGATGCGGCAAAGGCCATGGAAGCTGCTATAACCAATGCTGTGATTTTTTTTGCCTTCAATTCAGTATCCTCCTTTTAATTA
>CAYXWM010000100.1:0-4434 GCA_964468805.1 uncultured Defluviitaleaceae bacterium
CCAAGGAATACTTAATTCCCTACGGCTCCAGAATCAAGGTTTACAACAACGACATCGTAGAAGCCGGCGACGAATTGACCGAAGGTTCCGTTTATCCTCACGATATTCTGAAAATCAAAGGCTTACGTGGTGTTCAGGACTATATGCTCCAAGAGGTTCAACGTGTTTATCGCTTGCAGGGTGTTGATATTAACGACAAGCATATTGAGGTTATCGTTCGTCAAATGCTTAAACGTGTACGCATAGAAGAAAACGGCGATGCCGACCTTCTTCCCGGCAGTCTTATTGACTGGTTGGAATTTGAAGAAGTCAACAAAGAATTGGAACTTGAAGGCAAGCAACCCGCCATGGGTTCAAGAGTGCTTTTGGGTATTACCAAAGCTTCTTTGGCTACCGACTCCTTCCTTTCTGCCGCTTCATTCCAAGAAACTACCCGTGTTCTTACCGAAGCTGCCATCAAAGGCAAAATCGATCCGCTTATCGGCTTGAAAGAAAACGTAATTATCGGTAAGTTGATCCCTGCCGGAACCGGTATGCAGACTTACAGAAAAATAGACGTAGTTCCAAACGAACAATCTTACTCATAATTTTTTATACCAATCCTTTTTAAAAGCAGCTATTTGCTCGTTATTTAAGGATTGGGAATACATATGTCGGGGATAACTTTCATGGTTATCCCCTTAATATCCGACTGCTTTTACCCCTTCTTACCGCCGGTTGTTTTGTGAAAACAGTATTTTCGCATTTTCGGTTAGGTTAAAACCTTATGTAAGTTACGGTGTTTAAAAGGATTGTATTACATACTCGAGGTGCAATATGAAACTCAACGCTTGCTTTAATCCCTTTGAAGGATTAACTGCCATATCAAACGTTTTTATAGATAATTATTTCGGATCGGTGAATCCTACCTACATTATGGTGTATTTATATCTTTACAGGCACAGCCAAAGCGGTATGCCCGAAATGCAACAGGTCAGCCGAGATTTAAACCTACTGGAATCCGACATTGTAAACAGCTTGCGGTTCTGGCACAAGGAAGGAATAATTCGCTTAAATGAGACCGAAGGTATTGAAGTTGAGTTTTTACCCATAGAACCAAAGGAACCCGAAAACGAACCAACCCGTATAATAATGCAATCCCGGCCTCAATATTCCGTTATGGAGCTGGAAATTTACAAGTCCGAAAGTACGGAAATCAGCCGCCTTTTTTCTGTAGCAGAGCAGGCTATGGGCAAGTATTTAACCTCCAACGACTTGTCAGTGTTGTTTGGGCTTTATGATTGGTTGAGATTGCCCTTAAAAGTTATTGAACTGCTCTTGGAATACTGCTCGGAAAACGGACACAGAAATATTCGTTACATAGAAAAAGTCGGTATCGATTGGGCAGAAAACGGTATTGATACCGTGGAAAAAGCCCAAGAATACATAAAAATGTTCAACGTTGAGTACCAATCCATATTAAAAGCCTACGGACAAAGCGGCAGAACCGCCACTCCGGCTGAAATTAAGTACATGAAAAAATGGCTTAAAACCTTTGAAACGCCCTTGGAAATCGTACTTGAAGCCTGTGACCGCACCATTCTCCAAACCGGACAGGCAAAGCTTTCCTATACGGACAAGATTTTAACCGAATGGCACGAAAAAGGCATAAAAACCTTAGAGCAGGTGAAACTGGACCAAGAGGAGTTTATTAAATCACGTAAAAAAGATCGTGATAATCCTGCCGGAACGAAGAAACCCGTTGCAAAGCCCAATCGCTTTATTAATTTTAAACAAAGAGAATGGGATTACAATAAGATAGAAGAACTGGAACGAAAATATTTACAGGACAGTATAGGTGACTCCGTCTCCAAATAATACCGGGGAGAATTTATGTACGAAGCTGTTTATAAGAAAGTTATGCGAGAATACGAACAAAAACGCGTAGCCGCCAACCACAGAATTGCCAAACATAACGCCGAGATTTACGCAAAAGTGCCGGAAATCGAAGAAATAGACCGCCGACTTACAGAGCTGGCTATAGGTATTTCCAAGCAAATTCTTTCCCAATCTCAAGATACCCAAGAACTTGTGTTATCGTTAAAGTCCAAAATTGAGAACCTAAATTCCATGAAACGGGATTTACTCATAGAAAACGGGCTTTCCGAACTTAAAGCCGGTTTATGGGATTGCGAAAATTGCAAAGATACCGGTTATATGGGCGACAAAAAATGCCTCTGCTTAAAGCAAAGGCTCATAGATAATTATTATGAGTTGTCCACCATTAAAGAGGTTATGAAGACGGAAAACTTCGATACCTTTGATTTTAGGTATTATTCAGAAGAACCCGACCCAAAGAACGGTCTTTCACCCAGAGCAAATATGCAACTTATCTACGCAAGCTGCATGGAATTTGTATCCGCCGGTGAGGGTAATCTTTTGTTTTACGGAGAAACCGGTCTGGGCAAAACCTTCTTATGCAATTGTATAGCTAAAGATATGCTGGACAAAGAAAAAACGGTACTGTACGTAACAGCACCGAGAATGTTTAAAAAAATCGAGGATTATCGTTTTAACCGGGATGAAATGCCGGATGCAAACCAACAAACCGAGCTTATATTCCAAGTTGATTTGCTTATTATCGATGACTTGGGTTCAGAATTTTCCACCGTCATCACCAATACAGAATTGTTTAATATAATCAATTCCAGATTACTGGAAAACCGACCTACCGTCATTTCCACAAATCTAAACCTAACCGATTTTCAAAGCCAATATTCAGACCGCATAGTTTCCAGGCTGTTCGGTAATTATAAATTGCTTAGATTTTTCGGAGACGATATAAGAGTCAAAAAGAAGTTGGGAGCCTATAAATAACCTGTCGGGGTAGTTGCTTTGGACTAATGTCCGCAGCAACCTGTAATGTCACCCCGACGTTCCATGGTTATATGAGGTATCCCAACTTCGTCATATACATCGGAAATAGCCTTAAAGCCCACTCTTTCGTAAAATTCCTTGCAGTATAATTGTGCATGGATGGTTTGGGTTTCGGCTCCCGCGTCAAATGCCTTTCTGATTAACATACGAATAATCAAATCGCCTATGCCTTCGCCCCTAAATTCCTTCAAAACTGCAATTCTGCCCGGCACTGCTCTGTTGTTTTCCTCTAAAAGCACACGACCTGTACCTATGGGTACATTTCCGTCGTATACTACCAAGTGCATAGCCACCCTGTCCAAATCATCAAATTCTTCTTCCCTGCATATGCTCTGTTCTTCCACAAAAACCTTCTCACGAATATAATACGGATCCTTTAAGTCATCTTCACCGGAAAGCCAGCTTGTCTTAATCATTTGCATTTTTCTCCTTGTGTTATAAGTTATAAACAAAGGACAAAATTAATTGATTTTTTTCCAACGGTTCAATGAAAAAACGATATTTTTGTCCTTAATCTTATCCGGAATTAGTATATTTAATTTGGGTTTAAACAACCCATCTGATTCTATGATGTAATAAAAGCATTGTTGTTTTTATCAATTTCAACGTTCAAACCCAGAACTTTAATAAAGAAATAAGAAGATACATAAGTAATACCGTCTGATACGATAATTTTATAATTTTTATTAAGTTTTTTTGTTGATAAGGAGTAAGAAAAATTGCCTTTAATCAGCAAAACCAAGTTTTCCTTAGCTTCCCAACCTACCATATAGCCCAAAGTTTCGCAAGTAGCCCTAAGAGGTAGGTAAAGAACCCCGTCACTGCCCAAAACGGTTTTTGGAGCAATCACCTTGTCATTAACGGTGACTGTATTTCTGGTTATTACTTTAACTCCATCCGGCAAGGAAATCATTCTTTTAAGCAAATCGTCGTTTTTGGCATTGGCAAGAAGCGTATCAAACAGACGCATATCCGTAACGCTTTTTAGCGGATTCTCCTCTGCACAAGATACGGCAAAAACATGATCCTCTGTTTCCGTCAGCTTACGTATTTTCCCTGTTTCTCTCCAATATTTGCTGTCGTAAACATAAAAACTCAAAAAGAAAACCGGCTTTGAAAGCTTATTCAAGGGCTCATAATAAAAATTAATTTTTTCAACCAAACCCTTATCAGAATTTTGTTCATATTCTCCAATTAAATATCCCGACCACAAAGAAGGTAAAATTAAGGTGTATGGTGCCTTTCGGCCCACAATCTTCCCTTTCTTTAAATCCAACCTGTTGACCGAGCTTAAATCTATATTAGAAGCAAACAATGCTTGATTAAATAGTAATACAAAAAGAATCGTGAACAACGCATACCTATGCATTTTCACAAATACCACCTCTATACTGTCCCATATGTATACTTAATCGCATAAGGAATAGTAACAAAAGCTATTCTTCGTAAACGGTTCGCTTTGTGTTTTTATAAAAAAAACACCGGTCGCTCACCACTACGAATATACGCTTTTGTTAC
>CAYXWM010000101.1:0-4383 GCA_964468805.1 uncultured Defluviitaleaceae bacterium
GTTATTCTGCGATAGGGTGTTTTTTTCCTGTCCGATGAACTGGGGTCACTTCAAATGTGCAAAGGATGTTTTTTGATTTTTAATGCTTATCCAATTTAACCTTATCTATACTACTTGCAGCGAGAATAATTACACCTTTGATTATAAGTTGCCAATAAGGCGGAACTTTAATAAATGTCAAACCGTATTGAATAACAGTAAACACAAGTACACCTATAACTATTCCTCGAACCTTACCCACGCCGCCGTTAAGCGATACACCGCCCACAACGCAAGCGGCAATGGCATCGAGTTCGTAACTGAACCCGTAGTTGTTAGTGGCTCCGGCTGTTCTTGCCGCTTCCAGAACACCGCCAATGGCGTAAAATACGGAAGCAAAAACAAAGATTGTAATAATCGTTGCTTTTACATTGATACCGGAAACAACGGCAGCTTGTTTGTTACCGCCAATGGCATAAATATTTTTGCCGAAGACTGTTTTATTTAAAATAAACCAGACTATCACCGTAACCACAATAGCTATGGGAATCAAAACAGGCAAGGTGCCGAACATAAGCCATTGTCCCAAGTCTGCGAAGTCGGGTCTGATACCTCCTATAGGTTGGGAATAGTTTGGCGGAAAGTCAAAATACAAGGAACAAGCACCGTAAATAATTACCTGTACCGCCAAAGTGGCGATAAAGGGTTGTAGTTTAAATTTAGCTACAAACAAACCGTTAATCAAGCCGAAAAACATACAGGCAAGAACGGACAATACAACGGGGATAAGAACGTTAATCTGAGGTAACTCCGGGTAGAACCTATTGGCGTAGGTTGCTGTTTGCATCATTGATGCCGAAATAACCGCCGCCAAACCAACCATACGACCGGCTGAAAGGTCTGTGCCTCCGATTAACAAAGTAAAGCTTATACCCAAGGCAATAATAAGCTTTGTTGAGGATTGGGATAAAATGTCCCGCATAACCCGCATTTGAAGAAACCTGGGTTGCATACAAGCTATAACCACAACCATTGCCAGCAATGCCAACAAAATTGCATTATCAATTAATACGGATTTTATTCTTTCTTTAGAAATGTCAATTTCGTTGTTATACTGTTCGGCACGGAAATATTGATAAAGGGACAGTAAAATTATAAATCCGCCGATTATCATTAAAAATTCCGGCAGGTCAAATACTTCCTTTTTTAAACCAAATATAAAAGCTCCTGCTCCGGTTACCAGCAAACCCAAAATACCGAGCAAAATAAAATATAATTTTCTGGAGAATTTAGCATAATTAGTTTCCATAAGCCTCAATCCTTATGCAATAAACTGTGTTGCAAGGTTCATTATTTCTACTTGATTTGCATTTTCTTTATCAAGGATTCCGGTTAATCTTCCTTCGCACATTACCATAATTCTGTCAGACATTCCTATAAGCTCGGGCATCTCGGAGGATATCATGATTATACTTTTTCCCTGTTTAGCCAATTCATTGATTATGGTGTAGATTTCATATTTGGCAAGAACGTCTATACCCCTTGTGGGTTCGTCCAGCAAAAGTATATCCGGCTCGGTAAGTAACCATCTTGCTATCAATACTTTTTGTTGGTTACCGCCGGAAAGATTCTGAATTAAAGCTTCAAGAGAGGGCGTCTTTACACGTAAACGTTCATTGGCATTAACAGCCGCTTCTCGCCTTTTTCGTTCTTTTATAATTTTGAACGGAGACATAGAGTACTTTTTCTGATTGGCTATTACCGTATTATCCAAGACTGATAGTACCCCGAAAATACCCGTAGCACGACGTTCTTCAGTAAGTAAGGCAATCCCGTTGTTTATTGCGTCTATAGGACTGCGGATTTTTATTTCTTTACCGTCTTTTAAAACTTTGCCGCTCTTTAAAGCACGCAAACCGAAAATGGCTTCCACCAATTCCGTACGCTGTGCCCCTACCAATCCGCCTATCCCTAAAATTTCTCCCTTGTAAAGGTCAAAAGTAATATCTTTAAAGGAACGGTTGTTGCTCGCGGTCATCTCGCTTACCTGCAAGGCTATTTCCTTGGTAGGTGTATACTCTTTTTCAGGAAAACGGTTTGTCAAATCCCTACCTACCATTCTTTTGATTATTAAATCGGTAGTAAGTTCATTTGACGGCCATGTTCCCACGTATTTGCCGTCGCAAAGTATGGTTACCTCGTCGGAAATCTCCAATATCTCTTCCATCTTATGGGATATATAAATTATGGAGCGACCTTCGGCTCTTAAGTTGTTTATAATCTTAAATAAATGACTGACTTCATTTTCAGTCAAAGAGCTGGTAGGTTCATCCATAATAATTATTCTTGAATTGTAACTAACCGCTTTTGCAATTTCTATTAACTGCAAATTGGATACGGATAAATCTCCTGCCATGCTTGCAGGGTTTATGTTTATTTCCAAACTCGAAAAAAGTTCTTTGGTCTTTTTGTACATTTCATTTTGGTCAACGATTATTCCCTTTTTGGGAAACCGACCCAGCCAAATATTTTCCATTACCGAACGATAAGGAATGGGGTGCAATTCCTGATGAATCATTGAAATACCCAAATTCAACGCTACACTTGAGCCGGTTATGGAAACCTGTTCACCGTCCAGTTTAATTTCGCCCGTATCAGGTTTGTACATTCCGAAGAGGCATTTCATCAGTGTTGATTTGCCTGCTCCGTTTTCGCCCATCAGAGCATGTACCGTTCCGGGCTTTATGTGTAGTTTAACATCGCTTAACGCCAATACACCGGGGAATGTTTTGGTTATATTGTTCATTTCCAAGCGTAGTTTCTCCAATTCGATACCCCCTTTGTCAGTGCTGATTAAAAATACAAAAAAACTTACGTTCTGATCTATTACCGATATACTAATCTAAAAGTAAAAACCATCCTAATATAGGGTAAACCCATAACCATATAAGTATGCAAGGAAGTTCCTATGAATTAAACCTCCGGTATGTTTGCTTATTCAACAAAATATTTAATTTAAATAATACAAAACAAGGGACGCGTTACGGTTCGGTAAAACCGTAACGTAAATCGTCCCTTAGCTATCGCATAAAACTTATGCAGAAATTATAATACTGTTTAACAGATTTTATTTGAATTGATCCATATTTTCTACAGTAACTTTTACGTAAGGAATCCAAACGTATTTACCGTCAGTAACTTCGTAACCGATGTTGTCTTTATTGATTTCCAACCCTTTAACGGCTGCATTTGCTACGTTAACGGTAGCTTTACCTTGGTTTACTGCGTCGTTAAGAACAGTACCAAGAAGTTCGCCTTTAGCCATAGAATCAAGAGCCGGGCTTGTAGCATCAACGCCTACAACCGGGATATATTTTGTAGCATCGCCGGTGTTGTAACCGCTGGATTTCAAAGCTTCGATTGCACCTAAAGCCATGTCGTCATTGTTAGCCAAAACGGCTTCTATTTTATCCAAGCCTACAGAAGAAATGAAAGCTTTCATTTTGTCTGTAGCTGTAACTTTGTTCCACATAGCAGTATCTTCCGCAAGTTTTTCAACTTTAATTCCGGCAGCTTCAATAGCTTTTACGGAATATTCGGTACGAAGAGTAGCATCTTGATGTCCCGGTTCGCCTGTAAGCATAATGTAGGACAATACGCCGTCTTTGTTTTTATCAGCTTCCGGATGAGCTTTCCAATAATCGGCAATAATTTCACCTGACATGGTTCCGGATTCTTCGGCTTTAGCACCTACATACCAAACCTTGTCATAACTTTGCATATCTGCGGATTCCGGTTCACGATTCAAAAATACTATAGGCACGTTATCAGCCTTGGCTTTGTTGATAATGGGACCGGCAGCAGTACGGTCAACAGCATTAACCGCAAGTGCATTCATGCCTTTAGTCAAGAATGCGTCTACTTGGTCATTTTGAGTGGGTTGATTGTTTTGGGAATCAACGATGTCAACAAATACTTTTAATTCCGATCCTTGAGCGGAAATTGCGTTTCTAACGCCGGTCATGAAAGTATCATCGAACTTATAAATGGCAACACCGATATTAACGTCAACCGGTTCATCTGCTGCAGTATTACCGCCTTCGGGTGTGGCTACAGGAGCATCTCCGGTAGGATTGGGTGATGCCGAAGGAGCGTCGGGTTGTGTTGGGGTACAACCTACAGCTGCAATAACAAGGATTGCAACTATCATGATACTAAGTAGTTTAATCAACTTCTTCATAAAATCTCTCCTTTTTTGCAAATTATTATAATTATACCAATAATAAACACTAGTATAATTAAATAAAAACAGCATGTTAATTTAGCTGTTTGCATACTAATTATAGCATAATAATTTTGAAATGCAATACCCTTATTTAATGTGTACAAATATTTCGACAATTA
>CAYXWM010000102.1:0-4270 GCA_964468805.1 uncultured Defluviitaleaceae bacterium
AAAAACCAAACGCTTAATACAAATGGCTAATGATGCTGCCGGAACATCCGACGGTCATGTTGTTTTTATCGACAATGACAACAGACACATGTATGATTTGAAGCATTCTATTAGATTTGTTGAAACCAGTAGCTTTCCGTTGTCCAACTACAGAGAATTTATCGGCTTTGTTTGCGGTATCTTATCTCAAGACGGCGACATTAAAGAAATTTTTGTTGACGGTATCACCAAACTTATCAAAACCTTTAGCAACGAAGACTTGGTTAAATTATTACCCAAATTGAAATCTCTTACCGAATCAAACGGCATTTCCTTTATTATCAGTATGAATTGCGTCTTGAGCGAACTCCCTGAAGAGGCAAAGCAATACCTTATTTCCTAAATTGTGTTTAATTGAATCCATCATATTTTCCCCATTAATTTACAGGAACGTAAATTTGCCCACGGGTTGATTTACGTTCTTTTTGTTTGCAAAATCTGCTAAAACGAATAATCCGGAAAGGCTCAGAGTATTATTGTATAGTACAGTAAACAAACGTCAATGCAGTCCCCTTGGGGATAATAAGTTAAACACAGAGCTTTTGCTACGGTAGGGAGTTTTGTTATGATAATAAGACGGAGATACGCAAGGCGTAATCAATTCTTTTTTTGGCTGAGAAGAAATTTACGGGGTATCGAAAAAAAATTTATTAACATAGGTGCCGCTGTTTTGGCATTTTGCTTTTTGTGGTTTGTAATAACCACACTTATTTTCTCCCGAAAAAGTATTAATATTCCGGTGAGTAACGTTGCCGGGTTCCAAATTTCTCATAATGTAATAGGAGAATTAAAGGAGCTTTCGGGAAAATACGGCAAGGATTTTATAGAGTTGTTGACGGTGTTTTGTTTGGAAAATGAGTTTTTTCCCAGAAAAACCGTAAGCCCCACAATGTCAGAGTTGGAACAGAATTTTATAATTAATTTCGAAAAAACTCGCTCATCCTACAAAAAAGAGGATTTCGAGGCGTATTACAAACTGCTTTCCGATTTGACAAGGGATTTGGTATACTTCCCAATTCCCGCCGGCTACGACTCGGATTTATCGGGCAGTTATATGTACGGAGACAGTTGGGGTGCCGAGCGGAATTATGACAGTAACCGACCCCATCAAGGCACGGATATTTTGGATAGGGAAAACATTAGAGGACGCATACCCATCATAAGTATGACCGACGGAGTGTTAAAGGATATGGGTTGGAACGAATTGGGCGGTTATCGTATAGGCATACTTTCCGATACGGATACTTATTATTACTACGCTCATTTACATAGCTTCGCGGATAATTTAAACACAGGCAACAGAGTCAGTGCAGGGCAAATCATAGGCTTTATGGGCGATACGGGTTACGATAAGCAGGAGGGCACCTCCGGAAAATTCCCGGTACATCTTCATGTAGGCATTTCACCAAAAACAGACTTGGCTCAAGACTTTTGGATTAATCCCTATCCCTTTTTGAGATATATTGAAAACAAAAAGGTAGAATTCGGCAGGGTGAGTTATCCTTAAAATAAGAAAATCATCGGGGTAGAAAACCTTTCAACGGTAAAAAGGTTTTCTACCCCTCTTTCCGAGAAACGGGTACTATAATCAGATTTTATGAATTTTATCTTTTTGTTCATCGTCTTTTTTGTTGTTGCCCTCTTTTCGGAAAACGTCGTCTATGGCTTTTAGTCTTATTCCTGTAAATTCCGGATCATGTTTCATTTGGGTTACCAGTGAGGTGATTTTCTCGGATTTTATTTGCTCTACTTCCCGTTTGGTTTTGGCTCTGCGTAGTCTTTGTTCCAATTCTCGGCGTTCTTCTGTTATTTGAATTGCCTTAGAGTATAAATCCGGGGCGTATTTTTTTAAAAAGTCCAGCTCGGAGGCTGTAAGTTCCTCTCCTCGCATAAGCTTTTCATATATTCTGCTTATAATTTTCTGTCTTTTTTCGTTTTCTGATGTTTTAAAACAATCATCTAAAAAGCTGATCTCTTTTTTGGGTTCATCGGCTTTTTTAATCGGTTTCTTATGCAAGCCCATACTTGAATAATAAAAATTATTCGTACCCTTTATGGGAAAAATCATCATCCACCTCAATTCAACGTTCAACATATACCAACAAGTTGCTTTTATGTCAGAGTTAAATTTTGGTCTGTTTTATATCTATATCGTCACCGGAATAATTTTACATAAGTCTTGCAATAAAAAAAGGATACCCAAAAGCATCCTGTTATGTTCATAATATTTTTTTCAGAGCGTTAATCAGTGTTTCGTTGTCTTTCCTGCTTTTTACAGCAATCCTGTAATAATTTTCGTTTAGGGAGATAAAATTTTTGCACGGTCGTATAAGTATATTTTCTTGTTTTAACCTTAGGTCCAAATCCGTAATTTCAGAGCGAAAAAAAATATAGTTGGCTTGAGAATCGTAAACTTTAAGCCCGAGATTATTTAGTGCCTTTTTCAGATAATCTCGATTTTCCGTAATAATCCTTTTGGTCACCGCAGCATAATCCTTGTCTTCTAATGCCGCAATTCCGCATTTGGATGCCACAGTAGAAACGCTCCAAGGTTGGAGAGTGGCACGGATTTTTGCGTTTAAATTAATATCCGAGCTAATTCCGTAACCCAATCTTATGCCTGCCATGGCGTAAAATTTGGTAAAAGCTTTGAAAACTATCACATTGGGATATTGGTTTATGTGGTCTACCAGTGAATATTTCTCGGGTTCGTCCAAAAAATCGTTGAAACATTCATCTATCGCCAGGATAACGCCGTTTTTCTTAGAAACCTCCGCCAGCTTCAGGAGTATTTCCTTTTTTACGGGTATACCGGTGGGATTGTTTGGGCTGCAACAGAAGATAATGTCCGGCTTTGTTAGGTCTGAATTAAAAATATCCCCGGTAAGCTTAAATCCTTGAGATTCTTCTAATATATAAGAAGAAACTTCGCAATCAACCAAATTCAAAGCCTCCGCATATTCCGAAAAGGTCGGCTGTATTATAAGTGCTTTTTTTGGCTTCAAAGCCAGCACCGTTCTGAAAATAATATCCGCCGCACCGTTTCCGCAGACTGTTTGTTGAGGTTGGATTTTCTCTTTTTCCGCTATTGCTAGGGTTAATTCTCTGCATAAAGGGTCCGGGTAGCCGGAGTAGGTATGTATATTGTCTGTTATGGCTTGTTTTACGGTTTCCGGCAGACCAAGAGGGTTAATGTTCGCCGAAAAATCAAGCATATTTTTGTGTTCATGGGAATAAATATCGCCGCCGTGTTTCAGTTCCAAAAGAAACATACCCCCAAAATCCTTATTGTTAAGCAAAATATAATAGCCAAAGTTGCGGAAAGATACATTAGTTTATTGACTGTGGAAATATCGTCCGGTTTAATAGGTCGATTGTCATCGCCGATTGTAGGCTTTCTAACAAGCTTACCGAAATAGTAAGCGTCTCCTGCAAGGCATATATTCAATGCCCCTGCACAGACCGATTCGGTTTTTGCACTGTTTGGGCTTGCATGATTATATCTGTCCCGACGGTATATTTTTACTGCGTTTTTAAAGTCCAATTTCAACAGAAAAGCCGAAAACATCATCACATATGCGGAAAACACAGCCGGTATAAGGTTAAACAAGTCGTCCAATCTTGCTCCCACACGCCCGAAATACAGGTATTTTTCGTTTTTGTAACCTATCATGGAATCTAATGTGTTTACAGCCTTGTAAAGCAAACCCAGCGGAGCACCGCCTATAGCCATGAAAATTATAGGGGCTATTACGCCGTCCGTGGTATTTTCGGCGACGGTTTCCACTGTAGCCTTTATTATGCCCTTTTCATCCAGGCTTTTTGTGTCACGTCCAACTATTCGGGATAGATAATACCTTGCGGATTCTATATCCGGAAATTGCTTGCAGACCAACATACTTTCGGTTTTTAGGCATTTTGTGGCTAAAACCTGCCAACATAACAGTGCTTCAACGCCTATTTTCAGATATATGTTAACGCTTCCCAGCCAAACCATGAGAAAATAGGGTACGGCAAAGCTTATGCCCATAACCGTAAGGCTCAGTAAACCTCCGCCTATTAATTCTCCGGGCTTATTTTTGGGGAAAATTTTCCTTATTATTTTTTCTCCGTATTTAATAAGCAAGCCTATTAAACGTATAGGATGCAAAGGATAGTACGGGTCGCCTATGATTAAGTCCAATAAAAAACCCAAAAAAAGTGCTGTGGCAATGTCCATATTATGAAACAA
>CAYXWM010000103.1:0-1182 GCA_964468805.1 uncultured Defluviitaleaceae bacterium
TTTATTTTTATATGCGAATTTTTTCATCATGGCCGGAATTACTTCCGTCTCATAAAATTCCCTTAATCTGCTCATAGTTTAACCTCCATCTGCCTAATCTATCACGTCGCCCGTAGATTTTGCAATACGTTGTTTAACAATGATAGTTTTGCCGTCTTTTTCAATAGTGGAAAGACGGATACCAATCCTTGTGGGTTTACCGTTGTGGACGTACATGACATTTGACACATGAATCGGGGCTTCTTTTTTTACGATGCCGCTTTGTGGGTTGTTACGGCCTTGTTTTTGGTGTTTGGTAATCATGTTTACGCCTTCCACAATAAGACGATTTTTCTTTTTGTCGACAACCAGGACTTTGCCTTCCATGCCTTTGTTTTTACCGGCAATGACCTTTACGGTGTCTCCGCGTTTGATTCTGATTTTATGTGTTGTTTCCTTTGCAGCCATGCATACACCTCCTTACAGTACTTCCGGTGCCAGCGACAGAATTTTGGTAAACTGTTTTTCGCGAAGTTCTCTGGCAACGGGTCCAAAAATACGGGTTCCACGAGGAGTTTTGTCGTCTTTAATGATAACAGCAGCGTTTTCATCGAATTTGATGTACGAACCGTCGGGACGACCAACGCCTTTTTTCGTTCTGACGATGACCGCTTTAACTACCTCGCCTTTTTTTACAACTCCTCCGGGTGTTGCATCTTTAACGGAAGCAATGATTATGTCGCCGATATTTCCGTATCTGCGTGTGGATCCTCCCAACACTCTGATACATAAAATCTCTTTTGCTCCGGAGTTGTCCGCCGCCACCAATCTTGATTCTTGTTGAATCATTGGATTTACCTCCTTTACTTGATGTTTCCGGATGCCTAATACTTTGATGAAAAGTTTTGGGCAAATTATTTCGCTTTAGTCACGATAGAAACAAGACGCCATCTTTTTTCTCTTGACAACGGACGAGTTTCCATTACTCTTACAACGTCGCCTTCTTTGCATTCGTTGTTTTCGTCGTGTGCTTTAAGTTTAACCGTGCGTTTGATAATTTTTTTGTACAACGGATGTTTTACGCTGTTTTCAACCGCAACGACAATTGTTTTGTCCATTTTGTCGCTCACAACTTTGCCGACGCGAGTTTTACGAAGATTGCGTTCCATAGTTGCCTCCTTTCGGGATTTGTAAGACCTTGGG
>CAYXWM010000103.1:1282-4205 GCA_964468805.1 uncultured Defluviitaleaceae bacterium
CAATTATTGGATTATACCTTTTTGCTTTTGAGTGATGATGGTTTGAATGCGGGCAATGTTACGCCTTACTTCGGTTATTCTGGCGGTATTGTCCAATTGGTTTGTGGCGTTTTGAAATCTAAGGTTAAACAGCTCCTTTTTAGCGTCTACCAAATCTTCTTGAAGCTGTTGAGTGGGTTTTTCGCGCAGTTCATTAAGGAACTTTTCAGCTTTCACTACCATCACCGTCCATTTCACACTTATCCTGTTCTGCTTTTGAGACAATTTTACATTTTATGGGAAGCTTGTGGATTGCGAGACGAAGGGCTTCACGAGCCACTTCTTCGGATACTCCGCCAAGCTCAAACATTACACGACCGGGTTTTACTACCGCTACCCAGTATTCGGGTGAACCTTTACCGGAACCCATACGAGTTTCAGCAGGTTTTTCGGTAATGGGTTTGTCGGGGAAAATCTTAATCCAAACCTTACCGCCACGTTTGATGTGACGAGTCATTGCAATACGAGCAGCTTCAATTTGGTTGGAAGTAATCCAAGAAGGCTCGAGAGCAACAATACCGAAATCGCCGTAATTTACCCTGATGCCGCGGGAAGCTTTGCCTTTCATGCGGCCTCTGAATTGTTTGCGTCGTTTTACTCTTTTTGGCATTAACATTGATTATAAACTCCCTTCCTTAGCAGCTTTTACAGGAAGTACTTCACCTTTATAAATCCAGACTTTTACGCCAATTTTGCCGTAGGTTGTGTTTGCTTCGGCAAAACCGTAATCAATATTTGCACGCAAGGTTTGCAACGGAATAGTGCCTTCATGGTAATGTTCAACACGAGCCATTTCTGCACCGCCCAAACGACCGGAAACCGCTGTTTTGATACCTTTTGCTCCCATTTTCATGGAACGAGACATTGCTTGTTTCATAGCACGTCTGAAAGTAACACGGTTTTCAAGTTGTTTTGCTATATCTTCCGCAACCAATTGTGCATCCAATTCGGGGCGTTTGATTTCTTCTATATTAATAACAACTTTTTGCTTAGATAATTTTTGAACATCATTGGAGAGTTCGGCGATTGCTTGACCGCTTTTACCGATGATGATACCGGGTTTTGCTGTATAAATGGTGATTTTAACACGTTCCGCTGTACGTGAGATGGTTATTCTGGAAACGCCTGATTGATATAATCTGCGTTTAATATATTTTCTTAATTTGTCATCTTCTACGAGATAGTTGGCAAATTCTTTCTCAGCATACCAAACAGCGTCCCAATCATTTATAATTCCGACCCTAAGTCCATGCGGATTAACCTTTTGACCCATTCTAAGCCTCCTTATCTCTCATTTAGGATTATGGATATGTGACTGGATTTCTTTAAAATCCTATAGGCTCTGCCTTGCGCACGCGGTTGGATTCGTTTCATGGTTGGCCCTTGGTTTGCGAAAACTTCTTGGACAAAAAGCTTTGAAGTATCCATTCCTTGATTGTTTTCTGCGTTTGCTATGGCTGATTTCAATACTTTTTTGATTACGCTTGCAGCGTAACGGGGTGAATATTCCAAAATACCCAGGGCTGTGCGAACGTCCTTGCCTTTGATTTGTTCGAGAACGATTCTGGCTTTTGTATCGGAAACTCTAACGAATCTGGCATGTGCCTTGGGACGGGTGTCTTTAATTTCGTTACGTTCTTTTTTATAGCTGCTTCTGTGACCCTTTGCCATGTTTACCCTCCTTCCTTATTATCTCACTTTGGAACGTTTGTCAGCGTCTTTGCCGTGACCTCTGTAGGTGCGGGTTTGTGCAAATTCGCCAAGTTTATGACCTACCATATCCTCTGTGATATATACCGGTACGTGTTTTCGACCGTCATGTACCGCTATGGTATGACCTATCATTTCGGGAAAGATAGTAGAACGGCGTGACCATGTTTTGATTACGGTTTTTGTGTTAGCAGCATTTTGTTGCTCCACTTTTTTGAACAAATGGTCATCTATAAATGGACCCTTTTTAAGGGATCTGCTCATGATATACCTCCTTACCGGATGCCGGATAACCGGATACGGGAAGCCGGGCTTAAACTCTAAAATGGCTTCCGATGCATAATTTCCGGATCAGACATTATTTTTTGTTTCTTGAACGAACAATCATCTTATTGGAAGCTTTGTTTTTCTTACGAGTTTTGTAACCCAAAGCCGGTTTACCCCAGGGAGTTGAAGGAGCAGGTCTACCGATAGGTGCTCTACCTTCACCACCACCGTGAGGATGGTCATTGGGGTTCATTACAGAACCGCGAACTGTAGGACGTTTACCTTTATGACGATTGATACCGGCTTTACCGATGTTAATCAATTCATGGTCAATGTTACCTACTTGACCCATGGTAGCTCTGCAATCGATGGGAACCATTCTCATTTCGCCGGAAGGTAAACGCACTGTAGCGAATCTGCCTTCTTTAGCCATTAACTGAGCAACGTTTCCTGCGGAACGAACCATTTGTGCGCCTGCACCGGGTTTCATTTCGATATTGTGGATTTGAGAACCGATGGGAATATTTTTGAGAGGTAAAGAGTTACCTACACGAATTTCCGCTTCGGGACCGTTCATTAATTTGTCGCCTACTTTAAGACCAACAGGAGCCAAAATGTAAGCTTTTTCACCGTCTACGTAATGTAAAAGAGCGATGTTTGCGGAACGGTTGGGATCGTATTCGATAGCTGCAACCCTTGCCATAATACCGTCTTTATTACGTTTGAAGTCAATAATTCTGTATTTTTTCTTAGCGCCGCCACCAATATGACGAACGGTAATTTTACCTTGATTATTACGTCCGGCAGTGCTTTTCAAATGCACGCAGAGACTTTTCTCGGGCTTGGAACGGGTAATTTCCGCAAAGTCCGATGTGGTCATATGCCTTCTTGAGGGAGTATAAGGCTT
>CAYXWM010000104.1:0-3943 GCA_964468805.1 uncultured Defluviitaleaceae bacterium
GGCTAACAATTTTACTGTAACTTTGTGCGGCTTCCACCATGCTTAATTCATCTGTTGGGAAAATCGCCCATGTTGTAGTCGGAATGGTCTTACTCATTCGCCTTTAGCGATTCAATCATATCTATACATCTAACTTTCTTTCGCAACAGCAGATTACTCAAAATGGTTATGACCATAGTAATGACCATAGGCCAAACGAAAGAGCTGATAGCGATTTTTATAGGAAAAGACATACTCTCAATGGTGAATATTTCAATTATATTGACATAAGCCAACAATCCCAAAGGTATACCAACGATTATTGCAAAGGCGGTTAAAAATATATTTTCCTTGAAAATTAACTTGTTAATTCGATTGCTTTGACAGCCCAACACTTTTAGGGTAGCAAACTCTCTAATACGTTCTTGTATGTTGATTATGGAAATGTTGTATAGTGCAGTTCCCGACAATACAGTTGCACAAATGATGATAATGATAATCATGGAATAAAGACTTTCTAACCCTCTTTCGGTAGCTGCGCGGAGATCTGCAAGCGTTTTAACTTCAAGAACATTGTCCTCGCCACTAAAATAACTGTATGCGTTTTGTGTATCAGCGGCAGAAGCAAATTTTGTTAAAACAGTATCAGTTGGTAACAAGACGCCTTTACTCTCTAACATGGTAAAGGTACAGTAGATTTCTTGGTTCAAGTATTGCACAGAAATACCGCCAATCTCCGTATCAATCGAAATGCCGCCATATTTGGCGTCAATCAATTTTAGGGAAACTGTATCACCAATGCTTAAATTGTTGCTGTCGGCAAAACTTTGAGAAATAATGATTGTTTGGTCGTTCAGATTCAGTTGGCTTCCAGAAGTAGTTAAGTGCCGTATACACAAATCGTCTGATGAAAGTGCTGTAAGGGTGATTATTCTTTTATCACCAGCATTATTAAAGGTGACTTCTGTTTGTGCTGATAGACTGGCGTATTCCAATCCATCAATAGCCGTTATTGAATCGAGCGAAACAGGCTCGCTAAAACTCACGCTCATGTCATATTTATAAACGTCGGTGTACTGTTTTTCAATTAAAGCATCCCGTGAACCTTTGTAACCAAAAGCAATAACCAAAAGAGCTACACAAAAGATTATGCCTACGGCACTAAAAATAGTTCTGCGCTTGTTTATAAAGATATTGCGGAGTATCAGTTTATCGCTATAGTCAATCTTTCCCCAAAAGACAGTTAGTTTTTCGATGGCAATTCCTTTTGCGGATTTAGGCGGTTTCATTCGCATTGCTTGTGCCGCATTTTCTTTGAGTATTTTCCTCGCAGATAAAAGGCAAGCCAACACCCCGCAGCAAACAGAAATTATCACAGCTTGTATCACATACGAAATATGAATACTTATTGAAAGATTAGGCATAGTTATTATTTTCATGGCAGAATCCAAAAATAGAGTTGGTAGAATATATGCACCTGCAATAGCACCCAACAAACCGCCAACAAGTCCAACGAGAAAAGCATAGGAAGCGTAATGTAAAATGATTTTTAGGGATGAAGCTCCGAGTGCTTTCATCAAACCTATTTGAACTCTTTGAGCCTCAACTATTCTGCTCATGGTTAAAAACGATATAACAATCGCAACGCCGTAAAAAATAATTGGGAATATTTTTGCATACTCATTTAATTGGTTTATCTCATTAGTTAATTGAGAATAGCTTAAATTCGCTTCTCTTTGCAGAGTAAACAAATAGCTCTCCCCATGCTCCTTTGCCAGTTCCTCAATTTCGCTTTCGATTTCGGACAGGCTTACAGCACCATTAGCAACAATTAGTATGTCATTGTAGATAGTCGCACCAAAAAGAGAATGTGCAGTATCTTTCGATACATAAGCAATGCCATATTCACTATGATTTGGCGGGTAATCTGACGAATCTCTTGACTTTATGGCATACTCTGCACTTTCACAAAAACCCGATACAACCAAATCGTACTTATTGCTATCAACAGTAAAGATAAGAACATCACCCAACTGGATATTATTTGCGTGAGCATAATCCCCATCAATGGCTATTTGCCCTGTTCCTGTGGGAGCTGAACCAGCTACAACCGTCACATTGTTTATGGATTCCGTTAGTGTCTGCGTTTTAAGCGTTGTTTTCAGACCGTTTATACTTTGATTGATAGTGAAAGACTGTCTTGCTTCTACGCTCTGGACGCCATCAATGGAATTGAGCATATCAATTCCATCTTGCTCTATATCAGAATAGTAAACCCACAAATCAGCTAAATTACTGGCGGCGAAATAATCGTTAGCATAAATATCAAGACTGCGGTAAAAATTTGAGAACCCTGCGTAAAAGAAAGAACCAATGAGAATAACAAGGGCAATAGCAATAAACTGGTCTTTATATTGCTTTATATCACGAAACATCTTTTTTATTAAGTTACGCTTTACCATTCTATTTCCTCCACCGACTGCTTCACATCATTAGTAATAATGTTTTCTATCCTGCCACTTTTAACCTTGATAACTTTATCAGCTATGGGTGCTATCATAGAATTGTGCGTAATAAGCACAATCGTTGTTTTTTGTTCTTGGTTGATGATTTGTAACTGCCTTAAAATATTTTTGCCGGTTTCATAATCTAAAGCGCCGGTTGGTTCGTCGCATAAAAGCAATTCAGGGTTTTTAGCAACAGCGCGGGCTATAGACACTCTTTGTTGCTCTCCCCCCGAAAGTTGCGATGGAAAATGGTTGGCGCGGTCAGACATTCCAACAAGGCTAAGAGCAATTTTTGAATCAAGGGGGTTATCTGTAAATTCACTGGCAAAATTAACATTCTCGAAAGCCGTCAAATTGGGAATTAAGTTGTAAAATTGGAATACAAAGCCAACGGTAATGCCACGATACTCCGTCAGTTTCTTATCATCGTAAGCTGTAATGCAATTCCCATTAACTTTAATTTCGCCCGACGTTGCGCGATCCATGCCGCCAAGAAGATTTAATATAGTGCTTTTTCCTGCTCCGCTCGCGCCTTGAATAATAACAAATTCTCCATCCTCAATAGAAAAATTGATTTCACGCAGGGCAGCAACCTTAACTTCGCCGGTATAGTATATCTTTTCAATATTGCAAAACTCAATCACGGCTTATCCTCCTATCCTGCATAAATTCGGCAATAGTATTAACAAGTATTTTCAAACTTTCCTGACGGCTTTCTTCACCATAATTTGCTTTGTTGGTTGCTAAAAAATGTAGTGCATCCATTAAATAAGCAAGAGTGCTTAAAGTTTGCGGGTTGGAATCGTCGAGATTTAAGACCGTTGCTGTCGCTTTCAAATTATCCATAGCTTTATTTGCTTTAAGCTCAACTTTATCCGGAAGCTTTCGCATCAGATATTCAAGGTCGCCCGGTTGAATATAAAGAACGATACTGTCATGTGCCAGATAAATTTCAAATAGTGCGCGAACCGCAACTTCTCTAAAGGTTTCATCAGTAAATCCTACATTAAGCATTGTATTTAGTATTTTGCTTTCGGAGTTCATAACAATCTCAAAAAGCAATTCTTCCTTAGTGCTGTAGTAGGAGTAGAATGTCCCTTTAGCAATCCCTGCCGCTTGCGTTAAGTCGTCCACGGTTACACGCCGTAATCCCTTATCTCGAATAAGTTGGATTCCACTCTGAACAAGAGAATCTTTAATCATCTCTTTTTCTTTATCGGTGATATATTTGGGCATATGGAGCCTCCTTTTTAAAATGACTGTATTTTATAATAATAGTCATAATAAAGTATACACCTGTTTTTTTCTAAAGTCAACTTGAAAATGAAAATTTTTTGAAAATGCCAAGCACCCATATTCATTTATAATAATGAGATTTGAAAATTATCTAATCCTGTTTTCAAAAACAACGGGGTTCTAAATGATAAATAATATTCTCAACGCGAAAGGCTTCAATT
>CAYXWM010000105.1:0-3895 GCA_964468805.1 uncultured Defluviitaleaceae bacterium
CACAACTTATAAAATTGCCGTAAATTAAAGTATAAAGCCTTGATTTAAGATTTGTCAATATTTTTATGATACTTGGGGTTTTGCCTTTGGGGATAATTAGGCTATAAGGGGATTAAATGAAGATAAATGATGAATCTCGGCGATTTATTTAAGCTTTATAGCTTTAAAATTCAGATATAATTTTAAAGTATTAAGGCTTAATTGCTATCAGTAAATATTGGCAAAATGACGAAATACAAATATATATAATAAAAATAATTTTTAAATATAAAAAATATATTATTCCGATTGCTTGTGCTATAAAATACTAATATTTCACATTACTTGACGGTTTACAGTTTTTTTGTTATAGTAAAATTAATTTGTTTTTACAAAAGATGCGGATTTTAAAGTGACTTAACAATAAATCGGAAAAGAGGGGAGAGTCTATGGGCGAGTTAATAGGAGACTTTATAGTTAAATTAATAAGGCTGGAAGACGCAAAGCCTGATATGATTTTGGCAAGGGATATAGTAACCGTAAGCGGTCAAATGCTTATGCCCAAAGAAACGCCCGTTGCCGCCGTCAATCCGGATTATATTCGCTCAAAGGGCATAGATTATATTTATGTTAAAGATTTCTCCGTATCTTCAGCACCTGTTATTCCGCCACAGCCTTTTACTCAAATGACTCTACCCGTAACAGAGCGAAAAGACTTTCAGGAATTTTCCACTGTTTACGAGAATGTGACAGGCATCACCAAACAATATATTACCGCCATCTGCAAGGGAACTTCTGTAACCGCCATGGACATGACCAGGTCCATCGATCATATAATGTCAAACCTACAGCGTAAAAGCGATATAGTTTCATTTATAAGCTGTATAAAGGAAAAAGACGAGGCTATGTATACCCATTCAAACAACGTCTCTCTTTTATGTAATCTTTTCGGTCGCTGGCTGGGATTAAACGAGGTTGATTTGCTTAATCTGACTACAGCAGGAATGCTTCACGATATAGGCAAAACTCAGCTTCCCGTTTATCTGCTCAACAGAAATACGGAGCTTACCCAGACCCAGAATTTTGAATATTTCAGCCATCCCATGTTGGGTTACGAATTGGTTCAAGAGTTGGATATACCGGAAAGTATAAAACTTGCTGTACTTATGCATCATGAGCGTATGGACGGTACAGGTTATCCCGTAGGATTAAAGGACACAAGAATTTCGGATATGGCTAAAATTATATATATCTGTAATACCTACGACAATTTGACTACCGGTCGAAATAACAAACCCGGACAATCTCCTTTTGACGTTTTGCGTACTTTCGAGACCTCGGGCTATACCGAAATGGATCCCAAATATTTATTGATATTTATCAGAAACATAGCCTTTGCCCTTGTGGGTAACTGGGTCTTGTTATCCAACAACGAAGAAGCAAAGGTGTTTTTCATAAACCATAACTCCCTATCACGACCCATAGTCCATACCGCCACAGGTAACGTAATAGATCTAAGCATGGAAAAAGGAATTTCCATAACCAAATTGCTGTAATAAAAAAAGCCGTGAAATAATATCACGGTCTATTTTTTTGTCTGAAATTAAATTTGATAATTACATTTCGGAAAGAAGAAACTTGAGGGAGAAACCTTATTTCTCAAAAAAGGCTTCTCCCTCAAGTTTTTTAACGTTAGATGAAGTTCTTATTGGTCTATTTCAATCTAATCCACACAAACTTTCTTTAAAATCAGAAGTTTTTGACCCGGGTAGATTTTGTTGGGGTTTTCAACTTCGTTTACAGCCAAAAGTTCGTCTATGGAGGTGTTGTAGTTTTTGGCTATCTTCCAAAGGTTGTCATGGTTTTGTACAACGTAAATGGTCATACTGGGCATATTGTTAAGTTGTGCTTTGTCCATTTCGTTGAACTCTATGTCGGAAATTATGTTGGCTTCCAGTTCTTCAACAACATTGGTGTTAAAGCTTAAAAGGAACCTAAGCTCCATATCCCTGCCACTGAGCATATTAAAACTTATATGGTCCAGACTGACGTCCATGGAAACATCCATATTATCCTTGGAACCCTTGGTTTCTATAACTTGCATAAAGGGTATCAAGCAGTTGTAGGAATAGAAGGGTGCATCGTCGCTTTGAGCCACGTACATTACCGTAGCATCTATAGCACCTTCAACCACAACTTTGTCCTCGGTAATACGGGCTTCATGTACGTAAGGTGTGCCGTTGGCTTTGAAAATCTGTAAAATATCGGGGCAGTTTTCTTGCAGGGTAACTATCTCCTTAATGGGAGTTTGGTTTTTATTGTGGCAGATTAATTTGGGGTAGCGTATGGGTGTTTTGCAAATTTCAAGGTTTTGATTAATGCAATAAGCATCCTCCAAAATTTCCAATGCATCCTGGCAGCTTATTTTAACCATGGCATTTACGCTTACTTCCACTTCTATAACCCTGTCCTCACCGTCATCGTCCTGCCTTACCTGTATGTATTGGTCACCTATGCTTAAATTCACATCAGCCAACATATCGTCCCTTACATTGGGCATTTCAAAATGGGTGTTAAAGGGAATTTCAATTTCCGCAAAGTCTATAATACTGTTTTCGTTGTCTCCTCTGTAAAGGGTTGTAAGTACGATTTCTCCGTTTACGGTAACTTTTCCGTTACCCACTCTTACATCCTTGTTGGAAATATCCATGGAGTTTAACAGGATTTCACGTATATTGGGCTTGCCGGAGGGTATTTGAAATTCGTCCTTGGCTATGAACTTTTCGTTAAGTGTTTCTATTCTCCGATTTAGGTTTAAAACGGTTTTTTGCAACTGGTTTGGCGGAACTTCGTTTATATCCACGACTATGTCGTAGGCTTGTGAGTTTTCTGCGGTTACGTTAACGTCTACCACCGCACGGTAGTTGATTTTTCTGTCATTGATAACCTTATATTCCATATTTGCAATTTCCATTTTTACGTCTGTCCACATGTCTTTGGTTAAGCCGTCCATGTTGACAAAATCGTCTATGGTGGTTGTTGCGACCATGCTATGTATGGGATTTTCGGAGGCTTTCGCCAGATAAAGCACTTGAATATCCAGTCTGCCCATAAAATTTACTCGCTCGGCGGATTGCTCTGCCTTATCAACGGAAATTTTCGCTTCTGTTTGCAGCAGTACGGACATGTCGGGCTTCACATCCGGTACTATAATATCACCCTCCAGAAGAATCTGGGTAGTTTCCTTTCCTATCTTCTGGTCAATTACAACTTTTTCTTTGACCGTTTCCTTAGCCATAAACTTCTTTACCCCCTTTAATTTCATCGAACTCACTTTAATGCTCTTACATTAAAACTATATACCAATCGGATAGCCTTGGTGCAAATCCGAAACCTAATCTAGGGGTCGGTATGCACCTACCGAACTTTGGTAAATTCATTTACTTAATTGCAGATTAATAATACAAGCTTATATTCGTATGGTGAGCCAAAAAGCAAGAGCAAACCTTTTATGAAGAACAGCTTCTGTTATGCAATTAAATATTAAATTCCGGGAAAATATTTATACCGGTACCGGTATATAAACCTACTAGCTATTCTATGCTGTGATTTACTTATAAATGCAAGAATATCTTTGATACAAGCCTGTTGATTAAAATTTCGGTAGCTTTAAATTTAAATAGGCAAAACAACCCATAAAATATAATATAAAAAAAACTCGGGAATATGCTTGTTTAATTAAACAAACCGAGAAAATTTATAATAACGCTCAGTTTCTCCAAACAAAAAAAGTGTTCCCGGATTGGGAACACTCATAAAAGGGAAATGTATCAGATTAAGAACGAATTATACTTAATTTAGAGTTAAGTAGTAACAAAAGCGTATATTCGCAGTGGTGAGCGACCGGTGTTTTTTT
>CAYXWM010000106.1:0-3584 GCA_964468805.1 uncultured Defluviitaleaceae bacterium
TCTATTTCTTCCCTTAAAACTCCTTAACCCCATGCATTATATCCTTAGTCGCCTCATACAGCCTTCTGTAATTCCTCAAATAAGGTGCATATACTTTGTGGTTTTCTTGGTTGGGAGTGTATGTGGTATTCTTTTTAATTATCCCTGCTACTTCTTTTAAATCCTTATAGTGCCCTACGCCAACTGCCGCAAGGAGGGTATCTCCGTAAGCCGCGCCTGCCTCTACCGTGGCTGTGTGCATTTCTTTTCCGCTGATGTCGGAAACGATTTGCAGCCATTTGGGGCTTTTTGTGCCGCCGCCCACTGCCATGACCTTTTTTGTACCCATGTTTTTTTGGTCGAAGATTTCGAAGTGCCGGGCGATACCGTAGCCCACTCCTTCAAGACAGGCGTTGTAGACATGCTCACGCTTATGGGTCAGGTTCAATCCGAAAAT
The DNA here is from genome assembly GCA_964468805.1 of uncultured Defluviitaleaceae bacterium. GTDB lineage: Bacteria > Bacillota > Clostridia > Lachnospirales > WRBF01 > CAYXWM01. The sequence continues at coordinate 437 of CAYXWM010000106.1, forward strand.
CATGCCTTTTGCAAGAGGGTCGTTAATGGGTGTACGCTCGCCGCTGAAATAGGGAAGTACTATAAGACCCTCTGAACCCGGTGCTACGTTGGCAATTTCGTCAATAAGTGCATCATAGGCGTTTGCACCGCCTGCCTCCTGGTCTGCCACAAGTTCCTTTGCAAAGTTGTCTCGGAACCATCGGGTCAGCGTTCCTGAGGTTGACATACCTGCGGCTACGGAGTAAGTGCCCGGAAACAGGTAGGGTCCTGCCCATAATCTGTGGTCTTTGGTAAACTTATCAACCACATGGATTATAAATATGGACGATCCAAACATCAGCATCATATCACCGGGATCGAATACACCTACGCTCACAGCCTCCGCCGATGCATCTGCTGTGCCGGTTATGACCGGCGTGCCGGGGGCTATGCCGGTTTCCTTTGCCGCCCGTTGGGTTACCGTGCCCACCACCTCATGGGACCATTTGCAGTCCGGTAATTGCTCACGGGTACAAAACAGGCTTAAATCCTCTTCCCAATCGCATTTATCCACGTTATACATGGGTACCCATGTGGCGGCGGTGTAGTTGTCCATAACGTAATTTCCCGTAAGCTTGGCAACAAGATAGGTGGAACCTGTGACAAATTTGGCTGTCTCTTTATAAACTTCCGTCTCCTTGTTTTTAATCCACAGCACCTTAGCACCAGCCGACTGGCTGGTAATGGGGGTTCCGTACTTTTCCATGATATACTCTTGTCCGTACAGATTGGTTATGTAATTTATTTCGTCAACGGCGCGAACGTCCACTCCGTATAAAATTGCCTTTCTCAATGGATTTAAGCCCTTGTCTACCGGTAGGCAACAAGGAGCGATAGTACTGCAACCCACGGCGGCAATAAGCTTGGGGTCTATACCCGACTTTTCGATCAGGCTGTTGGAGAGGTAACAAAAATCTTTCCACCAGGTGTTTTCTGCATCATGTTCCGCGTAGCCGGGCTTTGGAGATTCCATGAGGTGAGGAGATTTATCATACGCTACAATTTCTGCCTTATCATTGGTAATAACGCCTTTGCTCTCAAAGGTTCCGATGTCAATACCGAGAAAATATTTTTCTGCCATAACCTTTACCTCCCAGAAATCAAATGTAGATTTATACTGAAATAAACCATATTTATTTTACAAAGACCTTTTTGTGAGGATATAATAATTCCATTTTAAACAGAGGACAAAAATAATTAGATTTTTTCCAACGGTTCAAGGGAAAAACAATTATTTTTGTCCTTCATCTTATATGGAATTAGTATAAAAACAAACAAAAAGGTCAATTCAGTTTGTAATATATTAGATTATTCCTAATGATATACGCCTCTAAAACCTGCTTTGCCTAAAACTGTCGTCTATCTCGTGAAGCATACAGGAAACCAACTTTGAAAGGGATTCTATATCAGAAATTTCGCACATTTCAACCGGTGTATGGGTATATCGTGCCGGAAAGCCCATTTCAAGACAGCAAACTCCTTCGCCTTCAAGCTGTAAATAGGCGTTGTCGGTTACTATGCCCAGAGCCGCAAAACGCTGTAAGGGAATATGGTTCTTTTCCGCAGTAGTTTTTGCGAGTTTAAACAGGTTTTCGTTTGGCAGAGAGCCGTTAAGGGTTCCTCTGCCGTGGAAGCTGTAAAGCTGTACGCAGGGGCCTTGACCCAAAACGTCCTCAAACCTTGACGCCAAATCGTTTGTGTCGCCGGCTAGGGTTACGTCCAGTTCAAGGGCTATATCCGGCTTGACAGTACGGGCGGCTATCATGGCACCTCTAAGGTTAAATTCTTCCCAAACCGTGCCTACCAAATATACGTCGGCAGGAGGACGGTTTTCGGAAAGTTTTTGGGCTATGTCCACAAGGCAGGCACAGGCTCCTCTGTTGTCTATGGCGGTGCCGGTTAATCTGCCGTTTAAAAGCTCGGTAACACAGGGCTTGTAAACAGCCGGACAGCCCGGATAAATGCCCAGAGCATTAACCTCCTCGGCACTTTTTGCACCTATATCTATAAACAAAGAAGTAACCAAATCCACTTTGTATTTTTCGTTTTCCGGGGTTGCATGATGGGCTTTGTTACCGAAAATGCCCTCGTGCCAGCCGCCGTTCTCGTCTCTTACCAAAAGGCTTAGAGCCGGCAAAACCTTTTCGGGTATGCCGCCTAAGCGGTCAACTTGAATAAATCCGTTTTTCTCAACTTTACGCACTATAAAACCCAGGGAGTCCATATGCCCGTAGACCATAATACGGGCACTGCTCTTACCCGTACCTTTAATCAGACCGATGCAGTTGCCTATACGGTCAATGCGTGTCTCATCGCAGTATTTATCAAAATGTGCCTTTAAGGCGTATGCCATAAGAGATTCATAACCCGACGGAGCGGGTATCATCATAAATTCTTTGAGTATTTCTTTAACCATAGTATCACCCGATTAGCTCTTTTATTTTTTCTGCCATGACCTTGCCTATTTTGGCATGGGTCTCTTTTGAAAGATGAATGCCGTCGCCGGTGGCTTTTGCAAAACTGCCCACATCTACAAAGGCACAGTCGTTGCGTTGGGCGATTATTTTATATACTTCGCCCAGCTCTTTTGCCTTTTCCTTGGAACGCTCCGAAAATACTGTACCGTGAAGGGTATCGCCCCAGTCGTCGCCCATAAGGGCAGGAGAAGCGACAATAATTTTCGGTTCTTTGCCGGCTTGACCGCAGGGTACTTTTTTCACGTACCCGATCAGCAAATCCATAGCCCAGCCTATGTCCCATGGCTCTTTTGAGAAGCGATTTTTTGTATCGTTTACGCCAAGGGCAATAATTACTGCGTCTAAGGGAGAGTTGGCAAGAAGAGTTGATTCAAAGCCAACACGACCGTTTCGTCCTTCTTCGATAGGGTCGTGGAATACGGTGGTGCGGCCGTTTAAGGCATTTTCGTATACTCTATAATCCGAACCCAGGATATTTTCCATAACGCCCGGCCATCTTTCGCAAAATTCGTATCGTTCAGCTTTTCCCGGGATAAAGCCCCAGGTATTTGAGTCGCCGTAACATAGTATGTACTTCATCCTATAACCTCCTATCCTGTTGGGGAAAAAGATTAAGACCTTGGGGAAAACTTTTTCTGAAGAAAAAGTTTT
>CAYXWM010000107.1:0-3528 GCA_964468805.1 uncultured Defluviitaleaceae bacterium
GGTCGAACCGTTTAAAACAACGGTGGGGTTTAACTTTTTAACATCAATAATGCGCCATTTACCATTTACAATTAAAATATTATCCAAGCCACTTCCGTTTTGCTGATAAGGAATAACAAAAAAACCCTTTTCATCAATAACGGCCCAGGCATAAAATCGAGTTTCTTCGTTATCAATGATCTCGGTTTTAGTAAGCGTTTCTACGAAGGCCCTGCCATTATGAAAACTATAGCCAATTGCAAATTGAGGAGGAATTACAAAATTCTCGTGTTTGTCTACATACCCGATCCCACCGTAACCCGCCATTGGGTTTAAGTCAAATTCCAAATCAACAGATAAATCAGGAGGATCTACTTCCTTGCCTTCTTCATTCAACCAATAACCCTCATCCCATGCTGCAGTATAAATATGTATATATCCATTCTTAAAAAGCGGAAAGCTATAAAAATCTTGGCTGAGGTATTCAGCATCGCTATGCATTGCAAAAGGACGCTTAATTTCCCTTCTAAAAAGCTCTTCACCCTTGGTATTAATGAAAACCGTCATATCATCGAAGAAACGATATCCGGCTATTCCACTGCTAAAAATACTGCAATCCTTAACACCTTTTGGCAACACTATTACCGATTCACCTTGAGTATTCATAAAATATGAGGGAGCGCCTGTAAAATCATACACAAGAGCCAATCCTTCATAAAAATTATTTGTACGTAAATCAACTTCGTCATCATGTGGTGTAACTCTTCTAAAATGTAGGGGTATCATTTTTTTATTTATCAAATTAATATATCCGCTAAACGAATCATTTGTTGCATATACCATATTGTCTTGAATATAAGATATTAATTTGTATTCAAACGGAAGGACCTGTTCAAATTTCCTGTCAATTACACCAAAAAGCCCATTATGTTCTGCAACAGCAAAATCACGTTCTTTTGAGTTATACCATATTAGATAATCTAAAACCTTTAAAACCTTACCCTCCAAATCTATTATATAAGTTTTTTCACCAATTCGGGAATTATAGAAGTTATTGATAGGATTAACAGAATCAAATGTCAGTTCACTTAGAAAAGGAATATCTACATCAACAAAAACACGAGGCTGAACCGGGTAGGGAGAACTCGGGGTTTTAATTTCCGCCTCCGGATTTGTTGAATCATCAGAGCGGGTTTCCTCCAATGAAACATTTTCTGTTTCTAAAGGCTCCACAGGATTGGAATTCGTACTACCCAAAATAAATAAGAAACACAGTATCAAAGTTATGTACATTACCGTAAACCTTGATTTCATGATAATCACCCCTTTTGAATTGTCCATCTGTGAAAAACATGGGAACCTGTATTCGAAGGCAGTACATACATAAGTTTACTTTTGCTCATATTAGGGAGAGCCTATTCTTAACTCGAATTATCGAATTTTATCGGCTTTCTTTTATGCAACGATAAATGAACACCAATAACAAACACAAATATATATCCAAAAATTTCGGATATAGCATTTTTAAATAGAATTAAAATAGATAATGCAAAACATGAAATATTGTATATAAGATTTGTTTTTTTATCACCTAATCTTAATGTGTTGAGAATCTTATCTGTGATGAAACGGGAAAACACCAAAATTAATATTAAGAATAATAAATACAAATTTACAGCCCCCATAATTAATGCCTAGTATTTCCAATAGTATATAATTCTATTAAACCCGATGAGTTTATTAAATAACCTCCGGTAGTATGATTAGGTCTTTTCATACCATCGAAAATAATTTCGACTCTACTCATAATTTGATCTCCTTTTTGATATGTCCTCCTACCCGATTTTACACCATATTTTAACAGTTTTCCCAGCACTTCTTCACTCCATAATATAGATTTAAGTTCCATAGGTATGTCAATAAAAGGTGATGCAACTGTTGCAATATCCAACAAGCTTTGTTGCTGATTATCTATAGCATCTTGTAATTTTTTTGCATAGTCGTCGCTATTTATTTCCAGAAATATTGCATCATATGATACACCCTTTGATGTAGAACCGTTATCATATAAAACTTTTCTGATTTTATATCCTTTACAATCATTACCAAGATTAAACTCGCTATACTCAGCACCAAAATCACTTGCAAAAGAAAAGCCGTTTATAAACATTCTAAATTCATAGTTAAAATCAAGAACTGCTCCGTTTTTTTCGTTAGTATACACTTTTGTTATGTTTCCAATAGTAACAGTAGCAGTCCCCTTTCTAAGGTCTTCATTAATTGTACCACCTAAAGCATACACCAAATCTCTTAATCTTTGAGTTGATCTATTTGATGAGTCTTTTGGCGAAATATATTCGATAGCTTCCGTGTTAACACCGGCAGATTTAATAGGAACCCAAATATTAATCCTAGGAGGATTCTCAACCCTTTCCCTAGCCTTCTTATACGTATCCTCCAAATCCAAACCAAAAACCACGCCTACATACTTATCCTCCTTTTGCTTTACAGCCACCTTAACCGTAACATAATCTGATTTTGTTACGTTCACAATTTCTGTTCTTATGTAAGCATGGGTAAATAAGACTGTCCGCTGATTCCCACCAACCACATTTAAGTTAACTGCCAAATCCCTGTAGTAATCCTTATCAAACACGGGCAGTTCTGCCCATTTTAACAAAGCTTGAAAAGCCTCATTTTTATAGTGAGATTTAGGAATTTGAAGGGTAACTGTCATCTCATTTTTTGTCTCATATGATTTAGCTAATGACGAATGTGGGGTTTCAACATTTACGTCATATTCTGTTACATAGGGTAAGGTAATTATTATGGGCTGTTCAGGGGTGGTCGGTAAATTACCGGCTATCGCGTTAATTTGGTTCGTCGGCACGACAGTAGAGTTATTGCTTTTGACAGTGTATTTTTCGTTCCTTGATATAAGCTTAAGCGACATAAAATCCTCTCCTTATTTATCATTTGAAAGTAAAAGGGAACTCTACCGTAAATTATCCTAATGCTAAGTGAATTAGCCGGTCATTTCTTCATCCAAACAGTTTCTGATAAAGGCATAATACTCGATTATACTATCCGTATGTTTACATTTTTCCATAAAATTAACCACAAAAGCCTTTTCCAGTGAAATTGTGTCATAGGCTTGATTGTTATTATCTGTATATGTTACCTCTACCGTTTTATAAACTTTATCTTCATGTGCTGTAAGTTTTGCCCATTGGGAAAGTTTATTTACCGCAAGGCATTCCGCCGACTTATCATAAATATTGTATTTGCCTCAAGCCCAAAAAGGTTCTTTGTTAATAGGTCATCATTATCCGGATTTACAACCTTTTTTACAATTCTTGTAATGGAAAAGTCTGTAAGGATGATGTCTTGATTTGGGTTATTTGTTATGTCGTTTTGTTCTTGTTCTATGATTTCTTTAACTTTTATTACAGCTCCGGTATTTTTGCCTCTATTACTTTACATATTTTGTAAGAATACAAATAATAGAGTCGCTTAAAAAGCGTTTATTAAAAAAAAAATATAAAATTT
>CAYXWM010000108.1:0-3203 GCA_964468805.1 uncultured Defluviitaleaceae bacterium
AGACATCCTTTTTGTAAATAGGCTCAAGAGTAAATATTTTGAAATCAATTTTTTCATTGAGCTGTTAAAGACTTCAGAGAATGCTTAATTGATCGACTTGTAGATGTTACTTCATTGCACAACAGCACCCAACACAGCACATCTGTAACTTTACAGCACTGTTTTAGGTTCTAAAACCGCCCGTACTACGGGCGGTTGTGGGTTTGGCGGCGCATTTACAACGCTGACCTTTAACCTGCACTGTTTTTTCTTTCACTCGAAAAGTGCCATTATAGCACCCTAAATGTTAAAAAGGCGATTTTGCCAACACAGGCGCAGAAACGGCTAAAATTTCGAAAGAGAAGGCACTTCTCGAACCCAGATTGGCGAGTCTGGAGGAAATATTCCGCCCATTGGGCCGAATGTCGGCGGTGGAATGAGTGGCGGACGGAGCGAAGGCGCAGATAGTAACTGGTTTGATTCAGAAGGCAATTCTAAATGGCCATCGAATTATGGATTTGATGGAGAGCCTTCAACAAAAACTCTACAACCGGGTACAGTGATAGATAGGTATGGCAGCGAAACTGGAAAATTTGTTACACCTGAAGGCACTCCATATGCAAATAGGGCATTACCGCCAGGTTCCGAAACAAAACCCTATAATGCCTATGAAGTAGTTAAACCAATAGAAGTTCAATCAGGAAAAATTGCACCATGGTTTGACCAACCCGGTGGAGGGATACAGTATCAATTTAATCAGTCTATAGAGGAGTTAATTAATTCTGAACATTTAAGGAGGTTACCGTAATTATGTGGAAATTTATTAAAACAGGTTTAGACGGAAATTGCACTTTGTTTGGAGTCAATATATTTGACTATAGCTGGACAAACACAGGGCAAAAAGTAGAAGTTGTAGATCCAAAATATAATCAAAAATATGTATTATCTGTTTATACTGCCGATATTGGAAAAGGTTTTGTAACCTTTGCAACAGGAGAGTTCAGTAATGGTGTATATGGTTTTTACGTTAACTAAAGCAACTATTTGATTTTGTATTCGGCTTATAGCCAATAACCTAATTAAATTAAGGACTGTCTTTCCTAGCAATCTGAATCATCAGCCAGCATCTAAACTTCTACAACGAAAAATATAACAGCAACAACTCCAAATACGATAACGACGCCATCGAACGCGAAGGCACTTCTAGGACACAGACTGGCGATGGATCGTCGGGGAATGGGAAAGTGGCGGGAAGTAGTGGGGCAGGAGTGGTGGTTGGTAGTGAGGGTTCGAGGAACTGGAAAACCATTACTACTGATACAGCAGAAAATGTTAACAAAACATTTCCGCAAGAATATGAGCCACCATATAAACCTGGAACGGAAACTAAAATTATTGAGTTAACCCAAAATACTAAACCTGGAGAGTTTGTAAGAGTGTATGACAATGTTAATTCAGGTCAAGCAGGAGGTTGGGTAATGAAGGCAGAGGATATTGCAGGGCTATCGCCACAACAAATTCAAAATAAATTTGCTCTTCCGACTATCCCAACACATGTAACTGATGTCATATTTGATTCAGGTACTCAATTAAGAACTGGCACAGCAAACCGATTATTTGGGTTTGATGGCGGAGGCACACAATTTGATTTAATGGGTCAACGTGCTGGAGAGTTTATCAATGGTCGTTTGTTACCTTAAAAAGGAGGCAATAATGAATTCAAATTATGAAGTGGCGGAGAACTCGCTAATAACAACCAACTTTAAAATTGATTTTGAACATAATATTTCAAACGTCATTTATTGGGATGATATTTATGTTGTTTTACTTTTCATACCGAATAATGTTAATGAAACTGACAATATCTACGGTATAAATTCAAAAGGAGAGATAGTATGGAGAATACAAAATCCGATAAAAGCCTTTAAAATAGACAAAAACGAGCAAGGGTATAATTATTTGTCTTCAAGCGTATATGTACACATGCATTTAGATTCTGATGGTATTTTTACTGCTACAACTTTTTTTGCTATGAAATATATGTTTGACTATAAAACGGGGAAACTGCTTAAAAAAGAATATGGTCGTTGGTAATGATTGAACTATAAATAAGAGAAAAACTCCCTTCGGAGCATTTCTCTTGCTGTTATTTCTCAGTGGCTTAAAACTTCAACTGCAATTCTCATACCAAGCCGAAACCCGTCAACAAAGCCATCTGCTGTAGAAAATGAACTAACTCTGATTTGCGATTTGGTAAATTCCTCAAAGATTTCCTTCTAGGAATACCAACATCTAAACTTCTACAACGAAAAATACAACAGCAACAACTCCAAATATGACAACGACGCCATCGAACGCGAAGGGACTTCTAGAACACAGACTGGTAATAGCTGGGGGAATGGTAAAGTGGCTGGAAGCAGTGGAGCAGGGGTGGTTGGTAGTGAAGTGTCGTCCAATCGACCAACCCTAGAAAGTTTAAGTGATGTTGAAGCTAGAAAGTGGTATATAGAGCAGGAATCTAAAATACCTGATTTAATTGATAAGAATTTGACGCTTGAGCAACAAGCAAGACAAGCTTCTGAATTACGAAACCAATTTAGAACAGAGGCAAGAGAATTAATGTCAGATAGAACACTTGCAGAATCTTTGTACAAAACAGATCCCAATATGACATGGGAACAAATTGTAAATAAGTATACAAATAAAGGTTTTTCAGGAGATTCACTTTGGCAGGAAATAATTAACGCATCTACTCGTTCTCGTACGAAGGTGAATCAATCACTAGGTATAGATCAATAGGGAGGAATATTTATGGGATCTATAATAAAAAACATTACGGATATAGATAATATATACACTTATTTTGAATTTGAAGGTAATGATGGCTGGGATGATTTTGATACTTTGCTGTCAATATTAACTGACAAAATGAAGTGCATTATATTGAATAGACTTGATGGTATTTATTCTAAACACTGTTTATTGAAAAAAAACAATTTGATATTTAAATTAATGTATCATGAAGATTTCGGAAATTGTTTGTGCAGTCAAGAAAAAAGAGATGAAGATTACTACAACCAGCTTGAAAAAATTGCTAGAGACGTCATATTGAGATTAGAGCACTAAAGTATATAACAGCAGAACGGCACTCCAACATCATCAATTTGCTGGAATATATAACTATCCATACGATTATGAATGGTTCAACATGGATACAGGCTTTT
>CAYXWM010000109.1:0-3143 GCA_964468805.1 uncultured Defluviitaleaceae bacterium
GATGTATCAATATTTGAGAGTTGGGTAAAGCAAAACGTTTGCCTTTTGCACCGCCCGCCAAAAGGAAGGCACCCATACTTGCAGCCAGACCTACGCAAATGGTGGATACATCGGCTTTTATTAATTGCATGGTGTCATATATAGCAAGACCTGCCGTAACCACGCCGCCGGGGCTGTTAATGTATAAATTAATATCTTTGTCCGGGTCTTCCGCATCCAAGAATAATAATTGAGCAACTACAACAGAAGCGGAAACATCTGTTACTTCTTCGCCCAAGAAAATAATTCTGTCTTTTAAAAGTCTTGAATAAATATCATATGAACGTTCGCCGCGATTGGTTTGTTCTATTACATATGGAATTAAGCTCATTGTATACCTCCGTTTATACTAAATAATATAGTTTATTTTTATAATGAATATACCTTAAAATTTACAGGTATTGGAAATTTTTATGGGATAAAATAAAACAGCAAAACAGATTATATAATTAAATATAAGATTAAAATAATAAAAATCAGTCGAAATACAGTAAAAATTATAAATTTATTAAAAAAATGCAAGGCAAAAAACTGTATTAACAAGGGAATTTATGATAAAATATGACAATTTCCCGTATATGATAAGGGAGTAGAATAATTAGATATTCTGCTCCCAAGAAAAGTCAAAGTTTCGGTTGTATTTAGGGGATTATTCGTTTGAATTTTCCTCTTTGTTTTCTGCTTCGGGTTCTGATTTGCCTTCAAGAGCAACAGAGTGTTCAAGAACCAAATCATAAGCCTTTTTGTTTGCGATTTCCGCTTTGATGGAAGCCTTGTCGTCTTCGGAAAGACCGTTAAGGAAGGCTTCTTTTTCAAACTTGTATTCTGCAACGATTTCGTCAATTCTTGCACTGAAATCTTCGTCTGTGGGAATAATGCCTTCATTTTTGGCTACGGCTTCAAGAACCAACCCGCTGCGAACATAAACTTCCGCACGAGCAAGGTAAGATTTTTTGAAATCATCAAAGGTTTGACCGGAGTATTTCATTAACATTTCCAAAGACATACCTTGTTGTTGAAGATTTCTGTTGAATTCATTCATCATCAATCTAGCTTGCATTTCGATCATAACTTGAGGAATATCTACCTCTGCCTTTTTGAAAAGGTTTTGCATAATGAGGTTTTCTTTCATTCTGTCATATTGTTGAGCATTACGTTCTTTAATGCCGTCACGAATAGATGCCTTGTATTCTTCAAGTGTATCAAATTCTGATACGTCTGCCGCAAAATCATCATCAAGATTGGGAATTTCTTTTACTTTGATTTCTTTTACGGTTACTTCAAATTGAGCCGGTTTTCCTGCCAATTTTTCAGCATTGTAATCTTCCGGGAAAGTAACGTTAACCACAAAGGAATCTCCTACGTTGTGGCCCACGATTTGGTCTTCAAAATTGTCGATAAAGGTTTTTGAACCGATGGCAAGGTCGTAGTCCTTACCTTCTCCGCCGTCAAAGTATTCGCCGTCTACTGAGCCTTTGAAATCAATGGTTGCTATATCGTTGAAAGCTACAGCACGGTCGGTAACGCTGATTAAACGAGCGTTTTTGTCACGAGCGGCTTCAAGTTGTTTGTTTACTTCTTCTTCTATGGATTCGTCATCGCTGCCGGGAATTACAATATCACCTAAGTGGTATGTGATACCTTTGTATTCATTAATAATTACTTCCGGTTTAACATAAACTTCTGCTTGAATATCTGCACCGCTTTCAACGGATACGCTCAAAACTGAAATATCGGGGTCACAAACCGGCTCTAATTTAAGCTCGTCAACTTTATCGCTGTAAGTTTTGGGAATACAGTAATTTAAAGCTTCTTCAAAGAAAATATCTTTGCCGTAACGCATTTCTATAACTTTTCTGGAAGCTTTGCCCTTTCTGAAACCTTGAACGCTTAATTGGTTTTTATTTTTGTTATAGGCATAATTCATACCTTCTTCGAATTGTTCGGGGCTGATATGAAATGTAAATTTCACTCTATTTTTTTCTGTCTGTTCAACACTCATGTTTATAAAAATCCTCCTCAAAATAGCCTTACCCTTACCGTGAGCAAGAATATTGCATTATTTAATCTAAATTCGTATTATATCATAGCACTTTAAAGATTTCTATAGTTTTTATAAATTATACAAATTAATTTATTATGAAAATTCCTCGGGAATTTTTTTGCTTGGCGAATTGTTCGTCTGCCCTTGACTCGTATAATTTAGAGGGAACTAAACTGTAAAAAATACGTCATTTCAATAAACAATCAGAATACCTTTTTTTACCTGATAGACATAACTATCAATATGCCCCGATAGACAGAGTTTATACAAGTAAACTAATTCCATATAATATGAAAGACAATAATAATCGTTTTTTCCTTGAACCGTTAGAAAAAATCAATTATTTTGTCCTCTGTTTAAAACGGAATCATTATAAATCCAAAAGTTTGGTATCTTATATTTACACGGGCAAATTACTGTATTATACTGTTATTAACAAAAGTTCCATCCATACATTTTACAAAGGGTGATAAGATGAATTTGTTTCAAAAAGTAGGTGAATCATTATCATCGGCAACAAAAAAAGCCTCCAAACGTATAGACAAGGCTAAACTGGAGCTAAAACTAAAGGGATATTATAAAGAAGAACGTCAACTGTATCAGCAAATAGGTTTGGATTTCTATTTGTATCATAGAAAAGAAACGGATGACGCAACCTTATCATCCCTGTGTTTGGACATAGACAACATTAAGCATAGGCAGGTAAGCATAGAACGCCTTATTAAAGCTTTGAACCGCCAAGAAGCCAATCAAAAAGACAGCAAATCTCCCGACAAAAACCAACCGGACAGCATAAGTCCAAAATATTTGCAAAATAACTTGAAATTGAGCAAAAACAATTGTGACCTGACTATCACCAGGACGGAAAACGGTATACAGCTGTTGCGATTTTGTCCGGAATGTCACTTGGGGAATAATCCGGATGTTATGGTTTGTCAAGAATGCGGTTTTGAATTTACCCGTGAGGGCTAATATTTATATTTAACATAAAAGACGCATCGGACGTATGAAGTGACCCCAGTTCATCGGACAGGAAAAAAACACCCTATCGCAGAATAAC
>CAYXWM010000110.1:0-3140 GCA_964468805.1 uncultured Defluviitaleaceae bacterium
CAACACAATCCCATTCTCTGATGATAATGTCTTGGGAAACGTCAACCAAACGGCGGGTAAGGTAACCGGAGTCGGCTGTACGCAACGCCGTATCCGCAAGACCTTTTCGGGCACCGTGAGCGGAGGTAAAGTAGTCAAGCACGGAAAGACCTTCACGGAAGTTGGACTTAATGGGGATTTCGGAAATACGTCCTGAAGGTGAAGCCATAAGTCCACGCATACCTGCCAGCTGTTTAATCTGGTTATTGGAACCACGGGCACCGGAGTTTGCCATCATAAAGATGTTGTTGTATTTGTCAAGCCCGTTAATCAAGGCTGTGGTGATTTTTTCCGTAGCCAAGTTCCAAGCTTCTATAACTTTTTCGTGTCGTTCTTCGTCTGTCATTAAACCGCGGCGGAACATTCTGGAAATGTTATCAACGGTAGCTTCCGCTTCTTCCAAGTAGCTTTGTTTTTCGGAAGGAATTTCCATGTCGGAAACGGAAACGGTGATAGCACCGCGGGTAGAGAATTTAAAGCCAAGCTTTTTAATATTGTCCAAGGCTTGAGCTGTGTAAGTAGAGCCGTGTTTGTTAATACAGCGGGTAATTATTTTGCCCAATGCTTTTTTGTCGCAAAGGAAGTCTATTTCGTAGGAAAGCATATCCTCGTCTGTTTCTCTGCAGGCAAAGCCTATGTCTTGAGGAATGGCTTCGTTGAAAATAACACGTCCTACGGTTGAATCAACCAACCTTGTTACGATTCTGCCTTCGATTTCTCTGGTGCGGCGTACCTTGATTTTTGCGTGCAAGGAGATTATGCCGTTTTCGTAGGCGAGAATGGCTTCACGTTCATCTTTGAAGATTTTTCCTTCGCCAAGTTCTCCGTCTTTTTGGATGGTAAGATAATAAATACCCAAAACCATATCCTGAGAAGGAACGGTAACGGGAGCACCGTCAGAGGGTTTCAAAAGGTTGTTGGGAGCCAAAAGCAAGAAACGACATTCAGCCTGTGCTTCCACAGACAAGGGAACGTGAACCGCCATTTGGTCACCGTCAAAGTCAGCATTGTAAGCAGTACATACCAGCGGATGAAGTTTCAAGGCACGACCTTCAACCAAAACCGGTTCGAAAGCCTGGATACCCAATCTGTGCAAAGTAGGTGCACGGTTAAGCATTACAGGATGTTCCTTGATAACGTCCTCGAGAACGTCCCAAACCTCGGGCTGTAAGCGTTCAACCATACGTTTTGCGGATTTTATATTATGAGCCAAACCGGCATGAACCAGTTTTTTCATAACGAAAGGCTTAAACAATTCTATTGCCATTTCTTTGGGCAGACCGCATTGGAAGATTTTTAAGTCGGGTCCTACAACGATAACCGAACGTCCGGAGTAGTCAACACGTTTACCCAAAAGGTTTTGTCTGAAACGACCTTGTTTACCCTTTAACAGGTCTGACAGGGATTTTAAAGCACGGTTACCCGGTCCGGTAACGGCACGACCGCGGCGACCGTTATCTATCAAGGCGTCTACCGCTTCTTGAAGCATACGTTTTTCGTTACGAACGATAATATCCGGGGCGCCCAAGTCAAGGAGACGTTTTAAACGGTTATTACGGTTGATAACACGTCTGTACAAGTCGTTCAAATCGGAGGTTGCGAAACGTCCGCCGTCCAATTGAACCATGGGACGCAAATCCGGAGGGATAACCGGGATGGTATCCAAAATCATCCATTCGGGTCTGTTGCCGGAAATTCTGAAAGATTCGATAACTTCCAATTTCTTTATATAACGGACACGTTTTTGCCCGGTAGTGTCTTTTAAGGCTGCTTTCAGTTCTCTGCTTTCTGTTTCAAGGTCTATGTTTTGGAGAATTTCTTTTATGGATTCGGCACCCATTCCCACGCGGAATGTGTTGCCGTATTTTTCCAAAGATTCTCGGTATTCTTTTTCGGTTAAAAGCTGTTTGTATTGAAGCAGTGTATCGCCCGGGTCAAGCACAATGTAGGAAGCAAAATACAGTACTTTTTCCAAAGAACGGGGTGACATGGCAAGGATAAGCCCCATACGGCTGGGTATACCCCTAAAGTACCAAATATGAGAAACCGGAGCCGCAAGCTCTATATGTCCCATACGTTCACGACGAACCTTGGATTTTGTTACTTCAACGCCGCAACGGTCACAAACTACGCCTTTGTAACGTATTCTTTTGTATTTTCCACAATGACATTCCCAGTCTTTGTTGGGTCCGAAAATTCGCTCACAAAAAAGACCGTCACGTTCCGGTTTGAGTGTTCTGTAATTTATGGTTTCCGGTTTTTTAACTTCGCCTCGAGACCATTCTCTGATTTTCTCCGGAGATGCCAAGCCAATTTTTATTGAGTCGAATATTATAGATTCTGTTCCATGGGTTGCCATTACAACACTCCCTATTAAAATTTAAAATAAAACGTTTATTTTAAGGATTAAACCGGTGGGAAAACTTTTTCCGGAGAAAAAGCTTTCCCTGAAGCCGCTTAGTAATACAAGGTCAGCTTGGGATTAATCCTACGGTTTGCTTATATGGACATAATCTCCTTGTTCTTAGCGTCTATCAACTTATCTATTTCGGTTATATATTTGTCGGTTATTTTTTGCATTTTATCTTCTAAATCTTTGAGTTCGTCCTCAGTTATTTCGCTTTTCTTTTTTAGTTTTTTAAACTCATCCAAAGCATCTCTGCGAATATTTCTGAGGGCTACTTTCGTATCTTCGCCTTTTTTCTTGGTTTCTTTGGTTAAGGATTTACGGCGTTCTTCGGTAAGTTCCGGGAAAACCAATCTGATAACCTTACCGTCGTTGGTGGGGTTTATGCCTATATCCGAGGCGGAAATGGCTTTTTCTATGGCTTTTAAGAGGTTAGAATCCCAGGGTTGGATTTGGAGCAGGCGAGCTTCCGGCACGGTAATATTGCCTACTTGGGCTACCGGAGTGGGTGTGCCGTAGTAATCCACGAGAATTTTGTCGAGAACGTGTGGGTTGGCTCTGCCGGCACGAATGGTATTAAGTTCCGTTTCCAGGCTGGTCAAGGATTTTTTCATTTTGCTTTCATATGCATTGGTTCGTTCAGACATAATATTCCTCCTCAATTCCATGTTCAACTTTTGTACCGCCAATTGCA
>CAYXWM010000111.1:0-3091 GCA_964468805.1 uncultured Defluviitaleaceae bacterium
GTTGCACTATTGTATTCTCCATACCTGTAGGGCTTGGTCTTATTGAAGAACATGATAGGCCTTTCTTTGCAAAAGGCTTGCTGATTGGTTTAATTACCATACCTATCGGCAGCATTGTCGGCGGATTAATAGCCGGGTTTGATACAATGGTAGTTTTGAAAAACAGCGTACCCGTTATTATTATTTCCATTCTCTTGGCACTTGGATTAAAGTTTACTCCTAAGGCTATGATTAAAGGCTCTATGTTATTTGGTCAGTTCATTACTATTGTTATATATGTAGGTTTGGCAGCAGCAGCTTTTGAATTTATTACCGGCGTGGTTATTATACCCGGCATGGCTCCTATTATGGACGGTATGTCCGTTATTGCAAGTATCGGTATTGTATTGTTGGGTACTTTCCCCATACTTTCTATACTGGTTAAAGTTCTCGATAAGCCCCTTAATGCCGTGGGCAAAAAAATAGGGCTTGATTCAACAAGTGCCGCCGGTCTTGTATTCACACTGGCAAATTCAATTCCCGTTTATAAGATGATGAAGGATATGAATCATAGGGGTAAAGTGGTTAATACCGCTTGGCTTGTTCCGGCAACCGCCGCATTGGGAGACCACCTTGGCTTTACCGCCGGCGTTAAGCCCGAAATGATTACCCCTGTTGTTATAGGAAAACTTGTTGCCGGTGTTATAGCTGTTTTATTAGCCATAGCTATGAGCAAAAACCTTTCTTCAGAAACCAAACAAAGTGAAGATATTAAAAACCGCAATTCAAAGAATCCTGTTAATGCTTAATTTATAAAAATTACATATATAGTTGTACTAATTCCGTAAGAGATCAAAGCCGGAAACACTATAAGTAGGAGGCATAAAATGGGTAAATATTACTTAGGACTGGACCAAGGAACTACCGGAACCACAGCTTTGTTATTAGACCAAGACTTTAATATCGTTTCGAGAGGATATAAAGAACATTCTCAATATTACCCCAACCCGGGTTGGGTTGAGCATGACCCCATGGAAATTTGGGAAAAAATTCTTGAATCCATAGGTATGGCTGCAGAAGAAGCTAATGTAAGTGTTTCGGATGTAGTCTGTATGGGGCTTGATAACCAAGGCGAAACAGTTATGCTTTGGGATAAGTTCACAGGCAAACCGGTTTATAACGCTATAGTTTGGCAAGACAGAAGAACTGCCGGCGATGCAGATGAAATAGCCTCCAAATACGGTGATATGATAAGAGAGAAAACGGGGCTTATTGTAGATGCTTATTTTAGCGCCACAAAAATTAAATGGATTATAGACAATGTTGAAGGCGTTGCCGAAAAAATAAAACAAGGTACTGTCATTGCAGGTACTTTAGACAGCTGGATGATTTGGAAGCTTACACATGGTGCTGTTCATGTTACGGATATGTCTACCGCTTCAAGAACAATGCTTTTAAATATTCACACCGGTCAATGGGATGATGAAATTTTAAATGCTTTGGATATTCCCAAAAGCATTTTACCTGAAATTAAAAACAGTGCGGAATTATATGGTTATACCGACCCGTTGGATTTCTTCGGAGCAAAAATACCTATTTCTGCTTCTGTGGTTGACCAGCAAGCCGCATTATTCGGTCAGGTTTGTTTTGAACCGGGTACTGTAAAAACCACTTACGGCACAGGTTGCTTTATGCTAATGAATACCGGAAACAAGCCGGTATATTCCGAAAACGGCTTGTTGACCACTGTCGGTTGGCAACTGGGTGAAAAAAACGTCACATTCGCTCTTGACGGCGGTGTTTATATTGCAGGTGCTGCTATTCAATGGCTTAGAGACGGTATTAAAATTATAGAAACTGCAAGCGAAACCGAAGCTATAGCCGAAAGCGTAAGTGATACCGGCGGAGTGTATTTTGTACCTGCCTTTGCCGGCCTGGCGGCTCCTCATTGGGATCAATACGCCAGAGGTACCATGGTTGGTATCACAGGCGGAACCCAAAGAGCCCATATAGTTCGTGCAACCCTTGAGAGCATTGCTTATCAAGTAAAAGACAATCTTGATGTTATGGTTAAAGATTCGGGTATTCCCATAGATGTAATGCGCGTTGACGGCGGTGCTGTGGTTAACGAGTTCCTTATGCAGTTCCAAGCTGATATTATGGGCATACCCGTAGATGTTCCGGTGATTACCGAAACTACAGCTTTAGGTGCAGCTTATCTGGCAGCCGTGGGTGTTGGCGAGTTTAAAGATTTAAAAGAGCTTGCCGGCAAGTGGCAGCTTAAAAAGAGATATGAGCCCAAAATGAGTGCGGAAGAAAGAGAAAGGCTTTTACATAATTGGCACAGAGCAGTTGAAAGGTCTAAAAATTGGGAAGAAAATTAATTAATAGTTACCCTTGCAAAAATTTATAAAGTCTTTTTGAAAGGGGTTACCGGTTCGAGTAATATAGGGGAAACTTTTTTCGCCGTTTGAAAAAGGTTTCCCTCTCTCTTTAGATTTGATATATGGAGGTAAAAAAATGCTGAAAACAGATGTTGTGGTAATCGGTGCCGGAGCAGTAGGTTGTGCTGTTGCCCGAGAGCTTTCCAAATACGAGCTGGATATTATAGTTGTTGATAAAAATGAAGATGTGGGCGGCAATGCCTCAAAGTCCAACAGTGCTATTATACATACAGGCTATGACGCTACCCCGGGAACCTTGGAGTCGGAGCTGGTTGTTGCCGCTAATCCTATGTATGATGAAATTACCCGTGACTTAGATGTACCGTATAAAAAATTGGGTGCTATACTGCCGGCTATTACCGGCGAACAATTTGAAAAACTTCCGGAAATAAAGGAAAAAGCCTTTAAAAATCGTGTGTATGATGTTGAATATTTGACAAAAGAACAAATTCTTGCTATGGAGCCCAATATTAACCCCGAAGTTATGGGTGGTCTTTATATCCCCAGAGAAAATATTATCGACCCTTTTATTTTGGTTACCGCTTTGGCTGAAAATGCAACAGCAAACGGTGTTCGATTTTTATTAAACAATGAAGTTACAGCCATTAATACAGACAACGGCAAAATTGTGTCTGTAGTCACTACAGAAGAAACTATAGAAACAACTT
>CAYXWM010000112.1:0-3071 GCA_964468805.1 uncultured Defluviitaleaceae bacterium
ATATACTAAAAATAAAATCGAGGTGATTTTATTGGCACGAATATTAATCGTGGAAGATGAAAAATCCATCAATACACTAATCAAAAAAAATCTTGAATTGGTCGGGCATCAATGTACTTCTGTTTTTGACGGTGAATCCGTTTTTGATGAAATAGAAAAGCAAGTTTTTGACTTGGTTTTGTTGGATATTATGCTGCCAAAACTGGATGGCTTTCAGGTAATCAAAGAATTAAAAGATGTCCCCGTTATTTTTCTAACGGCTCGGGGAGCGGTAGAAGACCGGATTAAGGGGTTAAGGCTTGGGGCAGACGATTATATTGTAAAACCATTTGATATGATGGAATTGCAAGCACGGGTAGATTCTGTCCTACGCCGAACACTAAAAATGGAAAATCAGTTTTGTTTGGGTGATGTTAAAGTTGATTTAGCAGGGAGACAAGTCTATTTTCAAGAACAGTTAGTAGATTTTGCACCACAGGAATTTTCTCTTATTGAGGCGCTGATTCAAAACAGAAACATTGCCCTGTCCAGAGAAAAGTTGCTTGATATAGCTTGGGGATATGATTATGGTGGCGATACAAGAACAGTAGATGTGCATATTCATAATATACGCCGGAAGTTGTCATGGGAAGAAACAATTAAGACCGTTTATAAATTGGGGTATCGGCTGGAGGTAAAAAAGTGAGGCTTAAAACCTTTCTATCCACCTTTGTGCTGTTTCTTGTTATTTTATTTTCAAGTCTGGGTGTTGTTTCTGTTTACATGTCAAATAATCAAATAGCCTTGTTAAAAGAAAAAAGCATTGCTGAGTACCAAACAATTGTATCTTCTCTTGCAAAGGACATCGCTGTTCTATCTGGAAGAAACAATGTTTATGCCGAGAACATAAATATGCTTGTAAATGGCTATGCAAAGTATTATAAAAAACATGGTGTTTCCATTGAATTAACCAAAAGAAAAGATGATATTTTTACGGACACGGTACTCTCTGTTGTAAGCAGTGAGCAAGAGTATTTTATTTGCATTGCGGGAATGCTCCTTGATCCATTTGGAAGTTATCAACTTGACTATTCCTATAACGCTACCCAAAGCATCACTGAAATGCAAAACATTCAAAAAACTTTGCTCTTTATATGTATTGTTTTTTCTGTCATCACTGCGTTTGCCTTGCATTTTATCCTATTGGGGATTTTTAGGCCTTTGGCGATGGTTGCCAAAACTTCGAGAAAAATAGCAGAAGGTCAATATAATGAAAGAATTTATATCAAAGGGAAAAATGAACTGTCGGATATGGCTAATGACTTTAACCGGATGGCAGAACAAATAAAAAAACAAATTCACCTTTTGGAAGATGAAGCCATTCAGAAACAGCAGTTTGTCGATAATTTTGCACATGAAATCAGAACTCCCCTTACGTCCATTTACGGTTATGCGGAATATATGCAGAAAGCAGCGTTAAGCGAAGAAGAAATGATTGAGTCAACGCAATTTATTATAGACGAAGCGGAGCATATGAAAAAGATTGCCAATTCATTATTGGAGCTGGCAACTCTGCAACATTATAAGCCTGTTAAAAGCAATATATTAATTTCACAATTATTTGAAACAATAAGCCAAACTCTAAAAAATGAATTAGAAAAACATGAGGTTCAATTAATTTGCAAAAATGACGTAAATGTTTTAAAAGCGCAGGAGGATTTAATTAAAAGCTTATTGCTGAATCTGTGCACTAATGCGCTTCATGCTTGTCCGGCTAATAATGGTATAATTTATTTGGAAGCAAAAAGACAGGGTGAAAAAACGATATTATCTGTAACGGATAACGGATATGGAATCCCTGAAGAAAGTATTTCAAAAATAACGGAGCCTTTTTATCGCGTGGACAAGTCTCGAAGCCGTGAAAACGGCGGCACTGGTCTTGGCTTGGCTCTTTGCAGACAAATCGCCCTTGCACATGACGCAAATTTAACCGTAAAATCGTGTGTTGGAATGGGAACTACCATTCAAATAACATTTACAAGTTCATAATAACTTAATAATAAGTTCAAAATCTATATGTTCTATCATAATACTTGTGCGGCACACAAATATAAAATTGAGAGGAAAATCTTATTATGAAGAAAATGAAAGGCAATGAAATCTTTAAAACAATCACCGCATCCGTTTTGTCAATTGGGCTGTTTAGTGCAGCGTTTATGGGAATGAACAATCTGGCTTTTGCGGCGGCAACGAATAAGACGGAAACCATCCCCACTGTTACCACTTCTGTCAATTTACCCGTTGCAGAAGTGAAATTACCGGAAGGCTACAAAAAAGCAGCGCTGACTGTTTATGAATCTGCCGATAGCCACAAGAGAAGCACCCAAGTAATTCCTATGCAAGAAGCGGCTGATATTGGCGCACAATACATCTGGGAAATGTTCGGTGAAAATATTGATGGTAAAGTGGTTGAGATGGACTACAGGGCTTATCCGTTCAATACAAGAACTTGGTGGATTGGGGCGGTAGCTGATTCAAAATCTGATCTAGAAAATCATGAAGCTATATATCGGTTTACAATTGATGCCATTTCCGGCGAAAGAATAGATATAGATAAAGATTGGAGCGGGTCGGCAGCTAGCAAAGAAAATGAGAAAACAATAACATTTGAGCAATTTGAGCAACTTATAGAAGCATATAGAAACCAGAACCATGACGAATATATCCAAGTTGCAAAAGATTACGCCCAAAAGCATTTCACAAACTCCAAGGTTGTAAGCGCCGTGTATCACAGCATGAGTCCTAAGAGGATTGGCAGAGACAGAAATACAATAACATATAATCCCAAGGATAATGAAATGAGTATTATTGTCACGGACAATACAGGATGCGAAGCCACAGTAAGAATCGTTATAGAAACAAAGCAGTTACTAAGCATTTCCACCCAGGAAAATGATATTGTGCCCGGCTTTGACGCATATGTTCCGGGTGGTTTAGGATAATTCGTTAAAAAAATAGTATTCTAAACACACCATGCTATACTAAATGTGCCATCATTATCAATATTTTGCATAGTAAAGCCCATATGACAA
>CAYXWM010000113.1:0-2956 GCA_964468805.1 uncultured Defluviitaleaceae bacterium
TTTCAAGCCCTTCTATATGGATTAGTTTACCATGAGCATGAGCGTATAACAAGAAAAATTTGTTAGGTATTACCTAACATACAAAACGCACAACAACATCTATACTTTTGTTAGGTGATAGCTAATATGGAAAAAGTAAAATCAGCAGAGATTTATGATGTGATTAGACGGAACATCAAAAAGTACCGCAAACAAAAAAACATGACCTCCGCGCAGCTTGCCGAGAAGGTCGATTTATCGCACGATTTTATTCGCCAGATCGAAAGCGAAAAGGCACGTTATAATTTTTCGGTGGAGACGTTTTATAAGATTGCTGTTGCTTTAGGCGTGAGTTTGGATAAGTTGGTGAAGAAATAGTGCTACTTCTTTTTATATTTCTTCACCAGTCTTACACGCAATCCCCAATTTATTTCATATCATTTAGTAGCATAATAATATAAATATGCTTTCTACGATATATGAGTAAAAAGGACAGCAAGCCTTTTCAATTGGAACAAAGCCGTCCAAGCGAAACGAGAATGTGATTGCCGAATATCGTGATGTGCTTGCGACCGCGCATTAAAAATATGCAATAGTCTTTTGTCTGTGATTTTGATATAATAAGTTAAATGGTCATTGTAAGTTAATTTTAAAATTATTATTGATAGTATTATAAATTAGGGTAATAGTGCGAAGACGAATATCCCAATGTAGCCATTAGATGAAATTTAAGAAATGGAATAAAGCAAATATTATTTATATTTTGTGATTAAGAAGAACTATAGATAAGCTGTTTCTATATATTGTATTATTGAAAATATGTGATAAATAGTAGAGCTTATATTTACACTGTCAAAAGTTCTAACCAAAAGTTTTGAAAACGGAGAATTAAAATGTCAAAAAAAAATCAGTCAAAAAGGCTTACAATTCAACACAAAGAGTCTCACGGCGAAATTGGTATTTTTTGTGATGAAGCAAAGGATCACGACTCTTTAGTCTGTAGCGTATCAAAAGAGATCATCAATAAATTAAAGCTTGAATTCCCTCAACTGGCTTTTCGCTACAGGTCTTCACTTAACAAAAAAGAAATTAACGAGGCATTACAGAAGATCGATAAACAATTGGGTCAGACATTGTTTCTTCCCAACTCAAGAATAAAACCTGATGGTGGTTTAGTGGAGGTTGAAGATGACAACGGCGAATGGCGAGTCGTTTTGGTGTCGGAGGCAAAATTCCAAGGTAAAGATATTGATAATATTAAAATAGGTAAGCTTGTAGGAAAAAATAACGACCAAGATTTAATGGCCGCTGGAAATGCTATTGAGCGTTCACATAAAAATATTTCTGAAATAGCAAATTATATGTTAGGTGAAACATATTTTCCATATGTCTTATTTTTGGAAGGCTCTAATTTTTTGACCGAAAATGTTTCAATCAAAAGACCCGATGGGAGAGAAATTATACTTCATTACAATTCGGGAACTTTAAACAGATTGGATCGCCTTACAGCTGCTAATTACGGACTGCCTTTAAATACAAATCTTTGTGTGAATAAATTTGTAAAATCTCAAGACAAGATAATTATGCTACAGGCTGCTACTATATTTACACAAGGCAATGGCGAACACTGGGACGTGACAGAAATGCAAAGGGTAATGTTAGATGTCGCAAAAACATCCATTAAGTGTTTAGCTAAAGATTTGTTTCATCAGTTGACCAGTAAGAACATTTCAGAATAAGAGGTAATACAGTATGGCAATCCATAACAAATCGCATAGCAATTCCGGACTGATGGCAATCAATAAGATGAACAAAGATAGTATTAAACACAAAACGAGCATAGACTTTGCTGTTCCAGAGATAACTAATTGTATTTTACTGAATGAAGATTGTTTGAAACTCCTAACATCTTTACCGGATAATTCGGTTGAGTTAATTCTTCTTGATCCACCATATAACTTAGACTTAGCAGATTGGGATACCTATTCAAACTATATTGAATGGGCAGCAAAATGGCTTAATGAAGCATATCGCGTTTTATCAATGAATGGCAATATGGTTGTATTTGGTGGTACACAGTTTCGGGACGTGCGCAGCGGTGACCTAATTGAAATAATATATCATTGCAGACACAACACAAAGTTTCGTCTTGTAAATACAATTATTTGGTATTATAAGAATGGAATGTCAGCTCACAGATATTTTGCAAATAGGCACGAAGAAATAATTTGGCTCACAAAAACCGATAAATATTATTTTGACCTTGACTCAGTAAGAGTCAAATATGATGAAAAAGAATTGCAGCTTGCCCTCAAAGATAAGCGATTAATCCCAGAAAATGTGATGAAAGGCAAAAACCCTACAAATGTATGGGAGATAGGAAGACTCAATGGAAATTCGTTAGAAAGAGTTGGGCATCCTACGCAAAAGCCTACTGAGATCATTCGGAGGCTGGTTAAGGCACTTTCCTATCCCGATTCCATTGTTCTGGATTTTTTTGCTGGTAGTGGTACAACTGGTCGTGTTTGCATTGAAGAAAAGAGAAACTGTATTATGTGTGATAAAGACTCTAAATCGCAGGTGTATTTTCAAAAACATATTGCAAATATGAATAAAACAGACCTTGCTCAGCCATTTATTATGGACGAAACATTGGAAGATTTTTTTAACAATATTTCAGATAGAGATGGTATGGCAGAAGATAATTAGCCTAAACTTACACAAGCAAATTGGGTGTTTTTTGATCCAAATTGCGCAAAATCACACATGTGTAGTATTCTCGCATCATGAACATAACCTAAAATCTGCATAATTGTGCCTAATCTATGTAATAGAAGGCACATATAAAACACCTCAATGCTATGCAAACAAGTTTCTCAGCCCCCCAGCTAATCCCCAGCTAATCCCCAGCTAATCGCCCCCCACAAAACCACCCAAAACCACACGATATTACGCGAGATCAAAAAAGAAACAGAAT
>CAYXWM010000114.1:0-2946 GCA_964468805.1 uncultured Defluviitaleaceae bacterium
CCACGTTGCGGATTATGACCTCAACCATAACAATTTCAGCCTTTCGTACTAATACAGATGTTTCATCCACCACTTTTAACAAATGGGTCTTAATGCCATTCTCCGCAAGGTAGGCGTATAAAATATTTGAAATTTCTGCATTGAGCTTGCCTTTTCCAGAAAGTTCCTCTTTCTTTTCTCCATTATAGGCAGTAGCCGTATCCTTATATCGAATAAGGTAGCTGTTATCATCTTCGCCCTGACAAATTATCTTGGATTTTCCTTGGTACAAAATTTCGTTTATTTCCATATTCCCTCCAATATTTAAAGTCAAATAATTTAACGGTTTTGCGTTTTACACTGAAAAAGACATTCATCACATAATGAGGCAACTAACCAACCGGGTACAAACCCAGCCGCTTACTTGCTTACACAGTATCTGATGAACGCCTTTGTTCTATGCACAACTATTATATAGTATAATAATCCTGCTGTCAACGACCATTAAGCTCACATCAGACCAGCAAAACCATTGCTAAACCATTGCAAATACGGTGTGATAGGCATGTGCAGAAGCATCCATTTAAAAAACCCCAAGCACATTTCGCATCACTTGAGGTTTAAAACTTAAAAGGGTTTCTTTGATTTACAAACTTAATCAACCTGCTTGAAAGTTTTCAATTTTCGTAATTTTTTATCTGTTTTATTAAGCATTTCATTTTTGCACTTAAATCTTTCTATTAAAGTATAACTTTAATGTCCCCTTAACTAAGGCACTAAATAGTAAAGCGCCTAAGAATGTGAAAAAGACAGTGGTATTAAAAAACCCAGAGCCAATCATTGCAATGGCTAACCCGCTAATGACCACATTAATGCCCACTCCACCTATTTGCGCTTTAATGAGCTTTCGACGTTCATCGTTTTCATAAATATATAATTTTTTCAGTTTTTCATTACTTTTTAATGCTTGTGAGTATTTACCCATATAATAGATTACAAGCAACTGTATTCCTATGCAAAACCCCACGTTACATCCTATAATAAACTCCTGTAGATGACCACCGCCACCATTATTAAGATGAACAAACCCGCTTGCCACCACCATAAGAAATACGGCATTATAAAGTCCAGCCAATCTTAGCCTTAATTGTAGTGTCTGTCTAAATTTTTCCATTATATCTCCTCCAAATCAGAAAAATCAAATATATCTTCTATGCTCGTTCCAAAGTATTTCGCAATCCTATAAGCCAAAACCAAGGATGCCGTGTACTTTTCAACCTCCAGCGAGGTAATTGTTTGCCTTGTTACGCCAACCGCTAATGCAAGTTCTTCCTGAGAAAGTTTATGTTTTTTACGATATTCAGCTATTTTAGTTTTCAATAGATCACCTCCCAAATTTAAGCAATGTATACTTTGCATTTTTAGAATAGTATACTTTTCATCATTTGTCAAGTACACTTTGCAATTTTTTTATTTTATTTTGTTTAATTTACTAAATCTGTGGAATTACTAGCTTCAAAAAGGTAATCTCTGAATAAATTTATAAATACCTTTATTATTTGCAATATAAAAATCTTCATGTTATAATTTTAATATTAATCATATAAATGTTTTACAACTCAAATCTTTTAAGCGGATTGTTTTATAGGTAACCATCTGATTTAGGGTAAACTTAAAAACAAAAAAAGAATACAAGGAGGATTAAGATGCAATTAGAATTATTTTTTAACTTTGGCGGCAACTGCCGAGAAGCAGTGGAGTTTTACGCAAAGGTTTTTAAAACAGAGGTCCATAATCTAATGACTTATGGCGAAGCGCCAGCCGATCCGAATTACACCTTATCACAGGCTGACCAGGATAAGATAATGTATGCCGGAATAAAGTTCGACAACATGGTGGCCATGTTTATGGACATGCCATCAGGTATGCCACTCGTTAAAGGAAATAACATCTCACCAACCATCAGCCTTGACGACAAGGCGGAGGTTCAGCGCCTGTTTAATGAGCTGAAAGAAGGTGGCACCGTGGAACAAGAACTTACACATACCTTTTTCAGCGAGTTGTACGGTATGGTAACTGATAAGTTCGGTATGGGCTGGCAGATATTGCACTATACCCGTCAAGAGTAATCTTGTAACCTATATGCTATTTTATATTTATCTTTAAAAGAAAGAGGTGTGTTGATGTCGGTCGTAAGATAAGGTAATCATTTGTATCACTTAATGCAAGGTTTTAGCCTGCTAGTTTTGTGTACCCAAAAGCCTTACAAAATGACCAGAGAAGTGTTCATCAACAATTTTTTGTTTGTTTTGCAGCGCAGTGGGTTACTGCGCTTTTTTAATTGTCACAAGGCTATTCGGCACACATTTTCTTTACGAAAGGATTTTGAGACAGTGAATATAGATTTAAAAAACTACGGACTATCCGAACGCTTTGAACAGGAAGCAACCATGTATGAGGGCTTGTTTCTTGCCAGAGTTACGGAACAACACCGTGAATTATACAAAACAATCAGTGAGTTAGGGGAAATAGACGCCAGTGTTTCAGGGAAGCTCGCTTACAATGCAGACGGTCAATCTGCCTTTCCCGCAGTTGGTGACTGGGTGATGATTGACCGGTTGGATGGAAGTACCGGCAATGCAATCATTCATCATATCCTGCGTCGCAAAAGCATTTTATCCCGGCAATCCGCAGGAACGGAAAATGCCGAACAGGTGATTGCAAGCAATATTGACACCATCTTTATTTGTATGTCCCTCAATGCGGATTTTAATATCCGTCGAATTGAACGGTATTTAACAATTGCATGGGATAGCATGGCGACTCCGGTTATCGTTCTGACCAAATCTGATTTATGTCATGATTTACCCCAGAAGCTTAACGAAATTGCTTTCGTAAGTTTGGGAGCCGAGGTCATTACCTGTTCTTCTGAAAACGGGGATGGATTTGAGGAGATTAACGCTTATA
>CAYXWM010000115.1:0-2886 GCA_964468805.1 uncultured Defluviitaleaceae bacterium
GCAATGCCGATATTATTATACTTAACCACCCAACAAGAGGCGTTGACGTTGGTTCAAAAGAAGATATTTATAACCTTGTCAGAGACATATCCGAAAAGGGTACAGCAGTTATTTTGCTGGGCGACACTCTCGACGAATGTATAGGGCTTTCCAGCAAGGTTTTGGTAATGAAAGACGGTCTGGTAGTCAGCGAATATGATTGCGGAGCGGATAACAAGCCCTCGCAAGTTGATATTGTTAAGGATATGATGTAAAACTATTTCTCACAAAAAGGTTTATTTGTCTAACTATACATTAACAGAGAAATAGTATAAAGCCAAAGTTTTACGGTAAAAGTTGATCTTTTAGTAAATCGGTTTCAACATTTATTTAGGACTGTTTTGGTTTATAAAGGAGACGAATTATGGGTGAAGAAAGCATTCGTAAGTTAAATCCGGGAATATTTAAGTGGGATAACATAAAAAATTACCTCAGCATAATTTCCATTATTCTTGTAACAAGTATCTTAACTATGCTTAATCCCAATTTTTTAAGCGGAGAAAACATAAAGAATATTTTAACCGATACAGCACCGCTGCTTGCCATGGCAGGCGGAGTAACTTTTGTATTGTTTTTAGGCTCCATAGACTTATCAACAGGTGCTGTTTGTTCTTTCACCTGCGTGGTAACCGGTATGTATATCGGAGAAATCGGTAATTGGATAATTCCCATAGTTTTATTGATAGGTGTCTTTGCCGGGCTTGTTAACGGAATTTTATTTACAAAGCTGAAGATTCCTTCGTTTATAGTAACCCTGTGTACCCTGAGTATCTGGAAATGTGCGGCGTTGCTGCTTTCCGGAGGGGCACCCTACGGCATCCCGGTTAAAAAATGGGATATTATTAAGTGGGCAAAAATTACTTTTGGAGATGTTCCCATTTTATTCGTTATTGCAATGGTAGTTTTGCTGTTATATTATGTTTTGCAAAGCCGTTTAATTGTTGGTAAGACTATTTTTGCCACAGGGGCAAACGAAAGAGCCGCCTCCATGATGGGCTTAAAACTTATGCCGGCAAAAATTTGTGCTTTTGTACTTTCCGGTGTGGGCAGTGCCTTGGCAGGAATATTTTATGCTATTAAACTAAAAAGCAGTTTGCCCTCCATAGGCGATTCTTTAAATCTTATGGCTATTGCCGCGGTAGCCTTGGGCGGCACAGCTTTGACCGGCGGAAAAGGAAGCGTTTTAAAAACTCTTTTGGGTGCGGTTTTGGTTATAATAATACAAAACGGCTTAAACGTTATAGGCGTAGATGCTTTCTGGCAACAAATCGTTTTCGGTCTGCTGGTAATTTACGCTATTTATATGAATGCGGATAAAAGCGGCAGTGATGTTATAGTGAAATAACATAAGTTCAACGCAGTCAAACAATTTGCACAGTAAATTAAATTCCGTAGGTACTATCAAAAGTACGGTGATATGGGAAATACATAAATATATTAAAAATCCTAATGCTGTTTAGGGTATAAGTTTGACAAAAATATAGGGAGAACGGTAATGGGATATTTAGTGGGAATAGATTTGGGTACATCCAGTGCGAAAGTGCTGATAAATGATATCCAAGGCAAGAAAATTGCTTTATGGCAAGTGGAATATGATATAGACATACCCATATATTCTTGGGCAGAACAAGACCCCAATGTTTGGATGGAAAGCGTAACAACTGCTGTTAAATCCGCTATAAACAAGGCAGGTATCAATCCGGAAGAAATAAAAGGCATAGGCTTTTCCGGTCAAATGCACGGGCTTGTTGCCTTGGATAAAGAGTATAAGGTGATAAGACCGGCTATTATTTGGGCCGATCAACGTACACAAAAAGAAGTGGACGAAATATACGAAATCATCGGGGAAGATAGAGTAAAAGAACTTACACTCAATCCCATAGCCACCGGTTTTTTGGTCTCTTCTTTATATTGGATGAAAAAACACGAGCCGGAGAATTTCTCGAGAATTCATAAAGTAATGTTGCCTAAGGATTATATACGTTTTAAATTAACAGGAGAAATCGGTACGGATTTTTCCGATGCCTCCGGCACCTTGATTTTCTCTGTAAAAGAGCGGACTTGGTGCAAGGAAATGACTGAAAAGCTGGGATTTGATGCGGATTGGTTTCCTACTTGTTATGAATCATGTAAAGTAGCAGGGCAGGTGACCAAAGAAGCAGCGGAAAAAACAGGGTTTACTCCCGGAACTCCGGTTGTATTCGGCGGAGCGGATCAACCCATGCAAGCCATAGGAAACGCTGCAATAAAACAGGGCTATGTTTCCTGTAATATCGGAACGGCAAGCCAATTATCAACACCGTTAAAACAACCGATATTTGACCCGGCTTTTCGCACTCAAACCTTTTGCCACGCCGGCGATAATCTGTGGTTTATTCAGGGAGCAACTTTAAACGGCGGCTCGGCACTTAAATGGTTTAAGCAAAAGGTTGTTGAGGAATCTAGCTATGATGTGATGACAGACCGGGCTAAAAATATAGCACCCGGCTCTGACGGTCTTATCTTTCTTCCCTATTTAAGTGGCGAACGCACTCCCCATTTGGATTCTTATGCCAGAGGTGTATTTTTCGGATTGGGGCTTGGACATGATAAAAGACATATGACCAAAGCCATAATGGAGGGTGTAGTTTATTCCCTCAGAGATTCGCTGGTGATTTTTGAAGCTTTGGGCATTAAGACAGATGCCTTGATTGCCTCGGGCGGCGGAGAAAAAAGCAAACTGTGGTTGCAAATTCAGGCAGATATTTTCAATAAACCGGTTTACACAACCGATGTTACCGAAGAAGCCTGTCTGGGTGCGGCTATCGTTGCCGGAGTTGGCGTGGGTGTTTACGAAAGCATAGAAAA
>CAYXWM010000116.1:0-2819 GCA_964468805.1 uncultured Defluviitaleaceae bacterium
TCTACAATAGGAGGTGCTTTTATTTCAATGTCCGTTTTACGGGGTTCTGTTCAGTTTGACGGGGTTAATATTTTTCCTTTTTATGCATTGTGTATGGTAAGTTGAGGATAGGGAATGGTGATTCCTTCTTTATCGAAACGTATTTTTATAAGACGGCGAAGCTCTCTTTCCGCCGCCCAAGACTGACCCACATCACAATTGGCATGGATTCGTATACTTAGTCCACTGTTACCCAATTCGGTGATTCCCAATACTTTCGGTACGCTGATTAAGCCCTCTACCTTCCCGAGACAGGTTTCCATTTCGTTTTCCAAAACGCGAATGACTTTGTCTATATCCTCGTTATAGTCTATGCTTACGTCTATAATGGCACATTTGAATTCCTTGCTCATGTTGGTTACTATTTTTATTTCCCCGTTGGGGATAATATGAACGTCGCCATTAAAGCTTCGTATAACGGTGGTACGTATACCCACAGCTTCCACGGTTCCGGTACGTCCTTCTATGGTTACCCAATCGGAAACGCCGAATTGATCCTCCAGAAGTATAAAAATTCCGGAGATTATATCCTTAATCAGCCCTTGGGCACCCAAACCCAAAGCCACAGAACCGACACCGGCTACGGCTAATATGGATGCATCGGGGACTTTGAAAACCGCCAAAAGCTGACAGATGGCAACAAAATACATAAAATATTTCAAAGCACTGTTCAGCACGGTAAGCACCGTTGTAGCCTTGCGGTTAATGGGCTTTTTGTCGTCGGAGGTGTTGTTAAATCTTTTAACGAACATCTTTATGATTTTTCTCAGTATTTTATAAATAATAAAGTTAAGTACAATTACCACGATGCATTCAAATGCCTTTACATATATGCCCGTTAAAAATGGGTGGCCCGAGGTCAGGTTTGTAAAAAAATCCGAGATTTCTTTCATGTTTCTCACTTACCTTTGCTTATTGTATTTAATTTTGTTTTTATATTGCCCGGTAAATACGGCAGGTTCTCGTATATGTACCTTATGAGGAAGCGTAGATTTCCTCATAATTTGTGTTATGTTTGACAAATTTATTCGGTTTATATGGGTTTTATGCCAAAACACATGTAAGTCAAATTGTATGTTTACTTGCCGCTTTATCTGCCAAGGCTTGAAAGGGTAAAAGCTGTTGGGCATTGTTTTTTGCCATGGTTTCCGGATGCCATTGAAGCCCTATGCAAAAATCCGCATTTTCAAATTCCAAAGCTTCTACTATCCCGTCTTCGGAAAACGCCGCTACTTTTACGTTTTGCCCGGGCAATCCCACGGATTGATGATGCCTGGAATTGACCTCTATTTTATCCCATGGAAAAATTTCGTGCAACCGGGTGTTTTTATTTATGGTTACGGTGTGGGTTTTTGATGGCTTTTTAAAGCTGTGTCCTTGAATATGCTGTATAATGTCTCCGCCAAGGGCTACGTTTAACACCTGCATTCCTCTGCATATACAAAGCATGGGGAAATTTCTTTCCAATGCCGCCCTGCACAGTTTCAATTCAAACATATCCCTTTCGGCATTTACCGAGTTTGCCTTTGGGTGCAGTTCTTGGGCAAAAAACTTTGCGTGTATGTCACCGCCGCCTGACAGTATAAGCCCTTGACAATTTGCAAAAATCTCCTCTATATGCTCATCATCATAAAAAACCGGTGCATAGGGAATACCGTTCGCCTTGATTACTGCTTCGGCATAATCCCTGTTTAGAGTGAATGTATTTTTTATCTTATTAAAATTCGGCGTAATTGCAATAACCGGTTTCATTTTAAACACCCTTTCGCTTATCCCGTTAAAATGGGTACTGAACTCATCTTTATTTTAAACTATTCTCAATACCCAAAAAATTGACGGAAATATGGAATGGGGTTTGATTCAGGATAAAAAAGGGTTTGGTGCTAATTCTATCATTAATATGAAAGCTTAACAAGCACCGGTATTTTACATGGAATTTAGTTTTACTATTAGGCATATTAAAAATTAAATTTAAATGAAAAGCCACAAAAATCTCCCGTATGCATAGGGCTTTTTGTGGCTTTGATTTTATAGATATTTTATAACTTTACTCTTAAACCGCTTTACTGCGATATTCTGCCTGTAAAATAAACCTTAACGTTGTCAAACTTCTGTCCGTAGGCATTAAACTCTTCATTTAATGTTTTACCTGCCTTTAATTCATTGTCTTGATCACAAAAATAGGAAGTACTATGATCAACTAAGGTATCGCCGTCAAAAAACAAAACTGTACCCTCAACAAACTGGGCATTACTATCAAAATTGTTGGTTACAGAAACAATAGCCTTTTCTTTTACCAAAGAAACCTCATAAGTCAGAGCGGATGATATACATTCAAAGTAATCTTCTTCTTTTAAAGAAAACTCGTATTCATAAGAATCAAATTTAATTTCATTATAAAAGATAAGTGCGACTTCGCTACCTTTTTCAAAAGCAACAACGCTGCTATCTGTTGCACCGACAAGCTTTCCTTCACTATCTTTGAAAACCATTTCGGCGTCCATATTTAAATTATAGTCTGAATTGTTTTTTACAACCAATACTACTCTTGATCTTCCGCTATCAGAATATTGGTATTCGGTTACTTCTAACTTGGACTTTACTTCATCTTCATCAAAAGATTTTTTTACCGGTTTTGCCGATTGAGCGGGTGATTCAGTCGGTTGATTCTCTGTTTGATCCGGATTGTTTGATTTATCGGGGCTTGGTGTTGGTTCTGATGTATCTGTTTTGAGTTTTGATATATCCGCTTGCTTTAAACCCATAAACAATGTTTCGTA
>CAYXWM010000117.1:0-2419 GCA_964468805.1 uncultured Defluviitaleaceae bacterium
GAACCAACGTCAACGCCTCTTGTTGGGTGGTTAAGTATAATAATATCGGCATTGCTTTCCATTGCCCTGGCAAAAACAACTTTTTGTGCGTTACCGCCGCTTAATCGGCTTATTCTTTGTTTTACGCCGGAGCATTTTATAGCTAATTTTTTTATCCATTTATTCGCTACTTCTATTTGCTTTTTCTTTGAGATAATACCGCTTACGCAAACATTTTTTAAGCTTGACATGGTAACATTATCAAATATACTTAATATACCTATAATACTTTCTTCTCTTCTCTCTTTCGGTACGGTGAGTATGCCGTGACTCAAGGCTTGAGCCGTGGAGTTTAAGGTTCTTTCTTCGCCCTTGATTACTATTTTGCCGGCTGTATAGTCCTCATCTCCGCAGATTACGGAACAAAGTTCTTCCTTGCCCGAACCCACAACGCCGCATATGCCCAACACTTCACCTTTATGAAGCTTAAAATTAATGTTCTTAAAGGCACCGGCTTGAGACAGTCCCGCAACCTCCAAAACCACCTCTTCTTGGGGTATGGTTTGGCGGTGAATTTTGAAATACTCTCCCGTGGTTGAGCGACCAACCATTTTTTCGTATAATACAGATTCGTTTGCGTCTTCCTTGTCCAATACACCGGTGTTTTCACCGTCTTTAAATATGTAAATTCTGTCACTGATATGTATTACCTCATCCAAGCGGTGAGAAACAAAAATAACAGAATTGCCTGTCTTTTTCATTAATTCCATCTGTTCGAAAAGCTGTTTGATTTCAGCATCGTTTAACACGGAGGTAGGTTCGTCCAAAAGAATTATGGAACCGCCGTGGTTTTTTTCGTTTACTATATTAAATACCTTTGCTATTTCAACCATTTGTCTGGTTGCAAAATTTAAGTCCACTATTTTTTTATCGGGAGCTATGTTGTTTACGCCTATATCGTTAAGTGCCTGTGTAGCGGCTTTATTCATAGACTTCCAGTCTATTAAACCGAATTTTTTGTATCTGCTTTCTCGACCCAAAAAAATATTTTGAGCCACGGTTAAATTCCTTATAAGTGATTGTTCTTGAAAAACCATGCCTATGCCCATTTCATTGGCTGCTATGGGATTTGTGCATACATAAGCCTTTCCGTGGAGTTCCATGGATCCGGTTGTGGGTTGTTCCACGCCGGATATTATTTTAAGCAATGTTGATTTTCCGGCACCGTTTTCACCGATTAGCCCTACTACTTCACCTGCGTTGATTTCCAAGTCTATATTTTTAAGGGCGGCGGTTCCGGCATACTGCTTGCTGATTTTTTCAGCCTTAAACAAAGTTTTGCGTTCCATAAGCTACGCCCCTTCTATTTTATAATGACTTTTTTGCCTCTGGCAACGGACAGAGATACAGCAATAATAATTATTATACTTTGCACAGCCGGTTGGATATATGGGTCTACGCCCAATAAAATCATACTGTTTTGCAAGACGGTGATTATAATTACACCGATTAAGGATTGAAACAAGCCGCCTTTTCCGCCGGAAAGAGCCGTTCCGCCTACAACAACCGCTGTAATGGTGAAAAACAAAAAGTCCTTACCAATAACAACTTCTCCGCGGTTTAATCTCATAGCACCGAAAACACCGGCTATACTGGTGCAAAAGGCACACCATGCAAAAACTTTGATTTTAACTCGGTCTACATTAATCCCGGTGGAGCGTAAGACGGCTTCATTATCACCAATGGCAAAAACATTTCTGCCGAAAGCAGTGTATTCTTGTATTATGCAACCGATTAAAAATACCACCAATGCAAACCATGTTAAGTAGGGAATTCCCAATAAAGAACCTCTGGCTATATCCGCAAACAAGGGATACATAACCGTTGCCGGTCTGCCCATGTAGGACATAATTCCAAAGCCCGTAATAACGCTTCCTATACCAAAGGTTACGATAAAGGCGGGTATTTTCAGTTTAACGTGTAAAAAACCGGTTATAGCACCTATTGCGGTACCCATTAATATGGCTAGGAGTATCCCGAAGATTCCCAAGTCCATGGCGTTTTTATTGTTTAAGACCAAAAGGGTAACCACAGAACCGGCAAAACCCATAACGCCTTCTATGGAAAGGTCTATACTACCCAGAATAATTACAAAGGTAAGCCCTGTTGCCAAGACCAAGGGTATAGCCATTTGGTTCAAAATATTGGTAAGGTTCGTTGTAGAGAAAAAACCGGGTACAAAAATTGACATTACAACAACCATAAAACACAGTATAATTAGAGGAGCATATTTTATTATCTTGGCTTTATTACGTTCATCAATAATTTTCTGGGTAAATTCCTCGGCTATTGTTTTACTCATGTCCGGTTCTATCATAGTTTTAGTTTTCAAAGCCAATCCACCTTTCAAAGAAACCGGTCGGGACTGAAAACAGTCCGT
>CAYXWM010000118.1:0-2259 GCA_964468805.1 uncultured Defluviitaleaceae bacterium
GAATACTTTACAAGTTTTTCACGGTCAAATAGTCCATGTTTCTCAGTAAATTCCGCTGTTTTAGACAATGAGTTTATTGTGTTCGGCGATTATAAAAGCACTATGCTTGATGTTAAAAGCGAAAAAATTGTTGATGTTGAACCTATTGGTATTGAGTTTATACTGGATAATAATTCTATTAAGTACGATTTTATTAATGATCAGATTTATTTGTGTGTTTTAGGTCAAGAACCTATAAATTTAGTTGATGCATATGTTTATGACAGCAGTGGCAAGACAATCAGCGTAATGAGCAGTGACACCTCTTACAGCACAAAAGAGTTTCAATCTGTCGGCAAGTGAGGGTGAATATTATGAGCAAACCCCGTACGTAAACAAGGCTTGCTTATAGTAATGCGAATTTATATTTTATTCATAAAGGAGCTTTAAACATGTTAACACATATCGGAACGCAAACAATTGAAACTGATAGGCTTATTTTAAGACAATTTACTTATCAAGATGACGATGCTATGCTGAAGTATTGGGTAGCCGATGAAAAAATACAATCTTTA
Source organism: uncultured Defluviitaleaceae bacterium (assembly GCA_964468805.1). GTDB lineage: Bacteria > Bacillota > Clostridia > Lachnospirales > WRBF01 > CAYXWM01. The sequence goes on from CAYXWM010000118.1 coordinate 555, forward strand.
TATTCTGAACCGACATATAAAACAAAAGAAGCTGTTAAGGAATTACTCCAAAAATACATCAGTTCGTATGACAATAACGACTATTACCGTTGGGCAATCATCTCAAAAGAAAACAATGAATGCATTGGTCAAATAGCCTTTTTCTTAGTAAATAGTAATCATCATTTTGCTGAAATTGAATACTGTATCGGTTCCAATTTTCAGTGTAAAGGGTTAGCTACCGAAGCGACAAAAGCTGTTATTGCTTATGGATTTACTGAAATGAATTTACACAAAGTGCAAATCTGCCATAAATCAATAAACATTCCATCTAAGCGAGTTATCGAAAAAAGCGGTTGTACCTACGAAGGCACTTTACGAGATTACTTCTATATGGATGGAAAATACGTAGACAGATTATACTACTCTATTTTGAGAAGTGAATTTGAGAGCACCAAATGAGCAAACCCCATATTCCCCATGCTTACCTAAGTATTTCGAGATTAGCCCGATAACCTTCGCAACACAGCACTCGCCTCTATGAAGTAGTAACTTCAAACCATTTAATTGATGAAGTATCTGAATATATTTCGGAGGATTGTACTGTAAGAGTTGGTGAGGAAAGGTATACGTCTTTGTACTCGTTGGCAATCAAGTATCCTTTTGGGGCGGCAAGCTCCGTTACAGTGTACCAGCCTTCATCCAGATCATCCAGACGGATTGTTCCATCAATATCGGTTATACTTTCGTGGATTATCATGCCGCCTTTTTTGGCGATTGAAAACTCCGCACCGGGAAGTAAAAGGCCGGTGTCCTCGTCATACTTCCTAATGACAAGACCCGGCTTTTTGCTGTTCTGAACATAAATTTCGTTGGTTTGTAACTTTCCACCACTATCGTTCGTTTGGTAGTGTCCAAAATGTATCCGTCCGGTGCTTTTATTTCTTCAACAATATACGTCCCAGCTGGAATATTCAGAAACACCGCATAACCGTCGTAGTAGGAGACATCCTCATAAACATGCTTAACACCACGTATGGACAGCCGTGTAAGGCTAAAAAACAAAGCCTCCCAAAAACGTCAGGGGAGGCTTTGTGGTAATACTATTTATTAATCGTCAGATTAAACTTGTAATTAACAAGCTGCATGTTACTATTCTTTATCTTGACGGTAAATGTACCTGCGTTATTAACAGTAATCGTCTTTTCCCGGTCTGCATTGCTTAAGACAACAGACTGTTCACCTATCATTACGGTTACTTTGATGTTATCCTTCACAAGTCCCAAGCCGGATAAGTCTTCAGCCAGTGAAATAGTTATCTTATCACCTTTTTTTACTGTTAACTGGTTACTCGAAGCAGGGCCCGTGAGGTTAGCCGCTATGCCGCCTTCGCATACCATTTTACCCGGTTGTTGAGCATTTGGTTTGGTTTGTTGACTATTGGGTTCACCGAAGGAAGCGGATGGTGTTAGTATTTCAAACTTGTAGTTAACAGATTGCATGTTGTCGTTAACAATCTTGACCCAATGGGTGGCTGATTGGAGCGCTGTAAAGGAGAATTCTCGATCTTTGTTACTGAGGCTAATCTCCCTTTTCGTATTTTCGTCGTTATCACCAATGATAACCTTGAGCTTAATTTTGTCCTTTTCAAGCCCCGTACCCCACAAATCCTCTTTGAGCTTAATGGTCACTTTGTCGCCCTTGTTTGCGACAAATGGAGTTCCAA
>CAYXWM010000119.1:0-2185 GCA_964468805.1 uncultured Defluviitaleaceae bacterium
GGCTAAAGCACTGATATTACAAGGTTTTTCACTCACTTTAACTCGACGGTTCGGTGAATCACTTAATTATGTGCGGGAGTATTTCGGGCATAAGTGGATGCTTTGCGGAAAGTAAATGGTAAACAAAGAAATAAAGAAAGCAGAGTGAATCTACGAAACAGTAGATAGCTCTGCTTTTTTGGTAAATTGACTTACCTTAAATCACTCAAATAACTCATCGTAAGTAAAAGCTACTTCCTTGATATTTTCTTCTGCTAATCTTTGTGATTGAACAATATTTTTTGTTAACTCGTCATATTGTTTTCTTGTGACCCTGAAATAGAGTGTGCCATAGCTGTCTTTATAAGCTTCTTTCTCCAATATTACTGCTGTCTCTATTTGATTGTCTATATATCTTGGCAAACCAACGATATACACATCTTCAGTTTCTCCTGATTTCTCATTATGTCTATTTGTGGAATAGCAAAATGTACTATATTCTTCTTCACCATTTTCACCTAACTTGTAAAATGCAAGCCCCATTCCTGTGCCTAAATGAATCCATATTATTTTTTGGCTTCCAATTAGCTGATAAGAAGGAGTTAAATCGCACCATAAAATAAACTCATCCGTTTCGGGAATATATTTGAAAATATAAGTAGTACGATTTGTAATTCCTAACTCTGGTATATTATCTCCACTCATGTCGAAAAAATAATAAGTATAATTGCTTAGATCATAAATATTCTTATCAGCATCTGTTTTAAATTCAGTAAATTCATTTAATAAAATTTCCTCACCTGTTTTAGGATTAGTAAAGTCCCTTTCATTGTTAAGCAATTGATAGTATCTTTCCTTGTAATAATCATGAACCTCAGAGTCTCCTTTTCTAAATTCTCCATAAAAATCAATTTTGTTATATGCATCTTTGTATAATTCATATACCTCATCATTTGCAAAAGGCATGTTAAGGTATGGAAAATCAAGAAAACTGTTATAAGTTCGGCCATTATCTGTTTCATTTAGTGTATTGAAATTTTCGTTTACAACAGATGCTTCAATATGAAATTCAATCTCAGCATCTGTTGTACGTTTGTTAATGTGAGTCGTGTTAAACATAAGTAGAAAAGCAAATAATATTAACAACATTACCACCATTACTACATATAATATTTTTTTGCTTTTCATATATGCCATGCCTCTCTTTCAATTTAACAAGATATTTAATAGACTTATTTATCCAAAACAATCAACTTCACCAGTTTGTAGTTTTCGTAATCAAAGTCAACTTGATGTCCACAGAATTCAATCACCGTTCCATTCATGTGATTGGGGGCACAAGCTAGATTTTGACCTGCGTTCCATGAGTTTGGATAAGCTATTCCAGTTTGCAATAAACCATTTTCTACATTGAACGAAGCTGTATCTCCAGTGTTATACGCATGCCCATCAAGATATTTGTTATAAGAATGTGCTTTGTAATCGCCAACAACACACTCAATAGTTTTTATTACCCCTATAGTTTTATGCTCTAATACAACATCAATTCGTTTGTTGAATGAATCAAAATCTTCTGACCAAATCTTACCGTTATCAGGATAATTAGGGTTAACGATCTTGGGACCCACTGCAACTATATATCGATCATTGGAGTCCTTCTGTACACCCTGTGGATAATTCCCATTTCCTGGAGCGCCCCAGTTATCGATTGGATACAATGTCTTATCTGCTCCATTAAGTGTACCGCTTACAGTATGAGGAATAAAAACTTCTCTACCTTTCTCCAACCCCTCAGACTTTTCAATTCGTATACTCACCGAATCCCCAAGCATACGGGCATCTATTTCAGCATCTAAAGCGGTGCCGCCAGTGTGTCCGTTAACACTAATTGTTAGACTTCCACTTTCAATAGCAGCACGCCCAATTTCTTCTTCTGTAAGCTTGAATTTGCTAAAGGTTACTGAGGATTGATTGTCAAAATTATCTTTATATTCCATGGGACCTACTTTTACCACAATCAATCTGGCGCTGGCAACTTTTTCAATATTTGCCTGAACTGTTATCTCGTCCCCAACATTGGCTACCTCGTTTGCGACATTGAATGAGTTACCATTTCTGAGCACAACTATATTATGTACAATTGGTTTGCGTACTTTAAAACTCCAAACTCCTGAACCATTGTCTGAAAAGTCTGTAAAATAACCAT
>CAYXWM010000120.1:0-2005 GCA_964468805.1 uncultured Defluviitaleaceae bacterium
GGGGAGTATTTAGATGTAGAATCTGGTGATGTATATTTAAGGGCTCGTTACTATAGCCCAGCAACAGGTCGATTCTTAGCAGAAGATCCTATTAAGGACGGATTTAATTGGTATACGTATTGTAACAACAATCCTGTTCGTTTTGTGGATCCTTATGGGTTAGAAGCACTTGTTATAACAGGTAGTGAATATGATAGTGATAATAGATACAAATATAATTTTGTTGAACCATCAATAAAAAGAATAAAAGAGTTAGTTGAATCTGTAGGAGCTAATGAGGTAACTTGGATTATCAGTTCCACTGGATATTCAGAAACAGATATGAAGTTAATGGAAAATATTGCAGATCGTCTAGGCATAAGAAGTGTTCGTATAAAAAATGCAGATGAATTGTACAATTACATAAACTCAATGAGTTTAAAAAATTCAGAATTGTCCGAACGAAGGATTAGAGACAAAATTACTAGTTTCACAGTGTTTTCACATGGACTCAAAGGAAAAATCGCTCTAGGATATGGACAAGAAAATTCGGCAGAATTAGAGCTTAAGAGTAATGAGTTAGAAAATAAAATTATAGGAGAGGCATTTAATTTAAAATTTTCTTTGTTTTATTCTTGCAATACAGGAACTGGAGACTTTAGTTTTGCACAGGCTTGGGCAAATATTGCAGGCGGAACAGTACGTGCTGCAAATGGTACGACTGATTATAAATATATAAATGAGAATGAAGGATTTGTTGATAAAGCTAACCGTCGTATTAATGGTTTTAATACAGGAGGTTCCCGAAAATACCCTGTTCCTAGCAATGGAGTAGAGTGGGTTACATTTAATAGAATTAATAGTTAGGGGTGAGTTATGAATCAAAAATTGGTTATAACTATAATAGTTATTCTGTTCTTTCTTTTTTTAACATTCACTTCTTACATAGTTCCTGTTAAGTACTCGGTACCATCAAGTCAATTACAAGATTTCTATCAACGTGGACATATTGTTTTGTTATGTACTGGTAGCCAAACTACTGAATCATTTTGGGAGGTATTGGATTCATATGGCGAAAGTGAAGTCGAGACAGAGATTCCAAAGTTCATTGATATTATAGGGGAAGAGCCAAGTAAATATCTAAAAAGGCCTATATATATATATATGAATAATAAATTTATTATAGTGGGAAACTTTTTGGATGAGGATAGGACTATATTCGAAGCTATACGATGGGAGATTGTTGGAGATATAAACAGAGAGCAATCTCTAATACCTTACCCTTCAAAGTACTTTAATTTCTTGGAAATAAATTCAGGTTCATAATATCTCATAAAAATTGAATGAAGGAAATATAAAAAACAGAGCCATAGATATAGCAAAAAATATGATATGGTTCTGTTTTTTGGCACTAATATGTATATAATAGCAATGCTGTTTATATTGAAAAATTAATTGATATTAAGAAATTTAAAGGATGTTTCTTATAAAGACTAGTAAAGATGTAAAACAACCACTAATCGACATATTACGATTAGTGGTTGTTTTCATTGTAGCTATTTTGGCATATATTTATGAAGTTCCCTGTAATAATCATTGACATGTCATCTTTTTGGCGAATTCCAGTTTTGATAAACAACTTATAAACCACCCGGTCATTACTTAAAACAAAATTCCTAATCCACGTTCCTAAGCTAAAATGATAAAGAGCAAGATTTTCCTTCGGTGTGTTCATAAATTCAAGTTTTGACTGCTCGCTGAAAAGTTCATTATTCGAGGAAAACTCTTTTTTATTACCTGTTTTAAGGGCTTTATCTATGTCCATAAATCATCACCTAGTGTGATTTTAGCCTATTTAAGGCTGAAAAACAATAGCCTGTTTTGGGCTATAATATAATGGTGATGAGGTGATTTACATGTACCAAAGGATTAAGGATTTGCGTGATGACAGCGATTTATCACAAAGAGAAATAGCAGAAAAATTGAATTGCAGCCAACGAGTTTACAGTTATTATGAACGCGGAGA
>CAYXWM010000121.1:0-1941 GCA_964468805.1 uncultured Defluviitaleaceae bacterium
TAAACGGTTCGCTCTTGCGTTTTTATAAAAAAACACCGGTCGCTCACCACTACGAATATACGCTTTTGTTACTACTTAACTCGAAATTAAGTATAAGTACTGTTATTTAATATTTCACAGAACTTCAAATAATATTTACATAAACTAAAGGAAGATAAGCTAAAGTTTATGCTCTTAAACGTTAATATAAAAACTACTGAATTAATAAATATCTTTTTCAGTGTTTATTATATAATAAATGTAAATTTTTATCAACAGTTAACTAAAATTAAACATGTTTAAAAGGTGATTTTTGCAAATGACGTTTCATCTTTTGGAATCCGTCTACCCATAGATATGCAACAAACAAGATAAAAGCAATCATCATATAATGCATTTCCGACAGCAAAATGAAATCATAGAATCCATGCAATAACCAGGGCACCAAGAATGCCAAGAAAATAAGCCGTCCTTTACGCTCCGGCTCAAACTTAGCCAATGCAAAATAATAACCCATGGCTACGCCGAAGAGGGCATGACCCGGAACGGAGAAAACCCCACGTAACAGACCGGTTTCCATACCGCCCATGGTGGGATTAAACACATAAAGAAAATTTTCTACCCCGGCAAAGCCCAGGGATATGAAAACGGAATACACTATGCCGTCAAAGCGTTCGTTAAAATTATTGTTACGCCAGACCAAAAAGAACAGGACAATATATTTAAAAAATTCCTCAACCAAACCCGCTACCATAAAGGAAACGAAGAAAGCTTCGGTCAAAACTCCGCCGTTGGGAATAAAAAGGGTTACCCAATTTTCCGTCTGAACTATGGGTGCTATAATCAAGGCCCCGTAAATCAAACCGGTAATCAGGAGTTGTATAGGTTCTTTTTCGTATTTGTCCCGAATGAAAATATAAAAAGCACATACTAATGTGGGTGCCAAAGCGACAGTAAAAAGGTCCACAAGTCTCTACTCCTGTCTTATGGGAAAGTTTATAAATTAAGGGAAAACCAATTTTACGGGCAACATAAAATCAATTAAATTTTCGGAAACCCTGTATTTATTTTGCTTTCTTTAAATACTATTATTCAACAAAAAAATGCCATATTCGCTATTATAGAAAGAGTGAATTTCAGGGAGAAAATATTTTTTGCCGTTAATACCAAATAAACTATTGAGATATTTTTGTATGTAAAACGGTTAACAAATTAACGGTTTTTTATGCAAAAATATAGAGTGATTTTTATAAAGATAGCAATTTCTATTAAGACGAAGCCCATAACATTTGATATAATATTTTATAATTATATCGTAAACGGAGTGTGCGAAAATGGGATATAATAACATAATAATGAAGGTTATAGATTATATTGAAGATAATCTTGATGGAAAATTAAGTTTAGACGAAATTGCTGATAAAGTAGGTTACTCAAAATTTCACTTAAACAGATTGTTTTCGGAAATTGTGGGGTTCACACTTTATAAGTATATTCAAACACGCAGACTGACTGTGGCTGCTGAAAAACTTGTCAATACCAAGAAGCCTATTATTGAAATTGCCTATGAATCAAATTATGACTCACAGCAATCATTTTCTCTAGCTTTTAGACAACTCTATCTCTATACGCCGCAAAGATATAGAATAATTGGGATTCATAACCCTAAATTAAACAGATTTACTATAAGCAATAACTTTATGATGACTTATACATTTGCTTTGAAATGCGAGGCCGGGGCTGCATGAGTACAATACCGTATGTAATAGAACAGACAAGCAAAGGAGAAAGAAGTTACGATATTTTCTCCGGACTCCTGGCTAATAGAATTATTTTCTTGAGAGAGGAAGTAAACGACACCACAGCCGCCTTAATTACAGCTCAGTTATTGTTTTTGGAAAGTCAAGACCCCAACAAAGATATAAGTCTTTATATTAACAGTCCGGGTGGTTCCGTGACGGC
>CAYXWM010000122.1:0-1880 GCA_964468805.1 uncultured Defluviitaleaceae bacterium
TTTTCAAAGCCAATCCACCTTTCAAAGAAACCGGTCGGGACTGAAAACAGTCCGTCCCATAAGGGCGTTCGTAAAAATTAAATACGCCTGTCATTCCGATGAAGCGTTATACTTAATTTCCGGTAATGTAGTAACAAAAGCGTATATTCGTAGTGGTGCGCGACCGGTGTTTTTTATAAAAATGCAAGAGCGAACCGTTTACGAAGAATAGCTTTTGTTACTATTACTTATGAAATTAAGTATATACAAATAATATAATCATTTATCGCTTTGCCCGGAATGATAGGCGTATAAATCAGGTAGTTACATAATTACATTAGCTTAATTATTTCACCATGGGTCTTGCTATTACAAAGTCTAAGTCGTCGAAATCGTATGTAGGTTTGTTGTCAACAAAGGATTTTTTGTATTCGGGTAAGGTGTCTTTGTCAATAAAGTAACCTTCGGTATAGAATAAACGTTTTTCAGCAGGTAAAGTTGTGGGGTCGATTTTTCCGGAGTAAGCCGCATAAGCATAAGCCGCACCGTAACCGCCTTGCAAGTAACCGTTGTTAGCTACTGTACAAACCATGTCGCCTGCTTCGATAGCTGCGATAGCTTCGGAAACGCCGTCAACGCCGCAAGTTTTTACTGTTCCGTTTAAGGATTTTGCTTTTAATGCTTGAATAACGCCGAGAGCCATGCCGTCATTTGCACACCAGATACCGTCTATATCGGAATATTTGGATAACCAAGTTTCGGTGATGGTTAAAGCTTTTTGAGCGTTCCAGTCAGCAACTTGCATATCAAGAAGTTCTACGTCGGGATATTCTTTAAGAGCTTGTTGTAAACCTTCGTATCTTTCTACAGCGGAGTTGTTACCCAACATTCCTTGAAGAGCAAGGATTTTGCCTTTTCCGGGTGTTTTGAATTGTTTGAACATGGAAACCGCAATGTCATAACCTTGTTTAACGCCGTCAACGGATTGATGAGCTACATAATATTTGTAGTCCATGGGTGTTAAACCTTCTGCCAAGTGCCAAACGCTGGTCCAATAAACGCCCGCATCTTCGCAAACTTCAGCGATAGCTGCTGTGTTGGGTGCGTTGCTGGGGTCTACATAGATAATAGTGTTTTTGCCGTGACTTGCGATGAAAGCTTTGATACCGTTTAATTGTTTTTCGTCGTCACCGTCACAGGTCAGAACTTGTACTTCATAAGACCCTTCGGGTAAAGTTTTTGCAAACAATTTTCCGCCTTCTGCTTCGTCGTTCCAGTACTCGTTGTCGGTTGAGTGGATAGCCATACCGATGTAAAGTTTTTCATTACTTGCGGTATTCGGCTCTGCCGGCTGGTTTTCTCCGCCGGTTTGAGCCGGAGCAGATGGAGCCGCAGATGCATCGGGAGACGATGCCGGAGCTGAACAGCCTGTGAAAGCACCTGCCAGCAATGTTGCCAATACTGTTGTTGTTAATACTTTTACCAATAACTTTTTCATTATATCCTCCTTGATTTCACCGATGGGAATAAACCCAACGGAATATATATTAAAGCAGAAACTGCTTTAATTCGGAAAATGAAACTCACCAAGCTTAGTTAATTAATTTAATTAACTAATTACTATGCAAAAACAACAAAACCGTATTACAGAACTAAAGTTTAGACAATTATCTATGCAGGGAAAATTATATCGTTAATATTGTTAACAGCCAGAGACCCCGCTCCGATTAAGGCAGGGTCATCATCGAAAGCACTTAAACGAATGGTCAACTGTTCATATACCATGGGAAGAACGTGCTCCTTAACGGTTTGTTTTAATATTTCCAACAAATATTCTCCGCCTCTTGCCAGTTCGTCGCCCACAACAATTACATGAGGATTATATATATTAACTATATTAA
>CAYXWM010000123.1:0-1668 GCA_964468805.1 uncultured Defluviitaleaceae bacterium
CACGGTGCTGTTTGTCAACAGTAAATTTAATTATATGGACGAAATCTAAAAGCGGCATTTTTTTGTTTCGCCAAAAGCATTAGGAAAACAATAAAAAACAGGGGGTAAACTCATAGTTGAGAAACCTTCCTGTTTTTTGTATGGTTTAATAAATATCAACATGATATAATAATTCTCAAGAAAGAACTGAGGTGTCTTAATGCTTGATGTAAAAAGAATGGGAATAAAGCTAGTTTCTTTACGAAAAGAATCTGGCTGTTCGCAAGAAAAGCTTGCAAATATGCTTTCTATTTCACCGCAAGCCATAAGCAAATGGGAAAATGGTCATAGTTTGCCAGAAACATCATTGTTGCCTGTTCTTGCGCAAATCTTTAACTGTACCATAGATGATATAATCATGCCTGCATATGCTTATGATGAAAAAATAGAACAAGAAAAAATAAGTATTATTGAACGACAAGCAGAACATATCGCTAATCGTGTTCTACAAAAACTGGAGGGAACGCAAATGGCAAAAAAAATAATTGGATTGGATGATGAAGCCATCATCAACGCAATCCGTAACATTCACCCGAATATCGGGAACTGCGAAGTTAGTAGAGGGACATCTCAAAAAACAGGAAGATACACCAGCACCAGCATTTTGGTGACAACGCCGCAGATAGAAATAAAACTAATTGAAAAAGCATATAAAAAAAACGATAGTGAATTGAATAATTATAGCATGGTAAGTGGCTATGTTTTGAATGTTCCTCAAATATATCATGTTGATAAAGACAAGAATATACTCCTCATGGAAGACTTAAATGAAGGGTATATTCAAGGCAATCATTTTGACGAAGATGATTCTAATGGCGAATTTATACGAGATAATTATAATGCTTTGCTTAGTGCAACAGCTAAATTTCACGCTACTTTCTGGGATAATCATAATGCTTTTGGGCAAATTGGTTTGCATTGGCGTTTAGAAAACAAAGAGAATCTACTCGCTCATATCAACGGTATGGAAGAAGACTATAAAAAATACCGTAATGACGAAGAAAGCGGTAAAATTCCAAAGGTATGGAACATCTTTGAAAACCATATTGACATAAAAAAACTTGACTATTTTCAAACTGCACTTGACATGTTACGAGAGAAATATATTGACCTAATAGAAACACGATTTCACGCTGGCAAAAATATTACAATCATTCACGGCGATTTGCATCCCGGAAACACGTTTATCTCTAAAAAACTTGACAGAACGGTAAAGTTTATTGATATGCAAGCAGTAAGAGTGGGACTGGGTACAGAAGACTTAGCAATGTTATTGGCGCTACACGTAGAGCCGGATAAAAGAGCAGCTTTACCTTTATTGGAACAGTACCACCAATACCTTTGTGAAAACATAAAGGATTATTCATTTGAACAATTTATTAGTGATTATAAAATTTCACTCATGGAGAATATGTTTTTCCCATTACTTTTATTCAAACGCGGCATCTTTGATTTTTCTATGCGGGATAAAGCAATGAGGGCATTTGAGACATTCATACTTGAAAATGATTAGTGTATGCTAATCATTGATGCTCTGGGTTTGCCTTTCAGCCGCTGGCAAGCCGCACGTACTTTGACCCCCGATAGGGATAAGGGCAAAGTACATAGTGCGTTAGCTACTATGGCAAG